>NZ_JANJGQ010000001.1:0-461635 GCF_030847595.1 Pseudoalteromonas sp. 20-92
CCGCACGTCCGGATCTGTGTGGGGTCGGCCTAGCAATAGGTCGCTCTACCACGATAGGCTGTAGAATTACTCTTTTTAGGAACGTATCCAACTGTTCTTGGTTGGTTGCTTTTTAACCTTTAATCCATCTATTCGCTGTGATCTAATAGATATTATTCACCCATGGTAAACTGTTATGGCACTTTCTTTGGGTGAGAAGTCAAGCCTGACTTATCCTGTCAAAATAAATTCATTCCTATCAATTTCGCTGAGCAAATTTTGCCAGGCACTTTTGAGTATGCCCTTTGTTATATTGTCGAGAAAAAGCTAATTAGGATGACACCCATCCTAATTATTACGGAAAAAGCCAACAAAAACAGCATGAAGAGTGCATTATTATAAATAATGAATCACGCAAAAAGCTGAGCTATGTAGACAAAATGAAAGTAAAAATAGATGGCCCGGTAATCCCCCCTAAAAATAATAGATGCCAAACGTAGAATTTTCTCTTATTGTAAACACAGGAGAAAATTATGAAAAAAGCACATTTTACAGACAGTCAGATCCTTGCCATTTTAAAACAATGCTAAAAGCATTAGATAGGCACGGTGTTAACAGCCATACTTTATTTCCTGACTTGGAAGGGCTTTGTAAATATCTAAACTGGAAGCACGAAAATTCATAACAAGAGACTATGGCGTTAATAGTTAATTTATAACTTTTGGCGCTTCCCATAAAACACCGTCTCTTAGTACAGTTAAAGTGGCTGTCCAGCTAATTTCTTTCTTACAACACCTAAAGCTAGTAAGTAGTGCCAAAGGGGTTGTCGCATTATTGATATTTTGCAGTACGGAAAAACACATATAATTGATAGCGCTAATAAATAAAAGGTCATTGTTTTTTATTGCTCTGTTTTATTTAGTAACTAATCTAACAGATTCGACCTCTCAGTATTTTTTTTCTGGTAGTATGGACAGGTTATAAGCAGTTTAAGCAGTGAACACACTATGTTAAGTCCTTTTTTTCAGCAGCACGCTGATTATGTTTCTATCTCTCGTGAGCAAGGTTGTCGCTTCGCTAAATGCGTTGCTGATGATTACAATCCACTTCATGACAAAGATGCCAAAAAGTTTTGCGCGCCAGGAGACTTACTTTTTTCATTGGTACTAGATCGCTACGGTATTAGTGAACAAATGGAATTTACTTTTGCCGGTATGGTTGATGAAAACACCAAACTACATTTCCCTGAGGGAGCCGATGAGTTTGATGTTACCAATGGCGAAAAAGTTATTTTAAAGGTAAAGCGCAGCGGTAAAACCAGCCAATGCCCAGCACTAACTAATAGTCTAATAAAAAATTATGTTGAGTTTTCTGGTACTACCTTTCCGCATGTAATTATCCCATTAATGGGCAAGCAAGAGGTAATGATAAACCCTGCTCGTCCGATGGTAATTTACGAATCAATGCTTATTAATCTTGATAACCTTGATATAACAGCGCCAATACTTGAATTTGCAGAGCCAAGCTTTGAGTACACTGGTAAGCGCGGAAAAATTACACTACGTTTTAACCTGTTAGAAAACGGCGTTAAAGTAGGTAGTGGTGAAAAGCACATGGTGGTTTCGGGTATTCGCGAATACTGCCAAGCAACAGTTGACGATTTAATAGCGTTTTACAACGAACGTAAAGCAACACTAAAGCCAGCTTAAAGCTACAGCAATTATAAAGGTGCTAAATACAGCTGTTATTTAGCGCCTTTTTTATTGTTTTAGCGCTAAAGCGAAAGTGAGCAATCACGATTAAATACTTTTCTGGGCTGGTTAATTTACGCAGTACAGTAATATGCGTACAATAGCGCTCTTTGTTATTTTAAAGCTAAGCCTATGTCTGCCACTACGTTCTCATCACTTAATCTCGATCCGTTATTATTAACAGCGATTGAGCAAAATAATTACACTCAACCTACCGCAATTCAGGTTAAAACTATTCCGCCTATTTTAGCCGGAAGTGATGTAATGGGCAGCGCGCAAACAGGTACAGGTAAAACAGCTGCTTTTGTTTTACCGCTGTTACATAAGCTTTTAAATACCCCTAAAAAAGATGAGCAAGGCCTTGCCCGCGTTGTAATTTTAACACCAACACGAGAGCTTGCTCAGCAAGTATTTGCCAGCTTTGAAAAGTACGCACAAGGCACTCATATCAATGGCGCTTTAGCCTATGGTGGCGTAAGTATTGGCCCTCAAATAAAAGCACTTAAAACAGCGCAAGTTATCGTGGCAACACCTGGGCGTTTGCTTGATCATATAGTTAAAGGCAGTGTGGTACTTTCAAGTGTAGATTCGCTCGTATTTGATGAAGCAGACCGTATGCTTGATATGGGCTTTATTGATGAAATTCGACGTATATTGCGACATATTCCAGGCGATCGCCAAACTTTACTCTTTTCGGCTACGTTTGATGACAGCGTGTTTGAACTCAGTAAAAAACTACTTAAAAATCCAGAACTAATTGAAGTTGATAAGCGCAACTCAGCCGCAGTTGAAGTAGAGCAAGTTATTTACGCTGTAGATGAAGACCGCAAGCGCGAACTTGTATCGCACATGATTGGTATGAAAAACTGGCGCCAAGTGCTTATTTTTACTCGCACAAAACAAATGGCTGATCAGCTCGCTAAAGAAATGTGTAAAGACGGTTTAAAAACAGAATCAATCCATGGCGATAAATCTCAAGGCGCACGCGACCGTGCATTGCAAAATTTTAAAGAAGGTATTACACGCGTACTTGTTGCAACCGATGTAGCCGCGCGTGGTTTAGATATTTCCACACTTAGATACGTAATTAACTTTGAACTACCGTATATTGCCGAGGACTACGTACACCGTATTGGCCGTACAGGTCGTGCTGGTGAGCAAGGACTTGCTATGTCGCTGGTAAGTCTTGATGAGCAATGGCTGCTAGAAGAAATTGAAGTACTACTCGATACGCGTTTAACGCCGCAGTGGTTAGAAGGCTACGAGCCAGATCCTAATAAAAAGCCAAAAGATAATCGTAAAAATACTAACAAGTCGAGAAAAGACCGCGATAAAAAGCGTATTACCGGTAAAAGAGAGCCAAGTAGGCGTCGTAAATAATAGCTTTTCCTTTGTTTTATTGCCTATACTGGGGCTAATAAGTAGCTGAGGTAAAGTAATGTTTGAAATCGATCAATGGGCATTTTCTGGTATTGATGGCCAAATATCTTTGCATAAATGGCAAAAAACAATCGACCTTATAACGGGGCTTTTTTCAGCCCCGTCAGGTTATATAGTTCAGGCGACAAGCAAAGGCTATCGCGTTGTTATTAGAAATAACGAAGGTGGCTCTAACTTTGAGACCAATCCTATCCTTCCCCCCCAAACACCTCTTTTTTGTAAGTACGTAGCAGAGAATAACAATACCTTATACGTTAATAATGCAAGTAATAATGATGCATGGAACACTCTACCTGAGGTTGTTGAAGATGGTGTTGAATCCTACTTAGGTTTACCAATCCATTGGCCTGAAGGCGAAGTATTTGGCACGCTATGCTTAAAAGACACTAAAAAAACAACTTATACCAATGAATATTTTGAGCTTATAGAACAACTACGCGATTTAATTGAAGACGACTTAGCGCTTATTTATAGTTATGAACAAATGCGCGAAATAGCCATGCTCGATGCGCTAACTAATATCTATAACCGCCGAGCACTTAGTTTACTCGCTCAGCAAAAGCTTAATTTAGCGCTACGCTTAGGTTTTGATGTATGTTGTTTATTTATTGATATAAACGACTTTAAAAAATTAAATGACACCTTTGGTCATGAAGTGGGTGACAAAGCCTTAATTATATTGGCAGATACGCTAAAAACCCATTTAAGAGATGCTGATATAGTCGGGCGTATCGGAGGTGATGAGTTTGTTGTGGTAATGCAAGTAAGCGATAAAAGTAAGATTGGCTACATTATGGATAAAATTTCGACTGAGTATTCAAAAGCCTTACTCAAAGAAGACGTTTGCGATTTATCGCTCAGTATTGGTTATAGCTTTACTGACAAACAAAGGCAGTCATTTGAAAAACTATTAAATGAGGCAGACAGGGCAATGTATAAAAATAAACAAGCGTATAAGCTCGCTAAAAAAGCACAATTATAAAAGGAGGTTCATGCCACACAAACTTGGCTAGTTTTTTCTGCGATAGGTTTTATTTTTTCCTTAGCAATAATAAGCTTATTTGAAACGTTCCCTAGCATTAGATTTATATCTAATGAGGGAATAATTTTTGGTGTTATGTGCTCATCGATGGGGTTGCCTTAAAAAGGCTTGAGAGTAATAACCAAAAATAGCTTTCATTGATAGCTTAAGCTGCAAATCTTTACTTGTATTTATTAATTAATTTTTCAAAGAACGGACATAAAAAAGCAAGCCATGAGGCTCGCCAAGAAGGGTGTTAATTAGCTCTTACCTAGCCTTTAAGCTATTAGCTTTTCCGCAAGGTTTAATTCCATAATGGCTTTTAATAAACGGTATAAGTTAATTGACGCGTCAATTTCTTCTTTACGGTTTGTTAAGCTTTCAATATTTAAGCCCAGTGGCACGTCTAGGTGCGCACAGCTTTTAAGTATTAAGTCGAGGTTTTCGCGGCAAATACGGACGGATTCACTTAATGTATTGTCTGCATCAAGCATGCGCCATTTAGTTGCCTCTGGCACTGAGATACCCAACCATTGCATAAACTCTAAGGTTTTTTCGCCGCCGCACGGGGTAAACGTTAATATAATACGTTGAGGTGTAATACCCTGTGCTTTACAAGTACGTGCGTAGCTAGTGATTAGCTCTATAGTAGCTTGTGCATCGTAAACAGCTTGCGATATAAAAAACTGACAACCTTGTGCTGTTTTTTCTATTAATCGTTCGTGCTCATTTCGTTTACTTGAATGGCGCTCGGCAATCGTAACGCCACCTAAAAAGAAATCATCGGATTGCTCAGCCATCGCTTTATACGCATCTGGCAGGCTTAGCTTTATATCGCCTACCGATGATGGGCTACCTACTAAAACAACATTTTGTAAATCGTAGTCGTTTTTAGTTTCACTTAGCCAATCTTTAAATTCGCCTACGCCACGCTGCGCCACACTTTTATAAGTAATCACATCTTGTGCAGATAAATTACGAAGTAAATGGCTGTATTCACGCGGATCAACGGTTTGTTTAAACGCAAATGGGCGGTCTTGGTTAGTTCGGCTGCTTTCGTCTTGAATGTCGTAAATTATCACGCCGTCGTATTCAATTTCGTGTAAGCGACCTAATAGCTTTTCTGCAATGGTTTTTAATTGCGCTTTATCGGTGCCAATTTTAGGCGGGGTAGTACCAATAAGATAAACACCTTGATTGGTGTCCACTATCTTCTCTTTTAGTGATAAAGCCATAATCCTCATTCCAGCTAAGTTTGTTTTGATGGATTTAATATAGCAGCCATTTAGACGTCTAGATAGATTTATTTAATGAAAGTTTTTCAACTAACATGATGTTTATTCATAGTGCTTGTTCCCATAATTTATAATTGACACAGTTGTTTACATAATAAGTTCCCTTGGGGCTCTTATATTTATTGGCTTTGGGGCATAATCGAGGGTGAGTTAGTAATACATCTGACAACAAATTTGCTCAATTTAAAAAGGGACAGCAATGAAATTTAAATTATTAGCAACCAGCTTAGCGGTATCGCTGGCGTTAACGGGTTGCGCCATGCAACAAAACCAAAGCACGCAAACAACAGCACAACAAGAACAAGTAAATAAAGCTGATGATCGTGTTTTTTCACAAGGTTACTTAATTGAAGAGCTAGAAAACGGCTTACGTGTCATGGTTGTTAAAACCGATTACCCTGATGTAGTGTCGCTGCAAATTCCGGTATCGGTTGGATCGCGTAACGAAGTTGAAGAAGGCAAAACAGGCTTTGCTCACTTTTTTGAACACATGATGTTTAAAGGCTCACAAAAATACCCTGAAGATGTGTAC
Organism: Pseudoalteromonas sp. 20-92; assembly: GCF_030847595.1. Classification (NCBI taxonomy): domain Bacteria; kingdom Pseudomonadati; phylum Pseudomonadota; class Gammaproteobacteria; order Alteromonadales; family Pseudoalteromonadaceae; genus Pseudoalteromonas; species Pseudoalteromonas sp. 20-92. Next base: position 6,019 of record NZ_JANJGQ010000001.1, read on the forward strand.
TCAGACATATTAAAAAATTCAGGTGTTGATAACCGCGCTTATACAACAAATGATTACACAAATTACCATTTAAACTTTTCAAAGCAGCACCTTGATAAAGTACTTGAGCTTGAAGCTGATATTTTTCAAAATTTAACCTACACCGAAGAGCAATTTAGAACAGAAGCACAAACGGTAAAAGGTGAGTACTTAAAAAACAACGCGAGCCCAATTCGTAAATTATTAAGCGCTGTACGCGAAGAAGCGTTTGATAAGCACACGTATAAACACACCACTATGGGCTTTTTTAAAGACATAGAAGCCATGCCAGATCAAATGGCCTACGGTAAAGAATTTTTTGCTAAGTTTTATAAGCCTGAGTATGTGTCACTTGTCATCGTGGGCGATGTAGACCCACAAGCAACAATGGCAATGGTTAAAAAGCATTGGGGCAGCTGGAAAAAGGGTAACTATGTTGCTGACATTAAAGCAGAACCTGTTCAACAAACACCAAAATATTTGCACCAGCAAGATGAAGCGCTACCAGGGCATTGGTTACTTGTATCGTACAAAGGCGCTGCGTGGGAGCCTGCTAAAAAAGACAGAGCGGCACTTGATTTAATCTCACAGCTTTATTTTTCTAGTAATTCAGATTTATATCAAGAGCTAGTGGTCGACAAACAAATTGCCAGCCAAATGTTTACCTATAACCCAGAGACTAAAGATCCGGGTTTATTACACGTATTTGTTAAAGTAGAAAACACAGATGATTTAGCCACTGCACGCGATGCCATTAACCGCACTTATGCAAAAGCACGCACTGAGCTTGTTGATGAGCAAAAGCTCAGTGATTTAAAATCGAACCTTAAGTACAGCTTTATTAATGGCTTAGATTCGTCGCAAGCGATTGCATCAACCCTTGCCAGCTACATGCATTTTGAGCGTGATCCTGAGGTTATAAACCAGCTGTATAAATCGGCAGATAACATCACCAGCGCAGATATTAAAGCCGTTGCTAATAAATACTTTACTGATAACGCACGTACCACATTAACAATGTCGGCACTTGATAAAGCCCCAGGTTTTGAGCAAGAAGTTGATTTAAATGCGCTTACTGCAAAGCTTGAACAAGCACCTGCGGCTCCTGTATTTAAAGTACTTGATAAAACCAATAGCTCGCCATTAATTGATGTTAACTTTTTATTCAATACCGGTGCGGCTGCCGACCCACAAGACAAAAAAGGTGTTGCTGCGTTAACTGCGGCTATGCTTGCACAAGGTGGCTCAGAGGCGACAAGCTACAAAGATATTCAAAAAGCACTTTATCCGCTTGCGGGTAGCTTTGGCTATCAAATAGATAAAGAAATGCTGTCGTTTCAAGGGCGCATTCACAAAGATAATGCGGCGCAGTGGTATACACTTGTGAGCGATCAATTACTAAATCCAGGTTTTAGAGATGACGACTTTAAACGCCTTAAAAAAGAAATGATCGACGGTATTAAGTCAGGCTTAAAAGCATCTAATGATGAAGAGCTAGGTAAAGAAGTGCTATACAGTGCACTTTACAAAAATCACCCTTACGAAAGTTACAACTATGGTGATATTTCGGATTTAGAAGCGTTGACGCTAGATGATGTTAAAGCGTTTTATAACAGCGAGCTTACGCAATCTAAACTCACGGTTGGCTTAATTGGGGCTGTGCCTGCAAAACTTAAAGCTAAAATGATGAGCGACTTTGCAACGCTACCAAAAGGTGAGCAAAGTCGTTTAAGTATTCCTGATGCGCCAGTGCTTAAAGGTCATCATGCAACGATTGTAGAAAAATCGGCACAATCGACTGCGGTATCATTTGGTTTTCCTATTAATACAATTAGAAGTAGCGAAGACTGGACAGCCCTTTGGCTTGTGCGTTCGTACTTTGGTGAGCACCGTAGTTCTAACAGCTTTTTATATGAGCGTATTCGTGAAACTCGCGGTATGAACTATGGCGATTATGCATACATTGAATACTTTCCACGTGGTATGTTTCAAACCAAGCCAGATGCAAACCTAGGGCGCTCAGAGCAAATATTTCAAGTGTGGTTACGCCCACTTCGCTCTAATAACGATGCGCACTTTGCAACTCGTACAGCCTTATTTGAGCTTGATAAGCTAATTAAAAATGGTATGAGCGAAGATGACTTTGAAGCAACGCGTAACTTTTTAATTAACTTTGTGCCGCAAATGGTCGCAAGTCAAAATCGCCAATTAGGTTACGCGCTTGATAGCGAATTTTACAACACAGATAGCTTTGTAAGTTACGTAACTAACAAACTTAAAACGCTAACGCTTGCTGATGTAAATCGCGTTATTAAAGAAAACTTACAAACAGACAATGTTCACTATGTATTTATTACTGGTGACGGCGCTGATATGCAAAAACGTTTAGCATCGCAGCAAACATCGCCAATGGTTTACAACACGAATAAACCTGCTGAGTTGGTTGCTGAGGATAAAGTGATTGCTGATTATAAATTAGCAATTCCTGTAAAAAATATTGAAGTGATGAAAGTCGATAAAGTATTTCAATAATTTAAGTGGTTTTTAAGTGTTAGAAAAAGCCTCAATGCTTAAAGTATTGGGGCTTTTTTATTATTTAATCTGAACTCTGGTTGAGAGATTTACTAACGTATTGAATCATGGTGGTATTTAAATTTATTTTCTCTAGCCAGAGATTTTCAGTAAATTCAACGCAGTTAGCGCTGAAAATAGCTGCTCGAGATAGATTTATTATCCACAGTTCAGGTTATTTAATAATGAAACTTAATAAACGGTTATACCTAATAACCAGAACAAATAACTAAGGGGTTAACACCTTAGGCTTTAAATCCGTTAGACTTGATAAAAGGCTCTTTTATATCAATTTAAGGCAGTGCAGTATTATGCGTCATGAAATTTGGCAACAGCTTCGTACTGAAGCAAATGAAGTCGTAACCCGTGAACCTCTTTTAGCGAGTCATGTGTATTCATGTATTTTGAATCATGAGTGTTTGGGTTCAGCATTGAGCTTTATTGTTGCTAATAAATTGGCGGACGCGGTGGTATCTGCATTTACTATTCGTGAGTTGTTCGATCAAGCATTTGTAAAGTGCGATCGTATGCTTACTTATGTAGCTGAGGATATTAAAGCGGTAAAAGACAGAGATCCCGCAGCCGAAACTTACCTTACGGTGATATTAAACTTAAAGGGTTTTCATGCTATTCAAGCGCACCGTTTAGCAAATTGCTTATGGCAACAAAACCGTAAAGAGTTAGCGCGCTTTGTACAAAGCCGAACATCTGAAGTGTTTGGGGTCGATATTCACCCAGCATGTAAAGTGGGTAAAGGCATTATGTTTGACCATGCAACCGGTATTGTTATTGGTGAAACAGCGGTAATAGAAGATAACGTATCAATTTTGCAATCTGTAACGCTTGGCGGTACAGGCAATGAGCAGGGCGATCGTCATCCCAAAATTAGAGCGGGCGTATTAATTGGCGCCGGCGCTAAAGTACTTGGTAATATTGAAGTGGGCGAGGGCGCACGAATTGGTGCAGGCTCTGTTGTACTTAGCAATGTTCCAGCACACACAACCGCTGTTGGCGTACCCGCTAAAATTATTGGTCGACCGGATTGTGAGTGTCCGGCGCAAAGTATGAACCAAAACTTTTTAGCAAATCCTGAGCCTGAAAATGCTTCACATACAAGTGCAATGCTATAAAGGTAGGCGAAAATAAATGCCATATAAAAGTAACTTATTTGCAATGATACTCAGCTTTTTTGTGGGGGTAGGATTAACAAGTGGTTACTTTTTGCATTTGTATGAACCGTTTAACGATAAAACGGCTCAATTTATACATGCTAGCCAAGATGTTATTATTGAAGTAAGCGGTAATAAATCAGTTCAAAAATCACCTATAAACACTACAACCAAAGCACTTCAACAACCGCTGGAAAAAGAGTACATTACGAAAATAAGTGCGCTAAATAACGAATTGTCAGTAGCTACAAAACAGCTGAAAGTTGCTCAGCAGCAGTTAAAGCGAACTCGCTTAGAAGGCACTGATTTTGCTAAGCAGCTTGATGAAAAATTTGATAGTGAAAGTGAAAATACGCAGTGGAGCTTCGAAATAGAAACGGCACTTACTGACTTTTTAATCATCAGTGATTTAAGTAATACGGCGCAGCTAAGCTATTTAACTTGTAAACAAACTATCTGTAAATTTGAATTACTAGCCGATAAGAATAATGAACAAGGCCATGCACAGTGGCGTGAACTTAATGATAAGTTGGCAACGACACCTTGGTGGCAACAGTTTAAAATCACCTCATCAAGCTCAAACGACGAGCGAATAGAATTTATAGTGAGCACCAAAGAGTAAGTGCTCCTATTTTAGTTAAGCGTGCTAGCTCACTACTTTAGAATGTATAACACCATCAACAAGTTCGGTAATAAGTGCATCACCGGCTTTCACATCACTTACTGACTTAACCACTTTATTTTTTTCATTTTTTGTAATGCTGTAACCGCGTGCTAAAACATTTAGCGGACTTACCGAATCTAATTTACTTGCCTGTAGTGCCAAGTTGTTATCTGCTTGCTGCAATTGATGCTGTATAGCTTGGTTTAGTCTTGCGTGTAATTGCGTGAGTATATGGTTTGCTGTAGCGAGTTTTTTGTCTGGTGATTGGCGCATTAAACGCGGCGTTAAGTTATTAAGTGTGCGTTCTTGCTGGTATAAGCGATTACGCATAGCTTGTTGCAGTGCAATGCTTAGCTCATCCAAACGTTGCGTTTTTTGATTAAGCTGATTACGTGGATGACATAAATTAAGGCGGTGTTGTAACTGCGTTGCTAATGCGCGCTTGTCGGCAATGCCGTGCTTAAACGCGTTAGATAAACGATTAACTAATTGCGTTACTTTGTTGTGTAACTCTTGCGTATTTGGGCTTACAAGCTCAGCTGCCGCTGATGGGGTTGCTGCACGAACATCGGCAACATAGTCGCTAATAGTGGTATCTATTTCGTGGCCTACCGCACTTACTATGGGTAATTCACTTTTAAAAATAGCGCGGGCGAGCTGTTCGTGGTTAAAACACCATAAATCTTCAAGTGATCCTCCGCCTCGTCCTAAAATAAGTACGTCTACTTCATCACGAGCATTAGCTAATTCAATTTGATTAATTAAATGCAGGTGTGCTTCTTTGCCTTGCACCATCGCAGGGTAAATAATGACTTCTAATTGTGGCGCACGGCGTTTAAGTACCGTTAAAATATCTTTTATAGCAGCGCCGGTTGCTGAGGTAATAACACCAATACGATTAATATTTTGCGGTAATGGCTGCTTGTGAGCAGAGCTAAATAATCCTTCGGCGGCCAAACGCATTTTAAGTGCATCGAATTCTTGCTTTAGCTGACCTTCGCCGGCCGGCTCCATATGCTCAACAATAAGCTGGTAGTCACCGCGAGGTTCATAAAGTGATACACGCGCTTTTACTGTAACTTGCGCGCCATTTGCAGGGCGGTAGCTTTGGTTGCGGTTGTTGCCGCGCCACATTGCGGCTTTAATTTGTGCTTTATCGTCTTTTAGCGAAAAATACCAATGACCGGATGCAGGGGTAATGAAATTAGAAATTTCGCCTGTTAATACTAATGAGGCAAAGCCTTGCTCAAGTAATGTGCGAATTTCTCTATTAAGGCGTGACACGGTGTAAACCGTCTGCGAAGGCTTCGAAAACATAAAAAACAACCTAAAACTATTTATGAGGCAAGTTATAAGGTAAGTTTATCATAAATATTTACGAAATATTATTTACTCATGCCAACAACGCTGTTAAAATTTGGCCGCAATTCCTTATCGTAGTTCCACATGTGAGAAGTTGCCAAAATGCTTAGAATCGCTAAAGAAGCTCTTACCTTTGATGACGTACTTTTAGTACCTGGTCATTCTACTGTTTTGCCACACACGGCAAACATTTCAACTCGCTTAACGCGTGGTATCAAACTTAACTTGCCGCTTATTTCAGCATCTATGGATACTGTTACAGAAGCTCGTTTAGCTATTGCCCTTGCGCAAGAGGGTGGTCTTGGTTTTATTCATAAAAACATGACTATCGAAGAACAAGCGAAAAACGTACGTAAAGTTAAAACCTACGAAGCAGGTATTGTTTCTTACCCTGTAACGGTGACTGCCGATTTAACAATTGCTGATGCAGTTGAGCTTTCGCACGAAAAAGGTTTTTCAGGCTTTCCGGTTACTGACAGCAATAATGTACTTGTAGGCATTGTTACTAGCCGTGATATGCGTTTTGAAACTAAGCTTGAACAGCCTGTTTCTACCGTTATGACTAAAAAAGAAAAGCTTGTTACCGTTAAAGAAGGCGCAGCACGCGAAGAAATTTTAGGCTTAATGCACGAACACCGCATTGAAAAAATCCTTGTTGTTGATGATGAATTTAAACTCAAAGGCATGATCACAGTAAAAGATTACCAAAAAGCCCAAGACAAACCTGACGCATGTAAAGACGACCAAGGTCGTTTACGTGTAGGTGCTGCTGTAAGTGTTGGCGCGGGTACTGATGAGCGTATTGCTGCATTAGTAGAAGCGGGTATTGATGTTTTACTTATCGATACATCACATGGTCACTCTCAAGGTGTTATTGACCGTGTAACTAAAACGCGTAAAGAGTACCCAGACTTACAAATTATTGCAGGTAACATTGCAACAGCTGAAGGTGCGATTGCACTAGCTGATGCGGGAGCAGATGCAGTTAAAGTAGGTATCGGCCCAGGTTCTATCTGTACTACACGTATTGTTACCGGTTGTGGCGTTCCACAAATTACCGCTATTTCAGATGCTGTTGAAGGCTTAAAAGGTCGCGACATTCCTGTTATTGCTGATGGCGGCATTCGTTTTTCTGGTGATATTGTTAAAGCACTTGTTGCTGGTGCATCGTGTGTAATGGTGGGTTCTCTTCTTGCTGGTACTGAAGAAGCACCAGGTGAAGTTGAATTGTACCAAGGCCGTTATTACAAATCTTACCGTGGTATGGGCTCATTGGGCGCGATGGATCAAAAAGAAGGTTCATCAGATCGTTACTTCCAAAAATCAAACGAAGCAGACAAGTTAGTACCTGAAGGTATTGAAGGTCGCGTAGCTTACAAAGGCCCTATTGCAACAATTATTCATCAGCAAGTGGGCGGCCTACGAAGCGCTATGGGCTTAACTGGTTGTGCAACAATTGAAGAGCTAAATACAAAACCACAATTTGTACGTGTTACTTCAGCAGGTATGGGTGAGTCGCACGTTCATGATGTGCAAATCACTAAAGAGGCACCAAATTACCGCTTAGGTTAAGCAGCGTAATTAATTTAATATACTGGGCTTGCTTTGCAAGCCCTCTTTTTAGTCGTTTATATAAATACCAATTGCATTAATAAAGTGGTCAATTATTGCAACAGATAAATGGCTCAATAACGAGGCAAAAACTTCGACTTTTAGTTTCTTCTAAATAAGAAGTTTTTAACGTGGTTAGAGAGTTATTTAGCCAGCAAGAATTAGTAATGTTTAATAAAATTGGTATTCAAAGCGGCATTTAGCATTAGCATCTACTTTACGAGATACTCCATGAGCAAAGATATTCACGATTCACGAATTCTCATTTTAGACTTTGGTTCACAATACACTCAACTAATCGCGCGCCGTATACGCGAAATTGGTGTTTACTGTGAACTGTGGGCATGGGATGTGACTGAAGAGCAAATCCGCGAGTTTAACCCACAAGGTATCATTCTTTCTGGTGGCCCAGAATCAACAACACTTGAAAACAGCCCGCGCGCTCCTGAGTATGTATTTAATGCAGGCGTGCCTGTACTAGGTATTTGCTACGGTATGCAAACAATGGCAGCTCAACTAGGTGGTAGTGTTCATAGCTCTGATAAAAAAGAGTTTGGTTACGCACAAGTTGAAAAAGCAGGCAACTGTGCATTGTTTGATGCAATTGAAGACCACATCACTGATGGTGGCAACGGCGTACTTGACGTTTGGATGAGCCATGGCGACAAAGTAATGGATATTCCAGCTGGTTTTACTACAACAGCTAAAACATCTACTTGCCCACATGCTGCAATGTCTAACGAAGAAAAACGTTTCTACGGCGTACAGTTTCACCCAGAAGTGACACATACACATCAAGGTCAGCGCTTATTAGAGCGTTTTGCTATTGATATTTGTGGCTGTGAAAAATTATGGACTGCTGCAAAAATTATCGATGATGCTATCGAACGAATTAAAGAAACAGTTGGCGATGACGAAGTTATTCTAGGCTTATCTGGTGGTGTTGATTCATCAGTTGTGGCTATGCTTATTCACCGTGCAATTGGCGAAAGACTAACATGTGTATTTGTTGATAATGGGTTACTTCGTTTAAACGAAGGCCAACAAGTAATGGACATGTTTGGTAATAAATTTGGCTTAAACATTGTTAAAGTTGAAGCTGAAGAGCAGTTTTTAAATGATCTAGCGGGTAAGTCTGACCCAGAAGATAAACGTAAAGCCATTGGTCACACGTTTATTAATGTGTTTGATGAGCAAGCCAAAAAGCTTAAAAATGCAAAATGGTTAGCGCAAGGTACAATTTACCCAGATGTAATTGAATCAGCGGCATCTGCTACAGGCAAAGCGCATGTTATTAAATCTCACCACAATGTGGGCGGATTACCAGATGACATGAAAATGGGCCTTGTTGAGCCATTACGTGAATTATTCAAAGATGAAGTGCGTAAAATTGGCCTAGAACTAGGTTTACCGTACGACATGCTTTACCGTCATCCTTTCCCTGGACCAGGTTTAGGTGTGCGTGTACTTGGCGAAATCAAAAAAGAATACTGTGATTTATTACGCCGCGCCGATGCGATTTTCATCGAAGAGCTACACAAAGCAGAGCTTTACCATAAAGTAAGCCAAGCGTTTACTGTATTTTTACCGGTTAAATCGGTAGGGGTTATGGGCGATGCACGTAAGTACGATTGGGTTGTATCACTTCGTTGTGTGGAAACAATCGACTTTATGACAGCGCGCTGGTCACATTTACCGTATGAGTTCTTAGGTGTGGTTTCAAACCGTATCATTAACGAAATTGATGGTATTTCTCGTGTTGTTTACGATATTTCAGGTAAACCACCTGCAACTATCGAATGGGAATAATTAATTTTAGTTTTAGTCAGATAAAATAAAGTGATTAAAAACGGCGGATTAGCATGCTAATTCGCCGTTTTGTTTATTTAAAAAGCAGTTGAACTAAAAGTGTGATTTTTCTCTTTACCTTTGGCGAAACTTCTCTATAATTCGTCGTCATTGCAGGGGCGTAGTTCCAATTGGTAGAACAGCGGTCTCCAAAACCGATGGTTGGGAGTTCGAGTCTCTCCGCCCCTGCCATTTCTTCTTTACATCGTATTTATTAATTCTTATATTACCTTACTTACTAATTTCATCGAGTCGTTATGCATTCACGGTACGCAGCTGTTTTTGGTATTGAAAACCTCGAATTAAATAAACACTTTAAACCAGCCGATAAATTTCCAGCGGATAGCCCTCCTGCAGATAATCTTTTAATAGATAGTGTTGCGGCAAGTAGTCATGCTCCTGATACTGCATCAAAAAACAATGTACTTGAGCCTATAGTGCTTTGTGAACAATTATTTGCAGATATTAAACGTGCAGCATTACCAATTGCTATTAACAGCGTTGTACAAAGCGCTGAGATGCAATTAAATGACGATCAGCTAGTACTTACAAAACCACAGCTCAGCACGGCCGATAAGCGCGCTTTATGGGCTTTAATGAGTGAACACCTTGATAAACTTTAAACCAGTAGACGAAACCGCAATACCTCAATTAATGGCAATAGAAACAGCATGCCATAGCCATCCGTGGACGTTAAATACAATGAGTTCGTGTTTAGGTGGGCGCTATTTTAATGTAGCCGCGTTTGAAAATGAGACTATGGTTGGTTTTTATATTGGTGAAAAAGCAGGTCCTGATTATACGCTTATGGATATTTGCGTAACACCAAGTTATCAAGGCAAGGGCATTGCTAAGCAGTTGTTAGCTCAGTTTATTGAATACGGTGAGCAACAAAACGCTGAAAACTTATTTTTAGAGGTACGCGAATCTAACACGCGAGCAATTGCGCTGTATGAGTACGCTGGCTTTATAGAAATGTCAGTGCGTAAAAACTACTACCCAAGCGACAACCCAGCTAAAAATGGCTTTGAAGATGCCATTTTAATGGGGATGGCATTAAGTTTAGGTTTCCAATAACAGCGAGCATGTGTTGTTTATACTTGCTTATTATTTATAGAGTTTTCAATAGCGGTAATTAAGTCGGCTATAAGATCATCGCGAACTATTTTGTTATCACTTTTTAATGAGTCTTCGAGTGCGCCTGCGCTGTGATAAATATCGTCAAAGTTAAAGCACCCAGCACTTCCTTTAATACTGTGGGCAACATTTCGTAGTGCTTCCCAGTCATCAGAACGTTGATATGTTTTTACTTCATCTAAGTAAGTCGGCAAATTAGCTAAGTAGTTGTCTGCAATTTGTTGGAATTTTTCACTTTTTAATAAGTTATCCCATTTATTTTGGTTATCTTTTTCAAGGTGTAAATAACTCACTAGTACGTTTTCTAATGCGTCTTTATCAATCGGCTTACCAAGTGCTTTATCACAACCAGCCTCCAAATAAGTGCCTATATCATGGTTCATTACGTTTGCGGTTAATGCGATGATAGGGCCGTCGTACGCAGCGTGGCGTAGCATTTTAGTTGCTTCTAACCCGCCCATAACCGGCATTTGCATATCCATAATAATTAACTGATAGTCGTTAACTAGCGCCATTTCTACTGCTTGTGCGCCATTACTTGCTATATCGGGTTCTAGGCCCCACGTTTGCAGAAGCAGTTTTATTAGTAATTGATTATCAGGGTTGTCTTCAGCCACTAAAATATTGGCATCAAAGTGGTTGGTTGCAAACGATAGTAGTGGATCTCTTTCTGGCGTTAGTTGGCTTTTATCTGTAAGTAATTGTAGTGCGGGTTTTCTGCCTGTTAAATGACACGACACGCTAATAGAAAACTTACTTCCTTTACCTATTTCACTTTTTAGTACTACATCACCACCGAGTAGTTGCGCCAAGTTTTTGGAAATACATAAACCAAGCCCTGTACCGCCAAATCGACGGGTAGTCGTTGCATCAGCTTGCTCAAATGGTTTAAATACACGCTTTATTTGATTTTCAGACATTCCGATGCCGGTGTCTGTGACAACAAATTCAAGCATTTTTCTTTTTTGATGAAAGTGTACGCAAATAGAAACGCTGCCTTGCTCTGTAAATTTAACTGCATTATTCGCAACGTTAATTAATATTTGTTTTAAACGCGTAATATCACTGTATATGGTACGAGGCAGTGGTAATTCATAGTTTATATTTAAAGTAAGCTGTTTCTCTTTTGCTAAGGGTTCAATAATAGATTCAATATCATGTACGAGCTGTACTACATTGATAGGCGCTTGATCTACTGCAAGCTTTTCGGCCTCAATTTTAGATAAGTCCAAAATGTTATTGATTAGTTCTAGCAAGTGTTTTGAATTTCGTAAAATAGTACTGAGGTGCTGTTTATCGTTCGCTATTTTATCGTTGTGTAGTAATTGTTCTGTAAAGCCCATAATAGCAGTGAGCGGTGTACGTATTTCGTGACTCATATTTGCTAAAAAACGACTTTTAAGTTGATTCGCTTGTTCAGCTTGAGCAATCGCCAGCTCTAGTTGGCTGTTCATTGCTTCAAGTGCTTTGGTACGGCTTTCTACTTTATCTTCTAAGTGATGTTTATAATCTTCCAGCTGTTGTTGGTAGTGTCTTATCTGGTTAACCATGTGATTAAAATCGTTAAATAAAATGCCTACTTCATCATTTGTATGCGCAGGTAAATTCACCGATAAATCACCATCCCCAACGCGGTGGCTTGCTGCACCTAATAACTCGATAGGGTTGAGTAGTAAGTTACGCACAACCACAAAAATTAATATAGGCAGGGTGATCACCGAAATAAGAACAATTAAGCCTGTTATTAAACTAATAGCCTTACCAGATTGATAAAGTACAGCTTTAGGAATAGTAGAAACATAATAATAACCGCCACTCATTTGTACCGCAAAAATCATGCGCTCTATTTTATCTATACTTGATAGTTCGATAGTCGACAAGGTGCCAATATCAGCTAAATCATGTATTCGGTTTAGTTCGTATTCGCTAATGTATTGGCCGCGCATACTGTAATCGGAACTAAATAAAATTTTACCATCTTTGGTGAGTAGTAAATTAAGTGTATTGTTATAAGGCGCCTCTAAAATACTGGTATTGAGTATTGAAGGCTCAACATGGACAACGATAAAGCCTAACTGTTGAGGGCGTTTTAAATAGTAGTCAACACTATAAATTCGCTGAATAAAATACAAACTGGTTGTTCCGTCTGATTTTTGATCCATGAACTGTTGCTGGCTTAAATTACTTTGCAGTACTTTATTTAAAAAGGGATAACTTTTAGGGGCTGTAGTCAGATTGTTTGAATAATAAGCGTCGCTTTTTCCGCTTTCAGAGACTAAATTAATACTGACTATATCTGGATAGGCTTCGCTATAACTGGCAAATACATCCATTAAGGCACCTAGTTGGCGTGTATAACTGCCATTAGCTCGTACATCATTTGCTAAAAAGTCACTCAGTACGGGAGAAGTCGAGAGCAGCTTTGTAGTTGAGTGAAAAGAGTCTATATAGTTAAATACTTTTTGTTGTTGTTGCTCAACAAAACGACTCATTATTAGATCGGCTTGTTTTTGAGTGGAGTTAGTTACATTCGTGAGCGTGAAGCCCCCTAAAAATAATAGAGGCAATATAACAAGCGGCGTTATATACCATAATAATCGAATGCTTAACTTACTGGTTTTCATGACCAAACTACTTATCCTCCATGCAATTTATCAATAATATGCGTAACCGCTATATTACACAAGCCTGTAGGTGTCTTGATGGCTAATTTCTGTAACCAACGAAAGAAACTTACGTAAAATAATAAGGGGATGGGGGGGCGAGCTTTGCATTTTATTTTAGAACTCAACGGCCTTTAATAAAAAGATCAGTTAATAACTAACCATTGATTGTTTATAAGGCCAAGATCAGCGAAAATAGTCTTCAATTACGATTAACATAACGGATCGCATGTGAAGAGCCAATTTAGGGCTTTTCTGATGGTGTGTTGAGCTTTCGAGGTTGCTTTATACCAATTTTATTAAAAATATGATCATTCTAGCGTATTGAATAACTTACTAACTACGTTAAAAAATTATTCATAGAGAACAACTCTATGTGATAATTTTCGCCTTGTTATTACACTATTTACTTATCGCTATAATAGATCACTAATTTAATGCAATTGTTATTATTTAAGCCTTGAAAGCTCAGCATACTTAAAGTGGATAATATCCGTATACAAACTAAAAGAACTTTTTAATGGCAGATCAAAATCTCCTTAGCGAAATTAATAAACGACGAACCTTTGCTATCATCTCTCACCCAGATGCTGGTAAAACAACCATCACCGAAAAAGTATTGTTATTCGGACAAGCTATTCAACGAGCTGGTACTGTAAAAGGCCGTGGTTCTAACCAGCATGCTAAGTCTGACTGGATGGAAATGGAAAAAGAGCGTGGTATATCTGTTACTACCTCTGTAATGCAGTTTCCATATAACAACGCACTTGTTAACTTACTTGATACTCCAGGGCACGAAGACTTCTCTGAAGATACTTACCGCACATTAACAGCGGTAGATTCGTGTTTAATGGTTATTGATGCAGCAAAAGGTGTAGAAGACCGTACCCGCAAGTTAATGGAAGTTACACGCCTGCGTACCACACCTATTGTTACCTTTATGAACAAATGTGATCGTGATATTCGCGACCCAATGGAAGTGCTGGACGAAGTTGAAACAGAGCTAAATATTGCCTGTGCCCCCATCACTTGGCCAATTGGCTGTGGTAAAGAGTTCAAAGGTGTTTACCACATTCATAATGACGAAGCTGTTTTATACAAAACAGGTCAGGGTCATAAAATTCAAGAAGTTCGTACCATTAAAGGTCTTGATAACCCAGAGCTTGATATTGCCATTGGTGAAGATTTAGCTGCGCAATTACGCGATGAGCTTGAGCTTGTTATTGGCGCATCAAACGAATTTGATTTAGATCTGTTTTTAGCCGGTGAGCTTTCGCCAGTTTATTACGGTACAGCACTTGGTAACTTTGGTGTTGACCACGTGTTAGATGGTTTAACTAAATGGGCGCCAACGCCATTACCACGCGAAACAGAAGACAGACTTATTGTTGCAACTGAAGAAAACTTTACTGGTTTTGTATTTAAAATTCAGGCCAACATGGATCCAAAGCACCGTGACCGTATTGCATTTATGCGTATTGTATCGGGTAAGTACAGCCAAGGCATGAAAATGAATCACGTGCGAATTGGCAAGCAAGTGAGCATTTCTGATGCGGTAACCTTTATGGCGGGCGACCGCGAGCGCGCAGCTGACGCTTACGCCGGCGACATTATTGGTTTGCATAACCACGGAACTATTCAAATTGGTGATACATTCACGCAAGGCGAAAAACTTAAATTTAGTGGTATCCCTAACTTTGCGCCTGAATTATTCCGCCGTATTCGTCTTCGCGATCCGCTTAAGCAAAAGCAATTATTAAAAGGCTTAGTGCAGCTTTCTGAAGAAGGTGCTGTGCAAGTATTTAGACCGCTTATAAACAACGATTTAATTGTGGGCGCGGTAGGTGTACTTCAGTTTGATGTAGTTGTAGCGCGCTTAAAAGCCGAATATAACGTAGATGCTATTTACGAAGGTGTAAACGTAAATACAGCGCGTTGGGTAAGTAGCGATGATGTGAAAAAGTTTGAAGACTTTAAGCGCAAGTGCGAAAGTAATTTAGCACTCGATGGCGGTGATAACTTAACTTACATTGCGCCTAGCCGTGTAAATCTTAACTTATCGGTAGAGCGCTACCCTGAAGTAACGTTTAGCCATACACGCGAAAACTAGAATCGACTGACTACAGTTAACTGAAAGCCTGCTTTGTCGGGCTTACAAAGGTAAAAAATATGAATATTCGTACTATTTTAATCGAAAAAGCCGTTGCAGCTATGGTTGGTGCAGGCTTACCTGAAGATACAAACCCAGCAGTAACGCAAAGCACACGTCCACAATTTGGTGATTACCAAATTAATGCAGCCATGGGCGCGGCTAAAAAAATGAAAAGCAACCCACGTGAGCTTGCGCAAAAAATTATAGATAACCTTGATGTAAGCGATATTGCTCAAAAGACTGAAATTGCAGGCCCAGGTTTTATTAATATTCATTTAAAGCCTGAGTTTTTAGCGCAAAGCGTACAAGCCGCTAACAGTGATGCAAAGCTTGCTGTAAATGAGCATGCTAAGCCACAAAAAGTGGTTGTTGATTATTCATCACCAAACCTTGCTAAAGAAATGCACGTAGGCCATTTACGTTCAACCATTATTGGTGACTCAATTGTGCGTGCGCTTGAATTTAGAGGCGATACGGTTGTACGTCAAAATCACATGGGTGATTGGGGCACGCAATTTGGTATGTTAATCGCGCATTTAGAAGATCAAATTAGCCAAGGTGTTGATTTAGACTCTGTAGCACTTGCTGATTTAGAAACCTTTTATCGCGATGCTAAAAAACGTTTTGACGATGAAGAAGGCTTTGCAGATAAAGCACGTGACTATGTTGTTAAACTACAAGGCGGCGATACGCACTGTGAAAAGCTTTGGAAACTATTTATAGCCACCTCAGTTAAACACTCTGAAGAAGTATACAAGCGTTTAAATGTAACGCTTACTCAAGCCGATATTATGGCTGAAAGCGCATACAACGCAGAGCTTAACGATATTATTAGCCTACTTAAAGATAAAAATATTGCCGTTGAGTCGCAAGGCGCGCAAGTGGTGTTTTTAGATGAACTTGCTAATAAAGATGGCGAGCCATCAGCGTTTATCGTACAAAAATCTGGCGGTGGTTTTTTATATGCAACAACCGATTTAGCTGCATGTGACTACCGTTCAAATAAATTAGGTGCCGATCGTATCTTAATTTTTGTAGATGCACGTCAAAATCTACACTTTAACCAAGTAGAGCTAACAGCGCGTAAAGCTGGTTTATTACGAGACGAAACAAGCTACGAGTTTTGCCCGTTTGGCACCATGATGGGCGCCGATAATAAACCATTTAAAACACGTACTGGCGGCACAGTAAAACTTGCTGATTTATTAGAAGAGTCAATTAACCGTGCAGCCGCAAAACTAGCTGAACGTGAGTCTGATTTAAGTGATTCTGAGCGCAGCGAGATTGCCCGTAAAGTAGGTATTGGTGCAGTTAAATATGCCGATCTTTCTAAGCATCGCACCAGCGATTACATTTTTAACTGGGACAGCATGCTAAGCTTTGAAGGTGCAACCGCTCCTTACTTACAATATGCTTATACACGTATACGCAGTATTTTTCGTAAATCAGGCGTTGATGCAACTACATTAAATTCAGATGTTGTAATTGTTGAGCCTCAAGAAAAAGCACTAGCACTTAAGCTACTACAGCTTGAAGAAGTCCTTGATTTAATGATCAACGAAGCAACACCGCACGTACTATGTGGTTACTTATATGAGCTTGCAAGCTTATACATGACATTTTACGAAGCCTGCCCAGTACTTAAAGAAGGCGTAGAGCCAAGCGTGCGCGATAGCCGTTTAGTGCTGTGTAATTTGGTTTCTAAAACACTAGAAACGGGATTGGATTTGCTAGGTATTGAAGTTATGGAGCAAATGTAATCTGCTGCGTGTAGTTCGCTTTAGCTGCGTTGGTAAAACTATTTAGCCTAAGTCACATACAAACCGTATGCTCCTTGGCATAAATAGTTTTACCGCCTTGCTAGCACTCCTACACTTGCAGATATCTGAGCTGTGTAGGTTGGGTTGAGTGAAACGAAACCCAACGATACACCTGAGACTCTATGTTTATTGCTATAGATACACCTAAGGCTCTATGTTTATTGCTATCGATACACCTGAATCTTAATATTTGTTACTGCTCAACATCTAATGTTTTAAGCTCGCTACTCTAAGCTCTTTTCTAAGGCTTTATTTAAAGGATTTGTTATGAAACTCGAAGATATCCGCCGTGAATACCTGCAAGACGCGTTAAGCGAAGATAACTTGCAAGATGACCCATTCAAGCAGTTTGAAACATGGCTTGAGCATGCTGTAGCAAGCCAATTACCCGATCCAACAGCGATGGTTGTAGCAACTGTTGATGAAACCGGTCAGCCTTCACAGCGTATAGTGCTTTTAAAGCATTTGGATGATAACGGCTTTGTGTTTTTTACCAATACAGGTTCGCGTAAAGCGCAAGAGCTTAAAGGTAATAACAAAATTTCCTTGCATTTTCCGTGGCATCACATGGAGCGCCAAGTTATTGTATATGGCGAGGCTAAACCATTACCAACTTCTGCTGTGGCAAAGTACTTTTTATCTCGTCCTAAAGAAAGCCAATTAGCCGCCTGGGCATCGGCGCAAAGTCGTCCGGTGTCATCACGTAAAGTACTAATGGAAACCTTTGCCAATATGAAAAACAAGTTTGCTAAAGGTGAAATTCCACTTCCCGATTTTTGGGGCGGATATTGTGTAGTGCCCACTAAAATTGAGTTTTGGCAAGGTGGAGCGCATCGTTTACATGACCGCTTTATATATCAGCGCCAAGCAGATAATAGCTGGCAAATTACGCGCTTAAATCCTTAATAAATAGATGAGTAAGTAACTGTGCAATTTATTGACTCTCATTGCCATCTCGATTTTAGTGAGTTTGATTCAAATCGTGAATCTCTCATAAGAGAGTGTGTAGCAAAGGGAGTTAATCAGTTTATTGTGCCAGGCATTACCCTTGCTCAATCGCATGCCCTCATAGAGCTCAAAGCAACCTATCCAAGTATAAAAATAGCGGCAGGGCTACACCCTTATTTTTTAGAGCAACATAAAGAATCGCACATAGAAGCGTTATTTGAGTTTGCAACTACAAATACGCATCAGCTGGTGGCCATTGGTGAGTGTGGGCTTGATAGAAGTATTGAAAACCTATCCAAACAAACTTATTTATTTGAACAGCAAATAGAGCTATCAAACAAGCTTAACTTGCCGCTCATTGTGCATCATAGGCAAAGCCATGATTTAATTGCGCAATCGTTTAAACGTTGTAAGCCAAAAAATGGGGGGGTAATTCATGCATTTTCAGGTTCAATCCAACAAGCGCAGTACTATATCAAACAGGGCTTTAAGCTAGGAGTAGGTGGTGTTATTACCTATGAGCGCGCAGTTAAAACACGCGCCGTTATTGCTGCTATCGAGCCAGAAAATTTAGTGCTAGAAACAGATTCTCCCTCAATGCCTTTAAGCGGCTATCAAGGTGAAGTTAACACGCCATTGCATATACCCGATGTATTTAATGCATTGTGTGATTTAAAGCCACACAGTAAGAGAGAGACGCTTGCTAAGCTACTTTATGATTCTTGCTCAGATGTTTTTTGCATGTAGCGATTAACCTGCCAACGTTTTAAGCCTCGCCCTAATTGCCACGTGAAAATGCAGGCAATCACTAGCATTAAAAGTACTTGGCGACCTAAATCATGAAAATGATTATGACTGTCGGCAATTGCTGCTCGTGTTAAATACGTAACTGACACAAACCCAAGTGGACGATCATCATCACTTATCACAGGCTCTACAAAGGGGGTTTTTAATTTGCTAATACCTGGTGTTGAATCAGGAAGTTGGCCAAAAATATGATGCGATTGCCAGTTATCGCTACTGGCTATTAAAATACCTTGTTGATCGTAAATAGTGGCCGAAAGTACAAATTCATCTTTGCTTATATCGTTACAAATTGTATTTAACTGTGGTTTGTTTTTTTCGATTAAAGGTGTTTTTACATTCAAAGCCATAAACTTAGTTAAACTTTTTGCAGTGCTATCGGCACTATCATAAAGCAGTTGGTGGCTTTGGAAACTGCTACTGACAGCAACCCAACTTAGCAACACAAAACAGGCAGCCGCAAGTAACAGGCGCACAAGCCGCTTTCTTTGAGAAGCCGATATAGGATTTTTAAGATGGTTATTTTTCATAGTCACCGTATATGCTGCTGACAGGATTTTGATTTGATGTTACAACTAGCACTATAACCTTAAACCTCACCTGATGGCGAATTTAGCGCTAATAATACCTACATCAATTAGTTTATATCAGGAAAATAAAAATAAATACGGAGATCTCATGGCGCAAACGAGCATGGCACAGCTTAATACTGAGCAATCATTATCAATGTTAACTTTAAATCAATGGTTTAGTTATCAGGATTGTACTTTTTTACCGCTTAATAATGTTCCAAATAAACAGCTGGGATTATTTAGTATCGCATTTGCAGGTGACTTTAACACAAGCCATGTGACTAGCATTATTGATTTTTTAGCTAAGCATAACCAAATCATTACCGCTATATGCCGATACCAACCTGATTTAGGGCTAGCCCCCGCACTGTGCTTTTATACGCAAAATGCAGAGCAAGCTATAAACCCGTTAGAGCTTCAAACGTTTTCAAGTACGCTTGATTGCCAGTTAGTACAAGTAGCCACACCTCCTAACCTTTATGAGCCTGGTTTGTTGGTTATGGATATGGACTCAACGGCGATTACCATTGAATGTATTGATGAAATAGCGCGTTTGGCCAATGTGTATGACGAAGTAGCGTCGGTTACAGCACTCGCGATGGCAGGTAAACTCGACTTTAGCGAAAGCTTAAATCAACGTGTCGCTAAACTGGCTGGTATTGAAAAAAGCTTGATTGAAGAGCTTAAAAATACATTACCACTCATGCCAGGTATTAAAGTGCTTTGCCAAATTTTAAAACAACATAACTGGTACTTAGCTATCGCATCAGGTGGTTTTGTACCGTTTGCAGAACGTGTACAAGCGCTTATTCATTTAGATGAAGTTCATGCTAATGTACTTGAATTTGAAGGCGATAAACTAACGGGTAAAGTACTGGGTACAATTGTCGATGCACAGCAAAAAGCGGTTGTTTTAGAGATGCTTCAACAAAAGCTAGGACTTGAAAAAATACAAACGGTTGCTATCGGTGATGGTGCAAATGATTTAGTCATGATGGCTAAAGCAGGCCTAGGTGTTGCCGTACATGGTAAACCTAAAGTAGTTGAGCAGGCACAAGCTGCTATTTGCCAAGGATCATTATTGCAATTGTTGTATATGTTGGCTATTCCGTTAGGAGAAGAGCCTACTTTTTAAATAGATTAGGTTAAACCAGTTAACGTAAGCGGTTTAACCAAATAAGTTTACGACGTCCCATTTGCTCAATTTGTTGTTGATTGAGGTCTAGGTGGCTAAGCGCTTCTTCAGTAATATCTACTACGTCACCTACGCCTGCTACAGACCATAATGCTTTTTCCAAATCTTTTGCTTTATGCATAGCGTATTGGCTTACATATTTTAATTCGTTAGATAAGTAATCGGTATCAGGACGTCCCGTACGTGATAAATATAAACGCATCACAAAAATTAGATCCGATTTAATACCTTGGCTAATTTTTTTCTCAAAGCCGCTATAGTCTTCACCTAGTACACATTGGCTTGTAATAGCATCTTTGATATCTCCTTTGCGGGGATCAAAGTTAATAGCGATTGTAAATGCCAGAGGAGGGTCTTGGCGGCTTCTATCTTTAATATGCGGCGAAATTACATTAATTATTTGCTCATCGGTCAATATACTAGATAAGTCTGTTTTATTACCCAGCAGCCCAAAGTTTTGTAAAATTACATGTAACGGGCTAGCGTATAAACCAAAACCAATGGCTCCCGTTTTAAAATGAGCAGCTTCTTTATGTAAGTATAATGGAAATTGACATACGCTTTTTGTAACCATATTTCTAAGCGCGGTAGATAAGCCTTCCACTTTAGGTGCTTCTTCAGATACTTTAAGTTTGTCTTTGTTGTTTTCAATTAACTGAGTGAAAAAGGTAACGCCAGCATGAGGGAAGTCAGATACCCGACTTGCTTTTAAGTTAATGGTAGTAAACGATTTACCAATTGCCATTACTTCATATTTTAATTCACTAAGTTGGTGCTTTTTAGTTATTTTTTGCAAGTCAGGAAATGATAATAAAATAATGTCACCTTTTTTAAAGGTGACGGGTTGCTCGCACTCAAGTTGTAAGCCCATTACAGAAAAGTCACGCGTGTAGCCACTAAAGGTAATGTCACCTAAGGTTATTTTTGCTGCTGTTTTATATAGATAGCGCTTATGCGAACGTAAATTTACATATTCAAGTGCAACAATATCTAAATAAGGTGGTGTTTGATGTTTAGCATGACCAAAATGTTTAAGCTGATTAACAAGTGCTTTATCATAATTTAATTTTTTATACTGCTCTTGTTCTACAGCATTACCAATACTTGTTAAAACAACAATGTACTTTACATCTTTTACTAGCCCTTCAACGCGAGGCGAAGGCGGCTTATTAAGCTTTTCAATGTTTTCACCAGTACTATTAGGTAAAGAAAGTGGAATGTACGAATCGTCTGGGTGAGTAGGCATGATTTGAAGTTTAAAACATTGCCAACTTTCTTTTTGACTGCCAAAACTTAAAAATAAACTGCTCAACTCAGGCGTTTTTTCAAGTTCACTACGTGTTGCAGAATAATAGTAAATTTTACCTGAGGATACATGCGTAAAAGTATAGAGATAATCTTCTTTAACGGCCGTTGTTTGCGTTAGCAATTGGGTTATACGCTGGTGATTGAGTACATTGTACAAACAAGGGATTGCTCTTTCGTCAGTAAAATAGCGCTGAATAAAAATATTATTTTCTGTTGTTAAGCTCAAGCTTGGGTAATAGTGATCATCTTTTTTGCTTAAAAATACATATAAAGAAGTTACTCGCGGAATGTAATATTGCTCATAGCCTTTTGAAACGACAGCATCAAGAGTGTTATCAAGGTTGACTTTATAACGGCGTTTATTGCCATGAATAAAGCTCTTTAAAAAGCGATCAAATGCTTCATTATTTTCTACATAAGTACGCTTTAAACGAATGTGGTTGTATTCACGAGATATATTTTCCACAGCCACTACTTCGTATTGAATACCGTTTTTTAAGCCTAGCTCAAAGTCTTGCTCAAGCCCGACTAAACGCATTGCGATGAGTTGACCTTTCTTTAAAATATGGCGGGTAACGAGCTTTACTTTACAGCCACTAAGAGAAATGTCAGAGGTACTTGCCGCAATGTTTTTCTTGTCATCGTAGGTAATAGTGACTTTTATTGAGTAGTTCATCCGCTCTTCACGGCGACTCTCATAAGAGGCAAATTTAATGACATCGGTATCTAACGAGTCATCTAGTCCTGGTAATTCAGCCTTTTCTATAGCCTTTTTTTGTAACACACGATGATTATTCTCAGTATTCATTACTGCTTCGTAAACAGCTAACGTGTACTCACCATGTTGTTCTAAAGCTTTTTCAAAAACCTCAATGGCAGTATCATCCATAAAGTGCTGTTTGCCATTGTGCTCATAGGGCTTTACATGTCCGGTAACTAAACCGCGTAAATCAACAAATCGGGCAACAGGCTGAGATAAGCGTGACATCTCCATTTTCATCAAAAATTGTTCAGGCTTTGTAAGCTCTGCCGTTTTTGATTTGAAAATCATGTCAAACTTGGTGTTACCTAAATATTGTTTTAGCTCATTCACGAGGTCTTCGTGTTTGAGCATTATGTCATCAGCCATTTATAAAACCATCACCGTCTAATTGAAAAAGTAGGTATACTGTTGAGTCTATTTATTAGAAAAAATAAACGTTAAACCATTCTATGTTATTAATATAGGTACGGTTATTTGAGTAACTACAGTTTAGCTCTTGTTATTATGTGTTAAATGCCATTTTGTTGGCAAGTTACTTTAAATTATTTCAAAGCAAAAAGTATGCCCTAAATTACAGGGAATAAAAACAGAATTGTATTTAATGATTGTGATACTAGGTTTTTCACAGGTAAAAATCGTTGCTGAGAAAAAGCGTGGAATGGCAAGATAATCATTTAATAGTAAGCATTTTAAAAATTAAAGAATAGTAGGTAAGGTTATTAATGGCAAAAGCGGCAAAAGTAGAGTTTGTTTGTACTGAATGTGGCATGAACTACCAACGTTGGCAAGGTCAATGTCGCTGTGGTGCATGGAACACATTAGCAGAATTTAAACCTTCAGCAGGGCACAGTAAAAAAGCGGCAGTGCGAGCAAGTGTAGGCGGTTATGCTGGTGGTATTGGTGGCGGCTCTAAAAAAATTAATGACATTACTACAACAGAGGCTGAAAAACAGCTAACTGAAATCGGCGAACTCGATCGTGTGCTAAGCGGTGGTGTCACAACTGGGTCGGTTAATATAATCTCTGGCGACCCTGGCGCTGGTAAAACTACATTGCTGTCTGATTTAGTGGCTAGGATGTCACAGCGTATGCCATCACTTTACTGTACGGCAGAGGAGTCTTTATCACAGTTTAAAAACAGGGTTAACCGTTTAAAGTTAAACTACAACCCTGATGAACTTTATTTACTTTCAGAAACAAGCGTTGAAACAATTATTGATGAGCTTGAGAAGAATAAAATTAAGTTTGCTGTAATCGACTCTATTCAAGCTGTTGTAACCGATACCGCTAATGGTAGCCCAGGCTCGCCTTCGCAAGTAAAGAGTGCCGCACAAGCATTGACTCAATATTGTAAGCAAAATGATGTCACCATGTTCATTATTGCTCATGTAAATAAGAATAACGAAATAGCTGGCCCGCAGACCTTGGTGCATATAGTGGATGCGCTTTTACATATTGACACCAACGATGGGCAAATTCGTACTTTGCGAGCCAATAAAAATCGCTTTGGTGATATTGATACTGTGGGCATTTTTAAAATGTGCGAACGCGGTATGTTAAGTGTTGATAACCCAAGCGAAATATTTTTATCGGGTTCAACCACCGATTCACCTGGGTCTACAATTACTTGTATTCGTAAAGGAAATCGTAATTTATTACTCGAAATTCAATGTTTAACCACCGAAACTGAGGCGGAATTTCCGCAGCGTGTTTGCGTTGGTTTAAATATGAATCGTATAAAAATGCTGACCGGTATATTGCGCAAGCACACTAAAACTAAAATATTTCACGATACGTTTTTCAATATAGTAGGTGGTTTAAGAATTGATGAATCAGAAACCTGTATTGATTTGGCGTTAGTTACCGCATTACTTAGTAGTTTAAATGAATTTGTTGTACCTCGTACCACATGTATTATGGGTGAGCTTAGCTTAAATGGCGATGTACGCCCAATTGATAGTGGTGTACCGCGCGTTAAAGAAGCAGCACAACATGGTTTTACTGAAATATTTATTCCATTTCGTAATTATCATAAATCCATGGAAGGGTTGGGTGCTAAAATTACCCCAGTAAAAACAGTGCATGAGTTACTTAGTTTAATTAACTAGCCAGCAAAAACGCTTAACCGGTAATGTTCATCAGTGTTACTCTTGAGTTAAGAGCATTTTATATTAAGAATTAAATAAGGAGATAACATGAAAAAATTAGTTATAGTTGCGGCTATTGTTGCAGCAGGTGTTGGTGGTGTAAGTTATGCAAATTATGTAGCAACACAAGAAGTGCGTGCAGAAGTAGATAAGCAACTTGCTTTAGTAAGTGAGCAAACGGGCGCTATATTTAAATATGCTGGTTTATCAGCAAGTGTTATTTCAAAAAGCGTAGAAATAACAAATATGGAAGTAATAAGCCCTGAGGGTGACAATGTTGCTAAGATTCAAAGTATTGAAATAACGGGTTACGATCCGGATAATATTTCGCCTCATACATCGTTTGATGTAAAAAGCTTCCAGTTTGATAAAGACTTTGCCGCAAAATTACCAGCAGATACGAACGAAATGTTAGCATCGGCAAGCTATGACTTACACTCATCGCTTGATTACGACGAACAGTCGGGCAACAGTGATGTGGTTGTTAAATTAGATGCAAAAGATATTGTTAGTTTTAATATGGATATGGGCTTAGCTAATTCAAAAGCATTAATGGATGCGTCATTGGCTATTAGTAAGGCGCAACAAGAAGCCGGTAATCAACCTCTAACTTACGAGCAAGAGTTACAGCAGCAAACACTTGTTATGCAAGCAATGAGCAAACTGGAGCCGCGCAATGTTAGTTTTTCCTTAAATAATCAAGGTAAGCTAAAAGATTTATTATCAAGTGAGCTTGAAAAGCAAGGTATGACGTTAGAGCAAATGGAACTTATGCTACAGCAGCAGTTACAACAAGCTCCCGTAACGCAAGACATAGCTGAGGCTTTAACTAGCTTTGCTAAAGGTTTGAATTCATTTAGCGTATCTGCAAAATTACCTGAAGGTAAAACCATGATGGAAGTTAATCAACACATTATGATGCTAGTAGGGCAACCTGAAGAGCTCGTTAAGTTTATTAATTTAGAAGTAAAAGGTGATTAATAATCGCGTTGAGCTGTCAGTGAAGCGAAAAGGCGTTGATGGCTCAATTTAAATAATTTAGGCGTGAGTTTTACTCGCGCTTTTTTGTGCCTTGAGGTTTTTATTTTAAACGGTGTTATTTAATATATTTAGATATGTAAAGCGAGGTATAAAACCTCACCTACAAATTATATATACCCAAGCGGTCGGTGCGATTTTACATCGCGCACATGTAACGTGTTTTTAATATGTACAAGCGAGGTATAAAACCTCACCTACAAAATTATATATATATCCAAGCGGTAGGTGCGATTTTACATCGCGCACACGTAACTTATGAGAAATACACAGCTTATAAAAAAACACCGCGCTTAAATTAAGTGCGGTGTTTTTATAAAACTGTAGTTATTGCTCAAGGAGCCAATCTCATTATTAATGAAGAATACGTGCTCTAATTGTACCCTCAACAGCGCTTAGCTCTTTAAGTGCAACTTCAGAGTGATCAGTATCTACATCAATAACAACATAACCAATTGCTGAATCTGTTTGCAGATATTGCGCGGCAATATTAATACCGTGCTGTGCAAACGCTTGGTTAATTTGTGTTAGTACGCCAGGACGATTGTGGTGCACGTGTAATAAACGGCTACGATTAGCAAGCTCTGGTAGCGATACCTCGGGGAAGTTAACCGCAGTAATCGTTGAGCCGTTATCTGAGTATTTAGCCAGTTTACCTGCTACTTCGATGCCAATATTTTCTTGTGCTTCTTGTGTCGAGCCACCAATGTGTGGTGTTAAAATAACATTGTCGAATTGACGCAGTGGCGATACAAATTCTTCATCGTTAGATTTAGGCTCAGTAGGGAACACATCGATTGCTGCACCACTTAGCTTTTTCTCGGTAAGCGCTTCTGCAAGTGCATCAATATCAACAACAGTTCCGCGAGAAGCGTTGATCAAAATAGATCCCTGCTTCATAACAGCAAGTTCAGCTGTGCCGATTAGGTTTTTAGTTTGCGGCGTTTCTGGTACGTGTAAGCTAATAATATCAGAGCGTTGTAATAGCTGAGTTAGGTTATGAACTTGTTTTGCATTACCCAGTGATAACTTATCTTCGATATCGTAAAACTCCACGTTC
Source organism: Pseudoalteromonas sp. 20-92 (assembly GCF_030847595.1). Taxonomy (NCBI): domain Bacteria; kingdom Pseudomonadati; phylum Pseudomonadota; class Gammaproteobacteria; order Alteromonadales; family Pseudoalteromonadaceae; genus Pseudoalteromonas; species Pseudoalteromonas sp. 20-92. The sequence continues at coordinate 32,869 of NZ_JANJGQ010000001.1, forward strand.
ATACCGATGTTTTCAGCCATAATACCCAGCTGAGTACCAATGTGACCGTAGCCAATAATACCTAATGTTTTACCACGTGCTTCAAACGAACCATTTGCTGTTTTTAACCAGCCACCACGATGAGCTGCTGCATTACGCGCTGGAATACCACGTAGTAAAAGCAGAATTTCGCCAAGTACAAGTTCAGCAACAGAACGAGTGTTAGAAAACGGTGCGTTAAATACAGCAATACCACGTTCGCGTGCGCTGTCTAGGTCAACTTGGTTTGTGCCAATACAAAAACAACCAACTGCAACGAGCTTTTCAGCGGCATCTAATACCGCTTCGCTTATATGAGTGCGAGAACGAAGGCCTACAAAGTGTACATCTTTAATGCGTTCTTTTAGTTCGTCCTCAGGTAAGGATGTTTTAACGTAATCGATGTTGCTGTAACCGTTACGCTTTAGCGTTTCAACAGCGCTTTGGTGAACACCTTCAAGCAAGAGAATTTTAATTTTGTCTTTTGCTAACGATACCTTACTCATAACCTCATCCTATTTAATTTGAGGCCCATTTTTAGTGCCGATAATCACTTTATCAGCACCACGCATCGCAAATAGGCCGTTGGTAACTACGCCAACAATTGAGTTAATTTGTGTTTCAAGTTGTTTGGCATTGGTAATTTTTAAGTTAAATACATCTAATATAACGTTACCATTATCGGTAACTACACCTTGACGGTAAACAGGGTCACCACCAAGTTTTAATAATTCTCGTGCAACGTAGCTGCGCGCCATAGGGATAACTTCTACCGGAAGCGGAAAGTCACCTAACGTTTCTACTAATTTGGTGTCATCTACAATACACACAAATTGTTTAGCTACTGCCGCTACTATTTTTTCGCGAGTAAGGGCTGCACCGCCACCTTTAATCATTTCATTTTGAGCGTTAATTTCATCAGCGCCATCAACGTAGACATCCAAAACATCAATGTTATTGAGCTCAAATACTTCAATACCTAATTCTTTTAAACGAACGGTAGAGGCTTCAGAGCTTGATACAGCGCCTACAATAGTGTCTTTTACTGAGCCAAGGGCATCAATAAAATGGTTAACTGTTGAGCCTGTACCGACACCTACAATAGTGTTTTCTTTTACAAACTCGAGTGCAGCCCAGGCAGCTGCTTTTTTTAATTCATCTTGTGTCATTAATGTGTGCTCATCTATATCAAAAGTATGCTGCTAGTATACAAGTTAACGTGTTACCAGCAGTAGGTTTTATCTGGAGTGATAATAGTTTTAAGTGGTACATCCCACGACTCAATGGGTAACACGTCTACTTTTTGACATTCATGTGCTAAGCCAATAAGTTGTGGTTTTTGCCAATTTTGTTCGTGTAAACGCGCCAGTGTTCTATCATAAAACCCGCCTCCCATTCCTAGGCGATTACCTTGTTTATCAAATGCAACTAACGGCATAAGGAGGTAATCAAGCGCTGCTAATGGGCATATTTGAGAGCAGTTGAGCTTAGGTTCAAAGATACCATAGCGGTTTGCCCTCATGGGTGAGTTTTTTTCATAGCGCTGAAAGAGTAAATTAGTCCCATTGAAGGGGTGGATTACTGGTAGGTAAATGTGGTGATTTAGATTCCATAACTCTTTAATTAACAGTGAGGTATCTAGTTCTCCATCATTGCTTAAGTAGATTGCTATATGCTCTGTTTTATTCGTTTTTTTACTTTTTAAATGTTGAATAAAATTCATATATAGCGATTGTGCCGCTAAATTTTGTTGATTTTTTGACAAGTTATTACGTATTTCACGGATAGATTTTCTTATCTGTGCGCGGTTATTATTCATTTGATGATTTCACTATGCAATTATAAAGAAAATAAGCTAGGAAATGCCAAATATACAGCCAATATAATAAGTAACGTCACGGCTGTTGCTATTAAAGAATATAAAAGCACATTACTGCGTTTTTTAGGTGTGCTTACTAACTCTTCATCAAGCAATAAATCGTCGTCTTGCCAATCGTCATCTTCATCTATTTCAGGATTTTTTGATTGCTCTTCTGGTAAGCGTTGTTCAAGTTCTTCGAGTTTTTCTTCAAGGCGAATTAAGCTACTGGTGATGTAATCAAGGGCATCAAAAATACGTTCATCACGTTGACTGTTTTGAGGCTGCTCAGTTGAGGTATTAGCTGCATTTGAAACTGCCTGCAACTTACTTTTAATGCCCAAACTAGCTAATAGTTTGGCTTGTTTTAGTGCTTTGTCTTTATGGCTCGGTGCAAACAGTGGCTTTCCTTTAAAAAAAAGAGCTACTTTTTCTTCTGAGGTTTTTAGTTTATCTGCAAGGTTGATAGATGCAGCGTTACTGTCTATTCCATCAGCAAGTCCAGCAAATATAACGCGAAAATTGTCGGCCATTTAAGTACCCCTAAAGCTTTTTAATAAAAAGAGTATAAACCGAACTCCTTTATAAAGGCATCCATATGTAAAATTAAATTATTTTAACTTATGAGCTACTTTCTGTGCGATCACAAAATAAAGTCTGTGGATTAGGGCTTGTTGGCCTTTCAGGATTAAAATTTGTTCAATCTAGGGGCTGTTTAATCGCGGCGTGAGGTTTGTAACCTAGTGGGCTCGGTAACGGCTCCTGCGCTGCGCTACTGGCTTACATCCATGTAAGAATAAGTAAAAACCGAGCAACAAAGAGTAAATTGCCTTAATATTTTTATTAATGTACCGTTATTTTAATTAAGCTTGAATTTATTCTGCTATTTATAATACATAAAAAAAGCGCCAATTGGCGCTTTTTTTGTATTTAGATAGTTACCTAACCAATTAAAGGCCAGCAGCTGCGCGAAGTGCTTCAGCTTTATCTGTACGTTCCCAAGGGAATTCGTCACGACCAAAGTGGCCGTAAGCCGCTGTAGGAAGGTAGATAGGGCGCTCTAAATCAAGCATTTGAATTAAGCCGTAAGGGCGCAAGTCAAAGTGTTCACGAATAAGCTCGATTAAACGGCTTTCTTCTAACTTGCTTGTACCAAAGGTTTCAACGCTGATAGATGTAGGCTCTGCAACACCGATTGCGTAAGAAACTTGTAGTTCACACTTATCAGCAAGGCCAGCCGCAACTACGTTTTTAGCAACGTAACGTGCAGCGTATGCAGCTGAGCGGTCAACTTTTGATGGATCTTTACCAGAGAAAGCACCACCACCGTGACGAGCCATACCACCGTATGTATCAACGATGATTTTACGACCTGTTAAACCACAATCGCCCATTGGTCCGCCAATTACAAAGCGACCTGTTGGGTTAATGAAAAATTTAGTCGCGCTTGTAATAAGCTCTGCAGGAAGTACCGGCTTGATGATAGTTTCCATCACCGCTTCTACTAAATCTTTTTGTGAAATGTCTTCGCTGTGCTGAGTAGATAGTACTACTGCATCAATACCTACTGGCTTACCATTTTCGTACGCAAAAGTAACTTGAGATTTTGCATCTGGACGTAACCAGTTAAGCTCGCCGCTTTTACGTACTTGCGCTTGGCGCTGTACTAAACGGTGTGAGTAAGTAATTGGCGCAGGCATTAGCACTTCTGTTTCGTTACATGCGTAACCAAACATAAGACCTTGGTCGCCAGCACCTTGTTCTTCTGGGCTAGTGCGGTCAACACCTTGGTTAATGTCAGGAGACTGTTTACCAATAGTGTTTAAAATTGCACATGAATCTGCATCGAAACCCATGTCTGAATGCGTGTAGCCAATTTCACGTACTGTTTTACGTGTAATTTCTTCAATATCAACCCATGCGCTAGTAGTGATTTCACCACCAACCATAACCATACCTGTTTTTACGTAAGTTTCGCACGCAACACGGGCATGAGAGTCTTGCTCTAGGATAGCATCAAGTACCGCATCAGAGATTTGATCGGCGATTTTATCCGGATGACCTTCAGAAACTGATTCAGAAGTAAATAAATGTTTTGCCATTGTATTTCTGCTCACAAATATTGCGCTTCACAAACGTCGGTATTAGCGCTAAAAAATTAAGGGGCGTATTTTATCGAAAACAAAACACCTTGCATAGTGTTTTTACGCCTAGACGTCTAAATAAAATTACTAATAACTTTTTGGTCTTAAAAAATATTCATAATGCCTCACTTTTATAGGGTTTTTAATTGCACACAGCCCCCACAATAAGTAAGAATGGTCGCTATAAGCAAACCCAAGTTACTTGGGTGCATAAACAAACACATAAATACCCGCGCAAATACACATAAAGGTAGGAGAATTCATGCCATCTCGCAAAGAACTTGCAAATGCTATTCGCGTCTTGTCAATGGACGCAGTACAAAAGGCCAAATCTGGTCACCCTGGAGCCCCTATGGGCATGGCCGATATCGCTGAAGTATTATGGCGCGATTATCTAAAGCATAACCCAACTAATCCAGAGTGGGCTGACCGTGACAGATTTATTCTTTCAAACGGCCACGGTTCAATGCTTATCTATTCTCTATTGCATCTAAGTGGTTACGACTTACCACTGGACGAAATTAAAAACTTCCGTCAAATGCATTCTAAAACACCAGGTCACCCTGAATATGGCTATGCACCGGGAATCGAAACTACTACGGGTCCATTAGGTCAAGGGATCACAAATGCCGTAGGTATGGCCATTGCTGAAAAAGCGCTAGCTGCACAGTTTAACCGTGAAGGTCACGATATTGTTGATCACTTTACCTATGCATTTATGGGCGATGGCTGCCTTATGGAAGGTATTTCTCATGAAGCTGGTTCACTTGCTGGCACATTAGGTCTGGGTAAACTTGTTGCATTTTGGGATGACAACGGCATTTCAATCGATGGTGAAGTAGAAGGTTGGTTTACAGATGACACACCAGCTCGCTTTAAAGCATATGGTTGGCATGTAATTAGTGGTGTTGATGGCCACGACAGCGATGCTATAAGTGCTGCAATTGCAGAAGCTAAAAGTGTTACGGATAAACCATCACTAATTTGTTGTAAAACAATTATTGGTTACGGGTCACCTAACAAATCTGGTAGCCACGATTGTCACGGTGCACCACTAGGTGATGACGAAATTAAAGCATCTCGCGAATTTTTAGGTTGGACTGGCGATGCGTTCGAAATTCCTGATGATATTTACGCACAGTGGGATAGCAAAGAAAAAGGTCAGCAGCTTGAATCAAGCTGGGACGAAAAATTTGCAGCATACGCAAAAGCATACCCAGAGCTTGCAGCTGAATATAAGCGTCGTATTAATAACGAACTGCCTGGCGATTGGGCTGAAAAATCTCAAGCGTACATTGAGCAATTACAAGCAAACCCTGCAAACCCAGCGTCTCGTAAAGCATCGCAAAATGCATTAAACGCATTTGGTCCGTTGTTACCAGAATTTATGGGTGGCTCAGCCGATTTAGCAGGCTCAAACTTAACAATTTGGGATGGCTCTAAAGGTTTAACACACGACGATGCAAGCGGTAACTACATTTACTACGGTGTACGTGAGTTTGGTATGTCGGCAATTATGAATGGTATTGCTCTTCATAAAGGCTTTATTCCTTACGGTGCTACGTTCTTAATGTTTGTTGAATATGCAAAAAATGCCGTACGTATGGCTGCATTAATGAAGCAACCAAGCATTTTTGTATACACGCACGATTCAATTGGTTTAGGTGAAGATGGTCCAACTCACCAACCAGTAGAGCAAATTGCAAGCATGCGTTTAACGCCTAACTTATACAACTGGCGTCCATGTGACCAAGTTGAGTCGGCAATTGCATGGCAACAAGCTATTGAGCGTAAAGACGGTCCTACATCGTTAATCTTTACTCGCCAAGGTCTTGAGCAACAAGCGCGTGACGCACAGCAATTAAGCGATGTTAAAAAGGGTGGTTACATCCTTAGCTGTGACGGCAATCCAGAGATTATTTTCATTGCGACGGGTTCTGAAGTGCAACTAGCACAAGATTCAGCAACTGAGCTACGCAGCCAAGGTAAAAAGGTACGTGTTGTATCTATGCCATGTACTGATGCCTTTGAAGATCAAAGCGCAGAGTATAAAGAAAGCGTATTACCGGCATCTGTTACACGCCGCGTAGCAGTAGAAGCGGGTATTGCTGATTACTGGTACAAGTACGTAGGCCTAAACGGCGCAGTAGTAGGTATGACTACCTTTGGTGAGTCAGCACCAGCTAATGAGTTGTTTGAGCACTTTGGTTTTACAGTGGCAAACATTGTAAGCAAAGCAAACGAGCTTTTTTAATCGATTGCTTTAAAGATTAAAAGCCCGCTCTGTTTAAAACAGGGCGGGCTTTTTTGTTTGTAGGTCGTGCTTTAGCGCGTTAAAGATAAATCAAAAATATGACGCCATAAATGACGACCTACAATGGAGCCAAAAAGGTGCAATTTAACATTAAAATACTGCGTTAAAAACTTTTGCTCTAACAAATAATTTAACGTAGTATTTTAACCCAGACTCATTTACAAGGAAGAAATATGTCTTGGTCTAAACTCAATAAAACTATCAATGCTCATTCTGTAATCCCTCTTGACGCGCTTAGCTGTCGAGATTTTGGTGTGATGCTACCCGTTAATTTCCCATTTAGTAAAGCTAAATTTACCTGCCAAGCACTTGCTATGCTATCGCAGCTCAATGATTATGATTTAAAAATGGTGTGCGCCGATATCATTCAAATTTGCGCGAACCCTAATGCTACAAACTCAATTAAGCATAGCCGCAACCCGTTACGCCGTTTATGGCGGACAAAATACCCATTTCGTAATTATCATTTTTTAATACGTTATAGCTTGGAGTCTAACTTCGTCTCTATAACAGATGTATTATTTGATAAGCAGCTACAGGGAAAGAAAGGTAATTTTGCTGCCGAGCGCACCATGCTTTACGAGGTAAAAAGGCTTAGCAACCATAGTTATAGTAAGGCTATGAAGAGGGAAGAGATAGAAGAAATACAAGGAGCGTGGCAAGAGGAGCCTACTCCAACAGCACGAGTGAATACACAGCACGCAGCAGTCAATGGTATGCAAAATGAGCTTACCAAAGCCACATGGTTGATGGGCACTCACCTTGATAGAGCTTATGAGGGAGACGGTATTAAAGCTTATACGTTATTTCATAACCCCACCGATTATACAAAGCTTGACTTAATTGAGTGCGCGTTTGATAAGCGCTCAGGCACTAAATCCCACAATGCTCAGCATTTAGCAGCCGTGCTGGCACAAAATAACCAGCAAGGTAAACAAGTAAAATGGCTAGCACACAGCCAAGGAGCAATCATTTTTTGTGCGGCACTGGAGCATTATCGTATTTACTATGGTAAGCCCCTTACAGGCCAGCAACTCGCGGTGCATGGTTCAGGCTCAAATGTCGAACGTTTAAAACGCATTGCTAACAGTACGGGCTTAAAAGTAGTTGCGGTACGTAACAACCCCTATGATTTAGTGCCTAATTTAGCTGACCGCAGTAAAATATCACCAAGTAGTTTAGTGCGTTCGCTGAAATTTAAAGGCCTTGTTACAGATGGCTCTGTTGGCGAAAGCCCACACACTTTACCGTTTTTAGGCTTAGTCACCTATGCAGCTCAGCTAGAAATGCTAGGAAATAATGAAAAAGCCGATATTGTAAAAAACTTTATTAAAACCTTACCAGCAACGGATAAGCGATTATGATCAAGTTAGCCAAGGCTTTTTATCGTGGCTTTGTAGGTGGCCCCAGTTTTGACAACTCTATTCATCACCGGCTCATTTTAGAAAATAAGTTACTTACTCTTGATATACCGGATAGCAATATCGCAGCTGTACCGTCTACCATTGATGTGTCGTTTCCCTATAATTCGACCAGCTGGTTTAAACAACATAAAAAAAACTATTTACACCATGAATACGTACATATGCTTACTGAAAACTGGATGTACTTGCCACCAGTAAGCTATTTGCCAAGTAGTGAGTATGGCATGCTTAGTTGTCAACTAAGGATTAAACAAACCAATAAAATCAATGTTTTGGATATCGCACAATTAAAACATTTTGTGATTGAATCATACGATAACTTCCATTGGGGGCCTGACGGCAGAAATACCGAAATTAAAAATGATACCACATTAGAATCTAGTAAAATGGCCGTCCCCTTTGAGCCTGATGAGTTAGAAGAAGAAATTTTAGGTCGTATTGAATCTTATGGAAAGCCGCCATTGCCTGCCGCTAAAGAGGCTGTGATTAATAACTGCCAATGGGTGTTTTATCAAGTAAAAAGGAATAATGCTCTCTCTCGCCATGATTTTTATTGCTTGCCACTGAGTGAACATGCTTTTTTGGAAGTAAAGTTTAATCATCGCGTTGACCGCTCAGATAAACATAAAAAATGGACTAAGCATGCACTTGAATCACAACAGCGAATTATGGAATCAATAAAGCTCAGTGATTTACCTCCAGAGCACGATAATTTAATTGCTGATAATTCTAAAAGTGTTTAATTTAGCCAAGGCTTTTTACCGTGGTTTTGTCGGCGGATCCAGTTTTGAAAATTGCATCCACTATCGCGTTATTTTAGAAAACAAACTGTTAACCCTTGATATGCCTAGCAGTAATGTTACTGCTGTACCTTCTACGATTGATGTCTCATTTCCTTTTAATTCAACTACTTGGTTTAATCAGTATAAGCAAGATTATTTACAGCACGTATATGTACATATGCTTACTAAAAACTGGATGTACTTGCCACCAGTAAGCTATTTACCAAGTAGTGAGTATGGCATGCTTAGTTGCCAACTAAGGATTAAACAAACCAATAAAATCAATGTTCTTGATACTATGCAATTAAAACGCTTTGTGATTGAATCATACGATAACTTCCATTGGGGACCTGATGGCAGAAATACCGAAGTTAAAAATGATACTACATTAGAATCAAGTAAAATGGCCGTCCCTTTTGAGCCTGATGAGTTAGAGGAAGAAATTTTAGGGCGTATTGAGACTCGAGGATATCCACCACTACCAGCAGCCAAAGAAGTTATATTTAACAATTGCCAGTGGGTGTTCTACCAAGTAAAAAGAAATAATAGCCTCTCTCGTCAAGATTTTTATTGTTTGCCATTAAGTGAACATGCTTTTTTAGAGGTTGAATTTAATCATCGTATTGATCGCTCTGATAAGCATAAAAAATGGGCTAAGCATGCACTTGAGTCACAACAGCGGATTATGGAATCAATAAAGCTCAGTGATTTACCTCCAGATCACGATAATTTAATTGCTGATAATTCTAAAAGTGTTTAATTTAGCCAAGGCGTTTTATCGTGGTTTTATTGGGGGGCCTAGTTTCGACAACTGTATTCATCACCGCCTCATTTTAGAAGATAAGCTATTAACTCTCGATGTACCGGATAGCAATGTCGCAGCTGTACCATCTACCATTGATGTGTCGTTTCCCTATAATTCAACCAGCTGGTTTAAACAACATAAAAAAAACTATTTACACCATGAATACGTGCATATGCTCACTGAAAATTGGATGTATTTGCCACCAGTAAGTTATTTACCAAGCAGTGAGTATGGTATGCTTAGTTGCCAACTAAGAATTAAGCAAACCAATAAAATCAATGTTCTTGATATTATGCAATTAAAACGCTTTGTGATTGATGAGTATGATAATTATCATTGGGGGTCAGATGGTTATAACACTAAGCTTCAAAATGATACCAAGCTAGAGTCGAATAAAAGAGCAAACCCATGGCAAGGTGAGGCACTTAAAAAGGAAATTTTAGGGCGCGTTGAATCTTATGGTTATCCGCCACTGCCTGCGGCTAAAGAGGTTATGATTAATAATCGCCAATGGGTATTTTACCAAGTAAAAAAAAGTAATAGGCACTCTCGTCACGATTTTTATTGTTTGCCATTAAGTGAGCATGCTTTTTTAGAAGTAAAGTTTAACCATCGTGTTGACCGCTCAGATAAACATAAAAAATGGGCTAAGCATGCACTTGAATCACAACAGCGGATTATGGAATCAATAAAGCTTACTGAGTTACCCCCCGACCACGATAATTTAATTACTGATAACTCGCAGGGCGTTTAACTTTGTCAGAGCCTTATCTCTTTTTTTGAAAGCGCAGTGTCTCTTATTCCTCCTTGTAATAAATTATAAGTTCTGTTGCGCGATCTCGCTGGTTTAAAATTTTGTAAAAGAGTTACTTTTAAAAGCCAGAAATATGCACACCTACAAGTAGTTGTTCCCAAAGTTAAGGAGCGTTATTTGTAGACGTAGAGCTTGCTCACGTGAGAAGCGTAGCTTCTAATTATTTAACATATCCTCTAAAAGCTAATATTCAATAAAAATAAGTTGTTGTTTGCCGTTATGATATTTTGACTTAATGTTTTTCGCTCCACTTCCTTGCAAGCTCATTATGTATCAGGCAATGTGACCGCAATTAAATATAAAAATTAGCAGGAGCTAAAAATGCCAAAGTTCGATAACGTGAGTGTAGTAAAAAAAGCCAATGTATATTTTGACGGAAAAGTGTCGAGCCGTACTGTTATTTTAGGTGATGGCGAAGCGAAAACGTTAGGCTTTATGCAACCAGGTGAGTTTGTTTTTGATACAAACCAAAAAGAGTGCATGGAGCTTTTAGCTGGCCAATGGGATATTTTATTACCAGGCGCAAGTGAGTGGAAAACATTTAACGCGGGTGAATCGTTTAATGTTGATGCAAATGTAAGCTTTAAAGTAAAAGTATCTGATTTTGCTGACTACTGTTGTTCGTACACAGATTAACCAATCTTAGTTTAAGTTAAGTAGACGTCTGAAAGCCCATGTACAATGGGCTTTGCATAAACTTTGCACAACGCATGATTTAAATCACCAAAAGCCGCAAATAAACCTCAAATATCTCTCTTTTTTCCTTGTGTTAATCTAAATAGCCCCCAATACTATTTATGAGGTAACAAATAAAAGGATACCCTATGAAAATTAATCTTTCTGGTCACCATGTTGAAGTTACTGACTCTATTAGAGAGCACATCAACGAAAAATTTTCTAAAATCGAGAGCCACTTTCCATCGCTTATTGCACTCGATATTATTTTGTCTAAAGAGCATCATAAAATCCAAGCTGAAATTAGCACTAATTACGAAGGCACGCGCATATCGGTAAAAGGGGAAAACGAAGTTATGTACCCTGCCATTGCAAGTGCAGCTAAAAAACTCGATGCGGCACTAAAACATCGAAAAGGGCAGATAAAAGCAAACCTACACGAAAAGCCTGTTAGCACGACACCTGAAATCGCACACGAGATAATCCAAGAGATGGATCTTAAATAAAATTTAGTTCCAAAGTATTATAAAAAAGAGCCGTATGGCTCTTTTTTATTGCCTGTAATTTAGGTAAGTTATGCGTTCTTGAAGTTTATTAATCAAAAGAATTAATAAAAGCAGCGTACAACACACATATTTTGAGAAATTAATGCACACAACAAAAGCAGTATGGAAGTCTCGACTAGGTGCGCTTGGGCCTGGAATACTCATGGCAACAGCCGCTATTGGCGGATCTCACTTAGTTGCCTCTACGCAAGCTGGAGCAATATTTGGTTGGCAACTATTTTGGCTAATCCTTGTTGTTAATGTTTTAAAGTACCCGTTTTTTCGCTTTGGTATGGAATACACACTCGCCACTAAAAACAGCCTAGTGGAGGGCTATAAAAGCAAAGGTCCGTTTTACTTCTACAGTTTTATTGGCTTAAACATTGTAGCCGCCATTGTTAATACCGCCGGCGTATTACTGCTTACCGCAAGCTTACTGCATTACGCACTGCCTGTAGTAATAGAGGTAACACTGCTATGTTGGATATTATTAGGAGTGTGTTTAGCCATATTATTGTTAGGGCACTTTAAAGCGCTCGACAGTGTGGCCAAAGGCATAATGGGATTATTAACACTGGCTACCGTTATTGCGTTAGTTATCGCGTTTAGTAATGGCCCAATGGCGCCTGCTGACTATGTTGGGCCTTCACCATATGAACTTGCCATGCTTAGCTTTATGGTGGCTTTAATGGGCTGGATGCCAGCACCTATCGAAATATCTGCATTAAGTTCTTTATGGCTAAAAGAAAAACAAGCGCAGCAAACAGTTTCTAAAAGCCAAGGCTTGTTCGATTTTAACGTAGGTTACTGGCTTACAGCTGGCTTAGCCTTGGTATTTTTTAGCTTAGGTGTATTAGTGCAGTACGGGCAAACCAGTAGTATAGAGCTCGGCGGTGTCGCGTTTGCCAAGCAGCTTATTGATATGTACGCATTAACAATAGGCGAGTGGGCAAGGCCACTTGTATCAGCAATCGCTTCTTTATGTATGTTTGGCACTACACTCACCGTGCTAGATGGCTACGCTCGCACACTTAACGAATCCCATAAGCTACTTGGCTTTAAGCAATCAAAACACAGCCTAAATATTTGGTTAATACTACAAGCACTTGCCGGTATGGCCGTTATTTTATTTTTTAAATCAGCCCTTGGCCCCATGCTTACGTTTGCAATGACACTTTCATTTGTTACAACGCCTGTATTTGCATGGCTCAACTTTAGCCTCGTGCGATCAGAGCCTGCTATAAGGCATAGCGTTTTACTACGTAGTTTAACGTGGTTAGGTTTGGTGTACTTAGTTGGGTTTGCTGTCGCTTTTGTAGTATGGAAACTAGCAGCCTAAATAGAGCCACTTACTTTAGGGTTTTAATTAAAGCCCTAAAGCATTAAATTCTAGGATTAAACGAGGTATAAATGGATGTTAGAATAGGTGAGCTTTCAAACCCACACGTTATAAAGTTACTACAAGCGCATCATAACGATATGTTAAAACACTCGCCCGTTGAGAGCGTACATGCACTTGATGTGAGTAAACTCACTCAGCCCGATATAACTTTTTATAGCTTATGGATTGATAATAATTTAGCGGGTGTTGGCGCTTTAAAAGCACTAAATACAACGCATGGCGAAATTAAATCAATGCGCACATCAAGCAACTATTTACGCCAAGGCATCGCTGCTAAGTTACTTACGCATATTATTGAGCAATCAACTTTGCGAGGTTACAAAAAGTTAAGTTTAGAGACCGGCACTGCAGAGGCATTTTTACCCGCACAAAAGCTTTATGCTCAATTTGGTTTTAAAGAGTGTGAGCCATTTGGTGATTATGAGGTAGATCCGTACAGCTTGTTTATGAGTAAATCGATTTAAACTAAAATGAACGAGAAGTAACGTTTTGTAGTTGTATGATTTAAATATTATCTGCATGGCTGCTCAGAGCGATAACCGGCCAGTCAAAAGCGATTAAGCATTACATCATCTTTGATTTATCCATAGCCCTCACTGTTGAATGGCATCTCGCGGTTTATTGGTGTGATGAATTTAGATGTGGCGACAAATAAAATAGCGCGAACGAGTTAGCAGCCTTGCTTGCTGCATTAAATCAATGAGTTAACCTGCTTAACTACTCAGGCTAGTCGCGATTGTGCGTGAGAAAAAGATCATTGCTTAACGGCGAAACATTAGGTTTAATAGGTGGATAATAAACGCTGAGTAACGCAGGGATAGCTTAGATACGATAGACACGCCAGTAAAGCTGGCTTGATATCGCTTAGGTCATAAAAAGCAAATTCCCATAGCATAAATAACACCAACTCTGACACACCGAGCAGGTAGCGCCTCAGTCCAACAAGCGATTATGCAACACAAACTGCGTGTCGCATAAATACTAAAATGTTATGGATTAAAGTCGAGTTTGCATGTGTGATTTATTACAAAAATATCAAATTTTAATTGCTGGATTCTTAGGTTTTTCAGGGGTTGTTGTGACAATCTTGGCAAATGGTTTTTTTTCAAGGCAACAGCATAAACGTGAGCTTAATTCGAAAATAGACAGCGTAAGGATTGCTATTCTCTCTGAATTGGAAATAAACCAATCATCATTTGAGACACGAATTGAACAATTGAGCCAGCCGATAAATTCTAATGCTCATATTCCAAAAACTCTTTTTACTGATGTTTATGATACCTTATTAAATCAGGTCGGTTTGCTAAATGACGACCAGGTATCAGCAGTAATAAAGGCATACTTACTCATAAAAGAGTTGCCTTATTTCTTTCAACTATATGCTGATGATTCTAAAGAGGGTTTCGTTATCGTTAAAACAGATAAAAGAAAAGTTATAGCTGAGATGCATCAAATAAGATTAGAACCGATCAAGATGGCAATTTCTAGCTTAAAAAATGCATAATAAAGTCGTAAACGCGGACAAAAAACTGTTGGCTGTTACAACTGCGTTGCCTTTGGAGGAATCGTGGAAAAGCTTTTAAACATGTTTGGTTATTACAAACGTAAAAAGAAAAAAGAATACAAACCAATTCGTTATATTCAATCAGACGAACCAATTGATATTGGTGAAAAATTAAAAGAGCTCATGGTTGAAGGGAATAAATGGGCGAGAGAGCGAAAAAAAGAAGATTATGAACTGGTTGGTATGTTTTTTACTATTGTGCTGCTAATTGAGCATAAGTTGGTCAATCTCCTCAGAGTCATTGATGACGATATCGAAAATAAGATGTTGGGTTCTAAAATAGATGTTTTTAAGGATTTTTTAAAAGTCTACAGACCTGAAGAGGGTGAGGATCTTGAAGATTATCGGAAGTTAATCCAGCCTTTGAATGAGATAAAGAAGTTAAGAAATTCATTGGCTCACGATGTCACTAAACCCAGATTTGAGTATCGAGAACTAATACAAACTGAATTGTACGTAAAAAAACGACGACCTGACATGCATGACAAGTTTAAAGACTGTGAAGATGACAGAGGAAAGTGTTTAGGTCTTCTTGCCACATTTGGTTTTGTACTTTCTTTCGAAATTGCAAAACTGCGGGTAGGTGTAGAGCACTAAGGTTTATAACAAGTGCCTAAACCAAGGGACGCAAAACAGAAGGCTGCGCTCCTTCATTGCTAAGTTTAGCCAGCTATTTTGCGCCTGTTAGGTAAGCGCTATCAATGACCGCTCATGGCACTGGGCTGTCATTGATATTAACTATCAACTCAGCTCTTTTATAGCTTTACTTATCCCATCTAAACTAAGGGCATACATGCGGTTGTTCATTAACTCTTTTATAAAGCCAATTGATTGATAGTACGGCCAGTGTTCAACGGGTTGTGGGTTGAGCCAGGCGACTTTATCAAAGTGGTTTGTTATACGTTGTAACCATGCACTGCCGGGCTCTTCATTGTAGTGTTCTACCGAGCCGCCAGCATAAGCTATTTCGTATGGGCCCATAGTAGCATCGCCAACAAATATTACTTTATAGTCGCTGGTAAATTTATTAATCAGCGTCATGGTGTCTATTACGTTTGAATGGCGGCGTGCGTTGTCTTGCCAAACGTGCTCGTATAAACAGTTATGAAAGTAGTAAAACTCTAGGTGTTTAAATTCGCTGTGGGCGGCGCTAAATAGCTCTTCGCAGGTATGAATGTAGTCATCCATTGAGCCGCCAATATCAAACAGCATGAGTACTTTTACTGCATTGTGGCGCTCGGGCGCCATTTTTACATCAAGCATGCCGCCTTGTTTGGCAGTAGCGCGAATAGTCTCGTTTAAATCAAGCGTGTCGCTTGCGCCTGTGCGGGCAAACTTACGTAACTTTTTAAGGGCGAGTTTAACTGTGCGCGAACTAATTTCTCTGTCGGTGTCGAGGTTTTTGTATTCTCGTTTATCCCACACCTTTACCGCTTGGCGATTACGGTTACCGTCTTGCCCTATACGCACACCTTCTGGGTTATAGCCGTATGCACCAAAAGGTGATGTGCCGCCAGTGCCCACCCATTTATTGCCACCAGCGTGGCGTTTTTGCTGCTCTTCTAAACGCTCTTTTAGGGTTTTTATAAGCTCGTCGAGCCCACCCATAGCTTTTAGCTGAGCTTTTTCTTCATCGCTTAGGTTTTTTTCAAACTCTTTACGTAGCCAATCTTCAGGTAAGTTGTGTTGCTGCTTTAAACTCTCGAGCAAATCAAGATCGGCAATACCGCTGAAGTAGTCGCTAAAGGCTTTGTCGAATCGATCAAAGTGCGTTTCGTCTTTTACCATTATGGTGCGCGCTAAATGGTAAAAGGCGTCTACGTCGGCAAATATAACGCCTTTTTTTAAGGCGTTAATTAAGTCGAGTAACTCGCGCAAGCTCACCGGTAAACGGTATTTACGTAGCGTGAAAAAAAACTGTACTAACATATTAGGGCCTGTTTATCTTTCGAGGTTAAATTTGCAGCAGTGTGTTTGGTATTTAGGCAAGGCAGAGCCTATGTAGTGTGGTTATTCCCCATAAATAGGCGATAACACAGCATAAATACCAAACACGCGCTGCCTGAAGGTTCGTCCTAGGGACGATTAACTCTTTGTTGCTCGGCTTTTACTTAGCCCACTAGGTTACAAACCTCGCGCCACGATTAAATCGTCCCTAGTTAGAACAAATTTAATCCTGAAAGGTCAACAGGCCCTAGCGGCTCATAAAGGCGAGCTTTTCGATTAAGCTTATGTCTTGCTCATTTTTAAGTAATGCGCCAAACATGGGCATTAAACCGCCTTTTTTAGCTTTATCGTGCAGTGTTTTAGCGTCTATGTCTTCAGCCATTAAAAGCTTTAACCAGTCGAGTAATTCGCTGGTGGAGGGCTTCTTTTTAAGGCCGTTTGCTTCGCGCAGGTTAAAAAACACTTCAAGTGCTTGGCGTACTAAATCCTGTTTAACGTTAGGGTAGTGCACGTCAATAATTTGCTGCATTTCATCGCTGCTAGGAAAATCAATATAATGAAAAAAGCAGCGGCGTAAAAATGCGTCCGGCAATTCTTTTTCGTTATTTGATGTGATGATTACAATAGGGCGCTCTTTTGCGACAATGCGCTCGTTAGTTTCATAAACATGAAACTCCATTTTATCAAGCTCAAGTAGTAAGTCGTTTGGGAACTCTATGTCGGCTTTGTCTATTTCATCAATTAATAGTACTGGGCGTTTGCCGTTAAGCTCTGCATACGTAAATGCCTGCCAAAGCTTACCTTTAACGATGTAGTTACTAATGTTGTGTACGCGCTCGTCACCTAATTGGCTGTCGCGCAGGCGCGAAACCGCGTCGTACTCATATAAGCCTTGCTGCGCTTTAGTAGTCGATTTTATATGCCACTGAATAAGCGTGGTATCTAAGCTTTTAGCCAACTCCTCAGCCAGCATAGTTTTACCTGTGCCAGGTTCGCCTTTAATTAAAAGTGGTTTTTCGAGCATAATGGCAGCATTTACAGCTTGTTTAAGCGCGCTACTCGCTATGTAATTGTCAGTTGAATTAAATTGCACGGTGTACCCTTGTCTGGTCTGAGCAGTAAGTTATTTTGTTATAATGCCATAGTTAAGCAGCAGGTCCAATATAAGCAAAACGCGGTATAGTTTTACTGTCTTTTTCAACAGTTTCTAAAAACATGCTTAATGGGCGCGCCCATATACCAAATTCACCATAAAGTGCTTGGTAAATCACAAGTTGTTCCTCGGTTTCGCTATGGGTGGCAACATGAATAACTTTATATTGCGGGCCTTTGTAGTGTTGGTATATGCCTGGTTTTAGGGAAAGTGGTTTTATTGCTGTAGTCATGTTTTGATCTCTTGTATAATTTGGCTTTGCACTTTTAATGTTAACTAATTTGCCAATACTATGAACTATATTTCTTTAGATGATTACAAAAAGGCGTGGGTTTTTCGCCACAAAGATTTACCTGTATCTGATGAAGACGCAGCAAAAATAAAGCCTATGAGCGACGAGCGCGCAGCCGTACTTTGGACAACCATGGTGAGCCGTGAGTTTGATCACCCTGATTTTTTTGAAGACACCGATTGGTGTGGTCAAGAAAAAAGCTTTAGCCAAGAAGTAGATTGGCAAGATGCGTGGGAAAATGGTGATGCGCTACCACCAGAAGCAATCTTAACGTTTTTAGATTGGGAAGCTAACACCACGGTTTATTTTTGTATGGCACGCGATAATATTATCGAAACGACGTTTGATGTATTTAAACGCAATTGGCAAAACTTTATGTTTTTAGCTGATGGCAGTTTATTAATTGGTAAAAAGCGTAATACGGTTGTGCAATTTTTAGAATCAGGTAAAGCTAAATTAGGTGAAAAGCCAAGCGCTTAAATTAGTATGTAATGCTTAAAAAGCATTCAGTACTGTGCTATAAAACATTTACCTAAATGTTTTTGAGTAGAGCTATTGGTAGCGAAAAATCAGTCACTTGGTGCTCTGCAACAAGTTGAAATTTGGCAAACTGATGCGCAAAAAGTGTTATATGCACAATTGTGCAATGCATTTTATCAGCGTGAGGTTTTGCGTTTAGTCGCAGAGCCTAATGCTGATAAGCTACGTCGGCAGTTAAAAAGCCTACCCTATTATATTGAGCGAGCGGCAACGTTAGTTGCCAATGGTGACACACCTTTTACGTT
Organism: Pseudoalteromonas sp. 20-92; assembly: GCF_030847595.1. Taxonomy (NCBI): domain Bacteria; kingdom Pseudomonadati; phylum Pseudomonadota; class Gammaproteobacteria; order Alteromonadales; family Pseudoalteromonadaceae; genus Pseudoalteromonas; species Pseudoalteromonas sp. 20-92. The sequence goes on from NZ_JANJGQ010000001.1 coordinate 51,391, forward strand.
GGACTCGCAAAATGGGTCTTGGCTTGAAAAACAAAAACCGACACCACCCGATGTGAATGTTCAAGCTAATGAACTTTTTTATCAAACACATGCCAAAGTGGGGTTAATAGTGCCTGTTATATTGCATGGCTACGATCAGGTGCGCCTGAGAATAGACAGTATCGATCAGTTAGATGAAAATAAGCTGCATTGTAACGAGCTAGGTTGGTTTGATTTTTTAGGAAATGGGCTTGAGCAGCAAAACGCTCAGTTAATAAAGCCAAGTAAGGTAAGTTTTACCGCAGCTTGTTGTGGGCATCAATGGCAGTTTTCAAAGCGCTGCTCACCACGGCTCTTATCACTACGCGAAATGCTTTTAGCGGGTAGTATTAATTGGCGCAATTTAAAGCGCCCTTTAGCTTAATAAAGTTAAGGTATTCGGGATTTAAAATAAGGAGTGTTAAATGCGATTTTTTCAAGCTTGCTTATTGTGCTTAGCACTGTTTGTGCAATATAGATTATGGTTTGGTCATAATGGCGTACAAGACTACACGCGATTAAAAGGTGCTGTCGCATCACACCAACACACTAACGAAAAGCTTATTAAACGAAATAAAGTGCTTACAGCTGATATAGAAGATTTAAAGCTTGGCCAAGAAGGTATTGAAGAGCGTGCACGCAACGAATTGGGAATGATTAAACCGGACGAAACATTTATTCGTGTTTTACCGGGCAAACAATATGACAAATAAACAGACTATTGCAGCAATTGTACCTGCTGCAGGTGTTGGCAGTAGGATGCAGCACAATGCGCCTAAGCAATACATACAATTAGCGGGTAAAACCATTTTAGAACACACCTTAGCTAAACTTTCTCAATTACCTAAATTAAGCACTATTGTTGTTGCTCTTAGCGACAGCGACCCCTATTTTGACGAACTTTCATTCGCTGATAAGCGCATTGTTCGCGCCAGTGGCGGAAATGAACGTGCCGATTCAGTGCTCAATAGCTTACTTTTTTTAGCGCCCAATCCTCCAGCATGGGTGCTGGTACATGATGCTGCACGCCCGTTAGTTAATATTAGTGATATAGAACGCTTAATTGATGAATGCATGTGTGCTGACGAAGGTGGTATTTTAGCTAGCAAAGTAAAAGACACCATAAAACGTGGCCACACACATGCCCTACAAACTGTGCCACGAGACGATTTATGGCAAGCACTTACCCCACAATTTTTTAAATATGACGAGCTTAAAAATGCACTTCAAAACGCATTAGCAAGTGGGGCAACTATTACCGATGAAGCCAGTGCTATTGAATGGGCGGGCAAACCGGTAAAGCTTGTGGCAGGGCGCAGCGACAATATTAAAATAACCACACCAGAGGATTTAGATTTGGCTGGGTTTTTATTACATAAACAACAAAACGAGAGTGCATTATGATACGAATTGGCCATGGTTTTGACGTACATAAATTTGGCGGCGAAGGCCCGTTAACTATTTGTGGTGAAAAAATTGATTACCCACAGGGCTTTTTAGCGCACTCCGATGGCGATGTTGCTATTCATGCATTATGTGATGCTATTTTAGGCTCCCTTGCTATGGGTGATATTGGTAAGCACTTTCCCGATACAGCTAGTGAGTATGAAAATATTGACAGCCGTATTTTACTTCGCCATGTGGTGGGCTTAGCTAAAGAGCAAGGTTATGTACTTGGCAATGGCGATGTGACTATTGTTGCGCAAGCGCCAAAAATGCTGCCACATATTCAAGCTATGCGTGCTAATTTAGCCAGTGATTTAAATTGTGACCTTTGCCAAATTAACGTTAAAGCCACTACTACCGAAAAGCTAGGCTTTGAAGGGCGCAAAGAAGGTATTTCGAGCCATGCGGTGGTTATTATGAGTAAAGAGCCTGCGAGTACAAAAAACGCATGAGCGATTTAAATTATTTATACGGTGCACCGCTTTCTAAAGCTGATTTTAAAACCACTGCTGAAGACTTTATGGTTGATGAAGACTTAGGTATAGAATTTACCGGCAGTGGCGAACACGTGTGTTTGCAGGTGGTTAAAAAAGGCGAAAACACGCAATACGTTGCAAAGCTAATTGCGCAGCGTGCGGGTGTTTCACCGCGAGACGTAAGTTACGCAGGCATGAAAGATCGCCACGGTGTGTGCTCGCAGTGGTTTAGTGTAAAAGTACCGATTAAAAAGCCTATCGATTTTAGCGACTTGAATAGCGAGAGTATTTTTATTGTTTCGCAACAGCGCCACGACCGTAAGTTACGTACGGGCTGCCACAAAGGTAATAAATTTACTATTACGCTTCGTAATGTAACCAAGCCTCTTGATATTCTATGCCGTATTAACGCAGTACGCGCAGGCGTGCCTAATTACTTTGGCGAGCAGCGCTTTGGTCATGGTGGTCATAACTTAGTTATGGCTGAAAAAATGTTTGCCGGTGAGCGTATTCGCGATAAAAAGTTGCGCGGTATTATTATTTCAGCAGCACGATCGCATGTATTTAATCAGTTAGTGAGCCTGCGTGTAAAAGAGCATGGTTTAGCTAAAACAATGCACCGTGAAGTATTTATGCTCAGCGGCAGTAATGCATTTTTTGAAGATGCGATTAACGATGAAAACATTGAGCGATTAGCCACTGGCGATATTATGATGTCGGCACCTATGGTGGGTAAAAGTGAAAAAGGCTTAACCGAGCAAGAAAAAGTATGGCTTGCACCCTACCAAGCATGGTGCGATGGCTTGGGTGAACTCGGCCTTAAAAATGAGCGCAGAATGCTGCGTTTAATTCCGCAAAACTTAACGGTTGAGACCATAGATGAAACGAGTTTAAAACTGAGTTTTGGTTTGCCAAAAGGGTGTTTTGCAACCGCATTATTACGCGAGCTGGTGGATTATACAGATGCAAGCCCACGAGAGCGCAAAGAAAAGGATAATGGCATAAATGAAGATACTGTTAAGTAACGATGATGGCGTAAATGCCAAAGGCATTGCGGTTTTATATCAGGCGCTTATACAAATTGCAGAGGTAACCCTTGTTGCACCTGATCGCAACTGTAGTGGCGCGAGTAATTCTTTAACATTAATGAACCCGCTACGAGCGACGACACTCGAAAATGGTTTTATGTCGGTTAATGGCACACCTACAGATTGTGTACATTTAGGTGTAAATCAGTTGGTTGATGAAAAACCAGATCTAGTTGTTGCTGGTATTAATCATGGTGCCAACTTAGGTGACGACACGCTGTATTCTGGCACAGTGGCTGCCGCGACTGAAGGACGTCATTTGGGCTTACCTGCAATTGCGGTATCGCTTTGCTCACATAAAGGCGAGCATTTTGAAACAGCCGCTGCTGTTACCGTCAATATTATTAAGGGCTTGGCTTCGCATCCGCTTCCAAAAGATCAAATAATAAATATTAATGTGCCAGATATTCCACTAAGTGAATTAAAAGGGGTGCAAGTAACACGTTTAGGCGCTCGTCATAAAGCCGAAACCATGACCAAACAAACGGATCCCTGGGGTCGTGATATTTATTGGTATGGATCGCTTGGCACCGAAAGTGATGCAGGTGAAGGCACCGACTTTTACGCAATCAATAATGGCTATGCCTCAGTTACGCCATTAAGTGTTGATATGACCGCTAAAGATAGCTTAGAAGCGGTAGGAGACTGGCTTGCCGATTTGGAGATAAACCGTGCTCGCTAATTATACGCGCAGCGCCAAAGCGTTATCTGATTTACTACAGCGCGAAGGCGTAGAAGATACCCAAGTGCTTAGTGCTATTGCGAATATTCCGCGCCATGTTTTTATTGATGACGTGTTGCAACATAAAGCGTATGAGAATACAGCGTTACCCATCGGGCAGGGGCAAACTATATCGCAACCTTATATTGTTGCCCGTATGACTGAGCTACTTCGCCTTGCGGGTGTTCGCAATAAAGTACTGGAAATTGGTACTGGGTCTGGTTACCAAACTGCAATTTTAGCTAAAACGTTCACTAAAATTTATTCAGTTGAGCGTATCAAAGCCTTGCAATGGCAAGCCAAACGCCGGTTACATCAACTCGATTTATATAATGTGTCGATGAAGCATGGTGATGGCTGGCAAGGTTGGCAGTCACAAGCGCCGTTTGACGGTATTATAGTGACGGCTGCGGCCTCTAAAGTGCCAAAAGATTTACTTGCTCAATTGGCTGATGGTGGCGTGTTATTAGCCCCAATTGGTGAAAGTGATCAAAAATTAATAATGATTATTCGCAACGGCGACGATTACACAGAACATGTTATTGCACCAGTTAGGTTTGTACCACTGGTACCTGGCGATATTGAATAGGAATTCATTTTGAAGTTGTTTACTAAGTTATATGATATGGCCCTTGTATGGGCCAAGCATCGCCATGCCGAGCGTTATTTGGCTGCAATGAGCTTTGCTGAGTCTGTTTTTTTCCCAATCCCACCTGATGTTATGCTTGCGCCTATGTCGCTTGCTCAACCTAAAAAAGCATGGCGCTTTGCAAGTTTTGCCACAATCGCATCGGTTGTTGGCGGAATAATTGGGTATTTACTCGGCTTTTGGTTATTTGAACCCGTTGTTGAGCCATTAATTGCACAAATGCACTGGCAAGAAAAGTTTGATGTCGCATTAAACTGGTTTAAAGATTACGGTGTTTGGGTTGTTTTTTTAGCTGGTTTTTCACCTATACCTTATAAAGTATTTACGATTGGCGCGGGTGTTTTACAAATGGCCTTTTTGCCTTTTTTAATTGCATCTGCCATCGGTCGCGGTGCGCGATTCTTTTTAGTTTCAGCTTTAATGAAGTGGGGCGGAGCTAAGATGGAGCAAAAATTACGTCAATATATTGAAATACTTGGTTGGGGATTAGTCGTATTAATTGCTGTCGCGTACTTTTTGTTGCGTTAAGCTTTATAAAATAACTTTTTTACATAAGGAGCTAAATACAATGAATAAACAATTTATGCGTTATGTTGCTTTATTTATTAGTATTTTGCTTTTTGGCTGCTCGTCTCGTCATGTTCCAGCACCAGTCAGCAGTCTAAATAATAATGTTAACTATTTAGATCATAAAATTAACATTAGTGGTGATAAGTATAAAGTTCAAAAAGGAGATACTTTATATTCAATTGCTTTTAGTGCAGGTCAAGATTTTCGTAAATTAGCAAAAAACAATTCTATTTCATCACCTTATGTAATATATCCTGGGCAAGATATCTCTTTAACACCATTGCAGTCAGAAAATAAAAAGTCGAAAAAATATACGAATTCGAGTAAAAAGTCTAGAAAAAGCACACAAAAAAATAACAAAAAATTAAAGAAAGAGCTTGATCAGCCAAAACAACGAGAGTATGTTCAAAAACAAGCCAGTAACAAAGTTAGTAACAAAAAGTATTTGTCGAGTAGTAAGGTGAAGTGGTTTTGGCCAGCAAAAGGTAAAATTACTAAACGCTTTTCTAATAAGGAAAACGGATACAAAGGCTTACAGATTACTAATAAAAAAGGGGCTTCAGTATTAGCCGCGGCACAAGGAACGGTGGTGTACGCGGGTAACGCACTTCGAGGTTATGGTAGTTTAATCATATTGAAACATAATGATGATTACCTAAGTGCTTATGCACATAACTCGAAATTACTTGTTAAAGAAAAGCAGAAAATTAAGGCTGGACAAAAAATAGCAGAAATTGGTAATTCAGAATCTTCGGTTACGGCACTTCGTTTTGAAATTCGCTACCGAGGGCAAGCTGTCAATCCTGCTAAATACCTACCCTAATTTTAAGGTATTGATAATTGCTCGGGAGAAGGCTTATGGCTAACGCAGCAAAATTTGACAAAAACATCACGAATGATGACAAGTTCGATGATACCACCGTTGAAGAAAACACATCGTTACTTGAAAAAGTAGATGACGAAGATATATTTGCCAAAGAAGAAGTAACAAAAAACCTTGACGCCACTCAGCTTTATCTTGGTGAAATAGGTTTCTCTCCATTACTGAGTGCAGAAGAAGAAGTCTTTTTTGCACGAAAATCACTTAAAGGTTGTGACGCCTCTCGTAAACGCATGATTGAAAGCAATTTACGCTTGGTTGTTAAAATAGCTCGCCGATATAATAACCGTGGACTTGCTTTACTTGATTTAATTGAAGAGGGTAATTTAGGTTTAATCCGCGCTGTTGAAAAATTTGATCCTGAACGTGGCTTTAGATTCTCAACTTACGCGACATGGTGGATACGCCAAACAATTGAACGTGCCATTATGAATCAAACACGTACGATACGTTTGCCTATTCATGTGGTTAAAGAGCTTAATGTTTATTTACGTACCGCTCGTGAATTAACTCAAAAGTTGGACCATGAACCCACTGCTGAAGAAATTGCAGAGAGCTTAGATAGACCCGTTGAAGATGTAACAAAAATGCTACGTCTTAACGAAAAAATAGCCTCTGTTGATATGCCAATCGGCGGCGAAAATGACAGTGTGTTATTAGATATTATTCCTGATGAAAAAAGTGCAGGCCCTGAAGGCCAAGTACAAACGAATGATATAAATAAACACATTGTAGATTGGTTAGGTGAGTTAAATCCTAAACAACGCGAAGTGTTAGCACGTCGATTTGGATTACTTGGCTATGAGCCATCTACACTTGAAGATGTAGGCCGAGAAATAGGCTTAACACGTGAACGTGTAAGACAAATTCAGGTAGAAGCATTACGTCGTTTAAAAGATATTTTGCAACAAGAAGGTTTAAGTACAGACAGCTTATTTAATCAGTTTTCGTAGCTAGTTAAATAATTTAAAAGACTATGTGTGTTAAAAAGCCGAAGAATTTATTCTTCGGCTTTTTTTATGCTTGTAAATTAGATGACATAAATTACAACAATGCTTTTAGTTTATATAACAAATCGTGTGCTTGGCGTGGCGATAAGTTATCAGGGTCGATTGCGCTTAACTGCTCTTCAACTTCTGAAGGTGTACTTTGTGCAATTTCGTTATTAAAAGTAAAGGCTTGTTGTTCTGTATTTGGTGCAGTAACGCTTTGATGATTTTCAAGTAACTTAAGTTTTTGCTTTGCTTGTGCAATCACAGCTTTTGGCACACCCGCAAGAGCAGCTACCTGTAAGCCAAAGCTCTTACTTGCTGCGCCATCAAGTACTGTATGCATAAAGGCGATTGTATCGTTGTGCTCTATTGCATCAAGGTGCACGTTTACCAGACCTGTTGTTTGTTCAGCAAGTTCTGTTAACTCAAAGTAGTGTGTAGCAAATAAGGTTTTAGCTGATATTTTTGACGCTAAATGATTCGCTGTTGCATACGCAAGCGACAGCCCATCGTAAGTGCTTGTACCGCGACCAATTTCATCCATTAATACCAAAGACTGCGCCGTGGCATTATTTAAAATGGTTGCTGTTTCGGTCATTTCTACCATAAAGGTTGAGCGACCTGAGGCTAAATCATCGCTTGCACCAATACGTGTAAATATGCGATCAATATTACCAATTTTAGCGCTATCTGCGGGTACGTAGCTGCCAATGTGGGCCATTAGCACAATAAGTGCTGTTTGGCGCATATAGGTTGATTTACCGCCCATGTTTGGACCGGTAATAATTAACATTTTACGTTGGCTGTTTAATTCAACAGGATTAGCAATAAACGGTTCTTTCATTACTTGTTCAACAACAGGGTGACGACCTTGCTTAATGCTAATGTTGTCGTTATCGCACAGTTCTGGTTTTGCATAATTGAGTGCAAATGCACGTTCGGCCAGATTATTTAATACGTCTAGATCAGCCAGTGCTGCTGCCATCATTTGCAACTGTTTAATATGTGGAGCAATAAATCTAAACAACTCCTCGTATAGCTGCTTTTCAAGCGCTAAGGCTTTTGATTGGCTACCAAGCACTTTATCTTCGTGCTCTTTAAGCTCTGGAATAATGTAGCGTTCGTTGTTTTTAAGCGTTTGACGACGAATGTAGTCGGCTGGTACTAAGTGCGCGTTAGCGCGGCTTACTTCAATAAAAAAGCCATGTACGCGGTTATAACCAATTTTAAGCGTACTAATACCCGTACGTTCGCGTTCTCGCAGTTCTAGTTGATCAAGAACATCGGTTGCACCTTTACTTAAGTTACGCCATTCATCAAGTTCACTGTTGTAACCCGGGGCAATAACGCCACCATCACGAATAAGTACTGGTGGGTTTTCTATTACAGCTTGTTCTAACAATGCTTGTAAATCAGGGAGTTCAGGCGAGTGCTTGATAATATCTGTTATACGAGGATCGTTAGTATCACCTAACAAAGTATGCAGTGGTGCAAGTGCTTGTAGTGCACTGCGCAGACGCGTTAAATCGCGTGGGCGAGCAGTACATAAAGCTAGGCGGGCAATAACACGCTCTACATCACCAATCTCTTTTAATGATTCGTGTAATTCACCGCAAAGTTGTACATCTAAAATAGCACTAATTGCATTTAAACGTGAATTTAGCTCATCTTTATTACGAATAGGCGTATGAATACGGCGCTTTAGTAAGCGAGAACCCATTGGCGTTGCTGTTTTATCAAGTACTTGAGCAAGTGTATTTTCAAACCCGCCCGATAGATTAACGGTAAGCTCTAAATTTTTACGTGTTGCAGCATCTAAAATAACTGCGTGCTCGTTGTGCTCAAGCGTAATTGCACGAATATGCGGCAATGCAATACGTTGTGTATCTTTTACGTATTGCATTAGGCAACCTGCAGCAACAAGTGCGCTGTGGGCTTTATCAACACCAAAGCCGACTAAATCTTTAGTACCAAACTGATCGCATAATAAGTGTTGGGCCGTATCTAAGTCGAATTCCCATTCTGGGCGACGACGAGCGCCTTTTATATGCTCAATTAAATGAAAGTTTTCAAAGCTTTCGCTATACAGAAGTTCTGCTGGTGATAGGCGCTGAATAGTTGAGCTAAAGGCTTCGTCGGTGTTTACTTCAACTATGTTGAAACGACCTGAATTAATATCAAGGTAGGCAATACCGTATAATCCTTTTTTACTTTGCCAAACGCTGGTAAGAAGGTTGTCTTGTCGTTCTTGTAAAAGCGCTTCGTCAGAAATTGTACCGGGTGTAACTATGCGTACAACTTTACGATCAACGGGACCTTTACTGGTTGCAGGGTCGCCAACTTGTTCGCAAATAGCGACTGATTCGCCCATTTGGACTAGGCGTGCTAAGTAGTTTTCAACCGCATGATAAGGCACGCCAGCCATAGGAATTGGGTCGCCACCGGCTTTGCCGCGATGAGTTTGCGAAATATCAAGTAATTGAGCGGCGCGTTTTGCGTCGTCAAAAAAGAGTTCGTAAAAATCGCCCATGCGATAAAACAATAAAATATCGCGATGCTCTGATTTTATTTTTAGATACTGCTGCATCATAGGGGTTTGTTGTTTTATAGTGTGTGGTGCATAAAGATCAAACGACATGTATTTACCCAAAGGCTGAATATGGAATTACATCAAGAGATTAAAACACTTGCTGCGCAATTAGGCGCTATTTTAACGGATAAATGCTTATGGATCACTACTGCTGAGTCATGTACTGGTGGCGGAGTGAGTTATGCGCTTACCGACACCCCTGGGAGCTCGGCTTATATTGACCGTGCATTTGTCACTTATAGCAATCAAGCAAAGCAAGATTTGCTCAATGTAAGTGCAAGTACATTAGCAAAGTATGGTGCTGTAAGCGAACAAACAGTGCGAGAAATGGCAGTAGGTGCTATTAAAGCAACAAACGCTAATATTGCGATAGGTGTATCGGGCATTGCCGGGCCTGGTGGTGCAACTGAAGGTAAACCTGTTGGACTTGTGTGGTTTGGCATACAAATTAATGATAAGTTGCTTACATTTAAACAAGTATTTATTGGTGATAGAGCTCAGGTTAGGTTACAAGCTATTGTATTTGCATTAAAAAATGTAATAGATGAGATAAAATAAAAAAATTAGCTTGATACTGTGATTTCATACAGTATACTTGGTTCCATTAGCTGGATTTGGAGAACAAAATGAACGATAACAAACAAAAAGCGTTAGACGCAGCACTATCACAAATTGAACGTCAATTTGGTAAAGGCTCAATTATGAAATTGGGTGATAACAAAGCGTTAAACATTGAATCTGTATCTACAGGCTCATTAGGTATTGATATTGCCTTAGGTATAGGTGGTTTACCTATGGGACGTATTGTTGAAGTGTACGGCCCTGAGTCATCTGGTAAAACAACGCTTACTTTACAAGTTATCGCACAAGCTCAAAAAGAAGGCAAAACATGTGCCTTTGTTGATGCTGAGCATGCTCTAGATCCAGTATACGCACAAAAACTAGGTGTTAACATTGATGAACTTTTAGTTTCTCAACCAGATACAGGTGAACAAGCGCTAGAGATTTGTGACATGTTAGTACGTTCAAGCGCGGTAGACGTTGTTATTATTGATTCGGTTGCTGCACTTACACCAAAAGCTGAGATTGAAGGCGACATGGGCGACTCGCACATGGGCCTACAAGCACGTTTAATGTCACAAGCATTACGTAAGCTTACTGGTAATATTAAACGCTCTAACACGTTATGTATTTTCATTAACCAAATCCGTATGAAAATTGGTGTTATGTTTGGTAACCCAGAAACAACAACGGGTGGTAATGCACTTAAGTTTTACGCATCGGTACGTATTGATATTCGTCGTATTGGTTCTGTGAAAGAAGGTGATGAAGTTGTTGGTAACGAAACCCGCGTTAAAATTGTTAAAAACAAAGTAGCGCCGCCATTTAAACAAGCTGAATTTATCATCATGTACGGTGAAGGTATTTCTAAGCAAGGCGAGTTAATTGACTTAGGTGTTAAGCACAAAATTGTTGAAAAAGCAGGTGCTTGGTATAGTTACTGTGGCAACAAAGTAGGCCAAGGTAAATCTAACTCAATTAAATTTTTGAAAGAAAATCCAGAAATTGCAGATGAGATTGAAGGTAAGTTACGCGAAATGCTTTTACTAAAAGCAACTATTGAACCAGAAGATGGTGAAGATAAGTTAGGCGATGACGCAGACCTTTAAGCTATATCAAAATGAGTTTCTTAGCTTGATTTGACCCGAGCTTTAAAAAAGCGCTAATCAGTAATGGTTGGCGCTTTTTATTGTTAAAAACTTAAAGTAGATAAGATAAAAACGACACATAAAAATGTGTCGTTTTTAATTTAACCTATAAAAATCTACGGTTAAATCGCGCATGAGTAGGCACTGCATTAGTAATTACTATACTAAATGAAGAGCAGAGCGATCATACGCTATACGTTTTAATCAGGTAAAAGCATTCTTTAGGGCGTGTTGAAATTTGTTCAATCTAGGGGCGGTTAAATCGCGGCGTGAGATTTGTAACCTAGTGGACTAAGTAAAAATCGAGCAACAAAGAGTTAATCGTCCCTAGAAAGAACCCAAAGGGTAGCGCATATTTGGTATTTATGCTGCGTTATCGCCTATTTATGGGGAATAACCACACTATATAGGCTCTGCCTTGCCTAAAAACCAAATATGCTGCTGCAAATTCAACCACCAAAGATAAACACGCCCTAATAGTTAAAGAATGGGCCTTAATTAAAATAGAACTTTAGAAGCGATAAGTTAAGCTAACTTTTCCGCTAATAGGGGAGCCATAAAAACCAACATTGGCTAAGCTAGTAATATGTTTTTCATCTGTGATGTTATCAATGTTAGCTTGAATTGATAAGTCTTCGCTCGCATCCCATCGAGCAAATGCGTTCATAAGTAAATAAGAATCCTGCTTAACATTACTGGCTATATTTGCTGTTTTTGATTGCCATTTTCCGGCTAAGCCAAACTGAAACTCAGGTAGTTGAGGCAGCGTATAATCCAATGAAAAATTAACAACATTTTCAGGCTCCCATTCGTGAGAACTATCGCCTGCGTCATCATTGATATCTAAGTATGTATATGCAAATACAGCATTTAGATCATCAGTTATATGTCCGGTTAATTCTAATTCAAAGCCTTGGGTATCTTGATCAGCTCCTTTATAGTAAGTAAATCCAGATGCGTTTAGCCCTGCATAAGTTGCAATATTATCTTGTTTGGCACTAAATACTGCAAAGGTTGCAAGTAGTTGATCATCAAACCATTGAGTTTTTACTCCAACTTCGTAATTAACACCTTTGCTTGGATCTAAAAAGTTACCATCGTAATCATACTGCTCTTGTGGCTGATAAATATCGGAATAGCTCACATATACATTAACATCATCATTAATTGCATACGTTGTTGCAAGGTAAGGGCTTATCTCACTTTCATCATTATTTATATCAACGCCTTGGCTAAAGCCTGTACGCTCATAATCGATAGCGTTAAAGCCTGCAATAACAAATAAGTCACTTGTTAGGTTTAATTTAGTAGAACCAAAAAAACGCTTCAAAGTAACATCAATATCAGCATACTTGGTTTGTTCACCCCAAATAGGTTCAGCTATCGCATCTAATGCGTATGGAAAAGCAGGCGCCAAGCCATAAGCTTCAGTTGTTACTGCATCGTAAGAGTTGGTAAAAGAGTAAGATGTACTTTGCGAAATACTTCCACCAAGCATTAACTCATGTTCTTGACCAAACAAGCTGTACTCACCCTTAGCTGTTATATCAAATAAATCAGCAGAGAATTCTGTATCATATCGTCCTGGAAGGCTAACTAAACCTAAATTAGTTTCACTATCAAACATTCCATAATGGTCATAAAGATAAAGTAATTTACTTTGATCTTCTGAGTCTTGGTAATTATAAGTTGTTTTAATTTCCCAGTTATTATCAAATACATAAGTATATTCAATAAAAGCAGTGGTATTAAGAGTGTCCCATTTAGTCCATTCTTGAGTTGGGCTCGCACTTACGTCCCACTCTGCTTGTGTACCATCGGCATATGAAAGCGGTAATCCTCCCCACATTGTTCCATCTGTATTTGCATCTTGATGTGAAGCACCAAATGAAAGTGTCGAATTACCAGTAAGTTGCCCATCAATTACTGCAGAGAAGTAAGTGCGATCGTTTTCTAAACCATCAAGGTATGAATCTGATCCTTCTACAGCACCAATAGCACGTGCAGCCCAGCTACCAGAATCTGTTAACAAAAATGAATAATCAGCTTGTAAGCGCTTTAAACCATAAGTACCTACAGAGATACCTACTTCACCTTCATTTTCATTTGTTGGGCGCTTTCGAACATAGTTAATAGTGCCCGCAGCATTACCTACACCTGTTAATTGCCCATTAGCACCACGAATAACTTCTATTTTTTCATAACCATAGCTTTCCATAGCACCAGTAACAAGACCCCAATTATTAGGTAGACCAACACCATCAACTTGAGTACTTTTAATATCAAAACCGCGAGAAGTATAGCGTGTGCGGTTAGTTTCACCTTGTTCAACAGTAATACCCGTGGCCATTTTCAATGCATCATTAATACTATTTGCTGCAAAGTTTTGAAGTTGCTCTGCGCCAATTACACTAATCGATTGTGGTGTTTCGTTAAGCTCCATCGTTAAACCGGTAGCACCTTTGCTAACGCGATCTTGGCGTACACCTACTATTAATATTTCTTCCATTTTTTCATTATTATTTTCAACTGTATTCTTAGTTGATGTTTCTTGCGCTTGAGCTGAAAAACCCATGGCTAAAACTAAAGAAGAAAGTGCAAAAGTGCGATTGAGTTTCATGTTTTCCCTTAATTAATATTTAATATTATTTGAGTTTATTTAAATAATAGCCATATTCTACTATTTAGAATTAACAAACTCAAACAAAAACTATTATCATTTACAAGCGTGTTTACATCTAACTAATGGGGATAGAATAATCTGTTAATAGTATTATTCGATATTGTTTATAAAGTGGGCTATGGGTTGCTGGGCTTTATTTGAATTTTTTATGGTGTTGGCGATGCATTACTATTTTTAATCGCTATTAATTTTTCTGTAAATAGACAATTAGACAAGATTAGAGACTTAGATTAAATAAGTATAAAATTTTAGGTAACGGTAAGATTTTTCAATGGACTTGAATGAAGTGTATAACTCAATTTAAATTGTATTTATTTGCAATTTTGCTTTACCGCTATTACTCATAATCATGCTGTTTTATGGGATTTTAGCGACTTACAATAAATTTATAGGTGTAAAATTAAGATCTTTATTAAGCAAATAGCAAAATTTAAATAGAGCTATAAAAAAAGCGGCCAAGGCCGCTTCAAGGAAGTAATTAGATTTTTAGCTATTAAAAAGAGTATTTAACAGAAAATTGTAAACGGTCTAAATCACCATCAACGCCGCTTTCAGTTTCTCGCTCAGCATGCTTTAGTTCAGCGCCAAATGTTAAGCGTTTAACGGGTGAGTATAAGATATTTGCGCTGTAGCTTTGGCTTGATTCTGTAGGATCACCAGAGATAGCGAGTAAATCGGTATTGTTATCAGCAGAGAAGAAAGAGTATAAGAACGTTGAACGCCACTGACTGTTCCATTTATGCTGGTAAGCTACAAAACCTGATGTAGAATCAATAGCATCAAGATCATCACCATCAAGAACAGCGCCATGTGCTACGTTTAAGCCTACATAACGGCCTAAACCTTGCCCTTGGGTAAGCATAAATTTAAGGTTGTCTTCACCTAACTTAACCATACCTGATGCGCTAATGCCAAATGATGTTTCATCAGCGTCAATTTCACCGGCTTTATAAGTAAGTTGACGTGCTAGTGCTGCAACAACGATGTTACCCCAATCAGCTTTGTGCGTATAACGTGCTGTAAAATCAGGTAGTGATGCATCATCAGTGGCAACACGTGTGCCGCCCGCTGTCGTAATTGTACTTTCTGGATTTTCTAATGAAAAAGACCATGCGCCAGTTGTGTATTTAATTTGAGATTGACGAACAAACACAGTGCCTTCAGCTGGGCCTACAAAGTCGAGTGTTTCTGCAAGAGCACCTACGTTTTGAAAGTTTGACCAAGTTTGACCAAATAACCAACCGTCATAAGTGATGAATGCATGTCTAATGCGTGGTGCGTATGAATTTGAAACGCGCTCGTTTCCACCGGCTGCAGACGCTAAAAAGTCAATTTCAATTTTAGTTTTTACCGTTTTACCGTTATCTAATAACGTGGCTGTACCAAAATTAAAACGAGATTGACGTGCGTGCATATCAAAAACTGCATCAGAGCTATTATCATCGCCAACTGTAAGTGTACTTGGTACGTAAAAATCACGACCAACACTTGTGCCTGCTGGTGCACCGGCTGAATAATCACTCCACATAGAGTCAAGTTTAATGTATCCGCCGTAAGTAAATTCGGTATCACCAACCTTTGCAACAGTTGCTGCGTATGTTGCGCTTGAAAGCGAGCAAAGAACAGCACTTGCTGCGAGTGTTTTTAATGGAGTAAATTTCATTTTGGTGTCCTTTATAGGCTACTTGTTTATTACTTTTTATTCATTTATTTTGTATTACTTGCTAAAGGTATTACTTACGAATAAAAAGTGCTTTTTTGCGTGACTTGTCATTACTAATACACATTCTATTTTTATTTGTTAAATAATAGATTAGTTAAGTTTTAGCAAAATTGTTTTATTATTGTACGGCAACACTGTTAAATATGTACGAGATATACTCAATTACCTATTGGTCTATAAGACTAAGGTTTAAGGTATGAGTAGTTTGTATTTACTTACATTTAACATCTTGTATTATTTATGTAAAATAATTAAACCAAGCCAATTATAAACTACAACTGAAGAATTTAAAGGTGTGTACAACTAAGGTCTAATACTTAATAAAGCACTGCTGAGTAATCCTTGATAAGAGCCCAAGGCAAGTAATTTTAATGGAGACTAAGATGTCACAAAGTATCTATCCAGTTCCTGCGCACATTAAAGACGCAACACTCATTGATAAAAATAAATATAGTACGCTTTATAAGCAATCTATTGACGATCCAGAAAGTTTTTGGGATGAGCACGGCAAACGCCTCGATTGGTCTACTCCTTACACTAAAGTTAAAAACACCTCATTTGATAAAGGCCATATCAGCATTAAATGGTATGAAGATGGCTATCTTAACGCTTCTTATAACTGTATTGACCGCCACTTAAAAACGAAAGCAGACAAAATTGCGCTTATTTGGGAAGGTGATGATCCTTCTCAAAGTGAGCACATTACTTATCAAAAACTTCATGATGAAGTGGCTAAATTTGCCAATGGCTTAAAAAAGTTAGGTGTTCAAAAAGGTGACCGTGTAGCTATTTATATGCCAATGACGCCTCAGGCCATTTACGCAATGCAAGCTTGTGCACGAATTGGTGCTATTCACTCTGTTGTATTTGGTGGCTTTTCACCATCAGCGATTGCCGACCGTATTAGGGATTCGGGCGCTAAAGTCGTTATTACTTCTGATGAAGGTCGACGTGCAGGTAATTGCGTACCATTAAAAGCAAACGTTGATGAAGCGGTAGCGCAAGACTCTGTAACCACAATTGAACACGTTATTGTGCACCAATTAACCGGTGGTGAAGTTGATTGGAATAAGCACGATATATGGTGGCACGAGCTAGTTGCTGACTTACCAGCACAGTGTGAGCCAGAACCAATGAATGCTGAAGATCCTTTGTTTATATTGTATACATCAGGTTCTACTGGTCAGCCTAAAGGTGTTGTGCATACCACCGGTGGTTACTTAGTTTACTCATCAATGACACATGAATACGTATTTGATTTAAAAGAAGACGATGTGTATTGGTGTAGTGCCGATGTAGGTTGGATCACAGGCCACAGTTACATAGCGTACGGGCCATTAGTAAACGGTTGTACTCAAGTTGTATTTGAAGGTGTACCTACCTATCCAACAGCTGGGCGTATGGGCGAAGTAGTTGATAAACACGGTGTGACTATTTTATATACCGCTCCTACAGCAATTAGAGCGCTAATGGCCAAAGGTGATGAGCCAACAGCTTCGTCAAATCGCGATAGTTTACGTATTTTAGGTTCAGTAGGTGAGCCAATTAATCCAGAAGCGTGGACATGGTATTACGAGAGTATTGGTAAATCTAATTGCCCGATTGTTGATACATGGTGGCAAACAGAAACCGGTGGCATAATGATCACACCACTTCCAGGCGCTACTGATACAAAACCAGGTTCTGCAACACATCCATTTTTTGGTATTGCGCCTGCATTATTTGATGCCGAAGGTAGTACACTCGAAGGTGCTGTAGATGGTAATTTAGTTATTTTAGATAGCTGGCCATCGCAAGCGCGAACTGTTTATGGCGACCATGAACGTTTTGAACAAACTTATTTTAGCGCCTACCCAGGAGTGTACTTTACAGGCGATGGTTGTCGTCGTGATGAGGATGGTTATTACTGGATCACAGGTCGTGTGGACGATGTGTTAAACGTATCGGGTCATCGCTTAGGGACTGCCGAAATTGAAAGTGCACTTGTATCGCATGAAGCTGTAGCTGAAGCAGCTGTAGTGGGTTACCCGCATGATATTAAAGGCCAAGGTATTTATGTATATATTACGCCTAACGAAGGTGTAACGGTAAGCGATGAGTTAACCAAAGAGGTACGTAACTGGGTTCGTAAAGAGCTAAGCCCAATAGCATCTCCAGATATGATTCAATGGTCACCGGGTTTGCCAAAAACACGCTCAGGCAAGATTATGCGTCGTATTTTACGTAAAATCGCTGCAAATGAGCACCAACAACTCGGTGATACGTCAACGCTTGCGGATCCTTCAGTTGTCGATGAACTAATCGAGAACAGATTAAATCGTTAAATGTGCGTTAAAAACTTGATTACAAGTTGATTCTAAACGTAGTATATCGGCTGTCAGTAAGGGTTTTAAACCTAACTGGCAGCCGAATTTATTAGGAGTGAACCATGAGTCAGTTTTTAATAGCGGACGACCATCCGTTATTTCGTGAAGCACTAAAAGGCGCACTGAGCGCAAAATTTGTAGGTTTAGCCGTTTTTGAATCATCCGATTTTGACAGCACATTGCAAGTGTTAAGCGAGCAAGAGGATCTTGATATATTACTGCTAGACCTTCACATGCCAGGTAATGGTGATTTATATGGCCTTATTCGTATTCGAGAAGAATACCCAAGCTTACCTATAGCCGTTGTTTCGGGTAGTGAAGACGTGAATATCGTTTCAAAAGTAATGGGTTACGGCGCTATGGGTTTTATTCCTAAATCGTCATCGTCTGATGATATTGCCAGTGCAATTAACCAAATACTTGAAGGCGATACATGGCTACCAAAAGAGTTAAAAAACAAAGTAGCTGAAATTGAAGGTGAAGATAGAGAAATAGCAGCGCAAGTTGCCTCATTAACGCCTCAACAATACCGAGTGCTGCAATATCTGCACGAAGGTTTACTTAATAAGCAAATTGCTTATGAACTACACATCTCAGAAGCGACAGTAAAAGCACACATTACAGCCATATTTAGAAAACTCGGTGTGTACAATCGTACCCAAGCCGTTTTAATTGCCGCTAAATTAAAGCTCGAACCAATAGAGCAGGCATAATTTAGATTTAAAAAGTTATTAGCTTATTTATGAGCAAAAAAATGCCAGCAACAATGCTGGCATTTTTTATATGTAGAATAATTAAGCGGTTGGAATAACGCTAAGAAAACACCACGGTTTTATTACCATTAATAAATAGCTTATGCTCTGAGGCAAGTTGAAGTGCTTTACAAAACACAGTCTTTTCAACATCTTTGCCCATTTTAGCCATCATTTCAGCGGTATTCGCATGTGTAACGCTGGTTACATCTTGCAAAATAATAGGACCTTCATCAAGCTCATTATTAACAAAGTGAGCGGTAGCACCAATAATTTTTACGCCGCGCTCAAATGCTTGATGATAAGGTTTAGCCCCTATAAATGCAGGCAAAAATGAGTGATGAATATTAATTATTTTACCTTCAAATCGACCCACAAATTCAGGACTTAAAATACGCATGTATTTGGCAAGGCCAATAATGTTAGGGTTGTAGCTGGCAATTAGATCGCCTACTTTTTCGTCATGTTCGCTACGGGTTAACCCTTCGTGCGATACAACATGAAATGGCACACCAAACCCTTTAGCTAGCGGCTCTAAATCAGCATAGTTAGCAATTACAGCGAGTACTTCAATATTAAGAGTTTGTTCAAATTGCTTTAACAGCATACCACCTAAACAATGAGCTTCTTTAGTTGCCAATAAAACTACTTTAGTTTTTGCGCCGCAATGTAGCGCAAGTTTAGCCCCATCTGGCAACAATGCGCGTAGTTGATCTAAAAAGTCGCTTTGTGGCTCGCCTGTAAGCTCTGTACGCATAAAAAATCGCTGCGCGTCTTTATCTACAAATTCGTTGTTACGCGTAATGTTTAAATTATTTTTATGGCAAAGCCCTGTAATTTTAGCTATTAAGCCTACATCATCAGCACATTGGGTGGTTAGTATATAGCTCATTGTCCTCATTCTTACCCTGTAATTAATCCTTTCATTATTTGTGTTTTGGCACATAAAGCAAGGGCTTTGTGAACTAATCCAATATTAATCATGTTGTTGAGTGCAAAAGAGGTAATAAAGTTAAAAAGTATTGAATAGAGGGTAAAAAAATGCCACCTAAGTTACCAAGGTGGCATTAATAAAAATTATCTAGGTTTCAGGTTAATTAACTTTTGGGCTCGGGAGATAAGTTTTCTTCTTGTCTTAAATACCCGGCAGCTTCTTCATCATCTTTCGCTATCGCTTGCTGAGTAGGTATAGCGCGCGTTTGTTGGTTTAGTTGATGTATTTGTGACGCATTACCTAAATCGCGCTCGCTGGTGATTGAGGCGATAGATTCGCGGTCTTTTAAGAATGCAATAACGTCTTTTTTGATTGCTTGTAATTGTCCTTCGTCTTTATGCATTTCCATAATGTGGCGAGGATGTTCAAGGTTTTTCATACCTGTTGCAGCAAACGTAGTAGAAATAACACGAGAAACAATAATCCAAGGCGTTATGCTACTGCGTACTAAAGTATTTTCTGAGCGGGTGCTATCGTGAATACCAGTACCTGTTGATATTTTAGACTCAGTAAAAGTACCTTCGCATTTAAAGTACACAAGCAGTGATTCAAATTGCATTTCAGCAAAAAACAGATGAGCCGTATTTGTTAGCAATTGTGCAAATGCTTTAATAAGTATACCTATTAGCAATAAGTGAAAGCTTGTCATTAATAGTTCACTAAATTGAATAACATGTTGGTTATTAAATGCTTGTTTAAAGCTATTAATATTTGCCGCATCAATGTAATGGTAAATATTAATAAACGAATACGCTAAAAACACAGTAAATACTAACGCTACAATATAAAGTAAGTTACCGCTCACCAAAGCAAGTAATCTCGCGAGTGTAAAGTTTTTACCTAAGTCCTTTGAGTGCAGTTTAGGCTGAATCTCTTGGATCATTTCACCTTTAAAACCGCCTTTACCTTCTATTTGTTCTTGAAGCTTAGGGTCTAATTCTCTGTAAACTCTGTTAGGTACTTCTTTATAGCGACGATTAGCCATTACTAGGTTATCGAGGTTTATGAAAATCTCGTCTGGATGAACAGACTCTTGCCAGTTTTCACGTAGTTCAGATACTTCAGCTGAAGGGGTAACTGAATTTAAACGCGCTTTGATCATGATAAAAGCAAGCGCACAGCTTAGAGTCGCTAATATAATAATTGCAATTAAGTACATTCCAGCATGAAGACTAGGCAGTTGCTCAAGCCAGCTATCTATTTGCGCTTTACTAATACGTTGCTCTTTCATCAACCATGACATAGAAAGACCAATAGCGATGGGTAAAATAAAAGATAACGAAATAATTTTTGCAAGCGCACCAGTTCCAAGTGATTCAATATTCTTTTCTGCATTTCGAGAGATAGGTTTACCTGTAGAACGCCACGAAAAAAGCACGTAAAACATTAATATTGCACTATAAACCGGAAATGCTAATTCCCCAGCTTCACCGGTAAAGCCCGACAAAGACACAAATGCAACAAGGCCATAAGCAATAAGGGCGACAAAGGTGCTTACCCATGAGCCAAATAATCGCTGGGCAACATTACGAATAGGATATGGTAGAAACAATAACTTAGGGATTAAGCTGTGAAGTAATCGTGATAAAAAACCATTAGGCTCTTTAAATGTACTGTTTTTACGACCAACCAGCATTTCTTCAAGAGAATTAGCTGTATAGGCCACTTCCTTTTTTTCTTCTTGGGCGGTCGATGTTTGCGATTTACTAAAGTTATAAGCTAAAGATGTTGGGTGGTTTCTACCTACAAAGTATTTAAGAGTTGCATAAATACCTGCCGATAGTGAGCGAATGCCGAATGCTAAAATAAGCATGCCAAACACCATTAAAATCCAACCTGCGGTTGTATCTTCTTTCACAGAGCCCGCAGCAATAACAAGTAAACTAATACCAGCTATAGACTCAATGAGTCCTCTTAATGCTGTTACTTTACCTTCCAGTTTGAAGGGGTTTTTTAGTCCAAGATCAATCGATCCATAATCAAAAGCCATTGAATTCTCCATTTAAACAGCACCCCAATTGCAGGGGACAAAGTGTAATTAATCTGAACTTAGGATAATAAATCTATCTAAAGTAGTTACTTTTAGCGCTGAGTGCATCAAGTTTAATCGTAATAGACTTGTTGCTGGCGCGTAAGTTAGACCTACTTTACGAAAACCTAAATAGAATTATTAATATATATTAAGTATTTATAATTGTTGTTGGTTTTTTATTATATATCAATAATCTTGTTCAGTTTAAGGTTATTTTAAAGTGATACATTTTATATTTCGACGCATGCTTAAATATAACTGGAGGGTTAATGAAGCTAATTTATGTAGACGATAATTTACCAGGGATCACTCGTAAACTTAAACATAAAGGTTGGCTTTACTTTGATCCAATCGGTAAGCAAATAAAAGAGCAAAATGTGATTGATCGTTTGAATGGATTGGCATTTCCGCCTGCCTATAAAAACGCCTGGTTTTGCCCAGAAGAAAACGGGCATATTTTAGCGACAGGATTTGATAGTAAGGGGCGAAAGCAATACCGCTACCATCCTGAATTTAGGGCACAGCAAGAAGCAAAAAAATACCAAGCATGTGGAGTATTTGGTAATAAACTCCCTTTGTTAAGAGCGCGTTTAGAAACAGACTTACAAGGCGATGAGCTTAATATTGAACGTGCTTTAGCGGCAGTGGTAAGGCTTATGGATTTAGGTGCGCTGCGGGTAGGTAACGAACGTAACGTAAAGCAAAATAAAAGTTTTGGCGCCACAACACTACGCACACGCCATGCAAAACTCACGGGTAAAAATATCCAGCTAAAGTACCGTGCTAAATCAGGCAAGGAGCGTGAAGTAAACATAACCGATAGGGTGCTTAGCCATGTCATAAAAGACTTACAAGATTTGCCCGGCCAGCATTTATTCCAGTATATAAACGAAGGTGAGCGCACAAATGTTACATCAAGTGAAATAAATCAGTACATTCAACAAATAATGGGTGAGGAGTTTAGTGCAAAACACTTTAGAACTTGGCGAGCAAGCGTTATTGCATTCAAACAATTAGCTAAAGCTAAAGGGGCGCTTACTTTAAAAAGCATGCTTGATAGTGTCTCCGAGCAACTTGGTAATACTCCAGCTATAGCACGCAAATCTTATGTGCATCCCGATTTAATTACGCTGTGCAAAGAAGATGAAGATACTCAAACTGCGTGGAGAGAGTCGCTTTCATTACCACGAAAAACGAAGTACTTGAGTCGTTATGAACGTGGTTTTTTAGCTTTCTTAAACGATTAATTGCCATAGCAACTTTACACACTTGGGCATATTAATTACATATTTACTCATCTAATTTATTAACGTTTAAAATACGAAATTTTGAAAAGTTGTTAAATTTCAGGTTCTTAACCTGATATTTTGATTTGGCATTACCGTTGCACCTCCAAAGCACTACTTAGTGATAAGTACATAAGCATTTATCAACGATATTTAGCGAGGAGGTACACAGTGAAGGGGTCATTTTCAAATCAAGCGCTTACTAAAGCAAAGGGTATTACTTTAAAAACAGCATTGTTTATTGGCATGGGCGGCTTATGCTCAGCACCAACACTCGCTGCTAATGAGCTTGAAAGTGTGGTACTCGCTAACTCTTCACTAACTACTTACAACTCACAAAAGTACATGCAAGCTGATGACACCTACTACTTTGACCAATATTCAGCGCAGTTAATTGAACGTACAGAAAAAGCAATTAATTGGTATCAAGAAATAGTTAACAAAGGTGGTTTTACACACTTATATAACGACGAATTGCTTGAACTAGGCAGTAATAATAATCAGGTGAGCTTACTTGCACAGCGTTTATATCAAGAGCGTGACTTAAAAACTAATGTGTGCAACGAAGCTATATGCACGTTTGATAAAGATTTAGAGCAAGCTGTTAAGCAATTTCAAAGTCGCCATGGTTTAAAAGTTGATGGCCGAGTGGGTAAGCGTACTTTTGCATCGCTTAATGTGCCTGCACAGCAAAAACTCGATAAATTAAAACTTAACTTTTATAGAATAACTAACTTTGCAGGCGCAAGTGATGAGCAATATGTGTATGTAAATATTCCAGAATACAGCTTACGATTTGTAAAAGCGGGCGATGTAAAATTAAAAAACAACGTAATTGTAGGTAAACCAAGTTGGGAAACACCTGCATTTAGCGACGAAATAGAAAAGTTTGTAGTTAATCCTGAATGGCGTATACCCACCTCAATTGCCACTAAAGAAATTGCTCCAAAGGTAGCCGAGGATCCTGACTACCTTGTAAAAAATAATATTGAAATTAGAAAAAACAGCTACCTAGACTCACAAACTGTTAATCCAAGCAACATTGATTGGGATTCTATTAAGCCGTACCAATTTGATCACTTTTTAGTAAAACGAGCAGGGAGCCAAAACCCTCTAGGGGAGGTTAAGTATTTATTCCCCAATCCCGAAGCAATTTATGTTCACGATACACCAGCAAAGCACCGTTTTAGCCAAGCAAACCGAGCCTTATCGCATGGCTGTATAAGAATAGAAAAGCCTTTTTCGTTAGCGCGTGAGATTATTAAGCACGAAGGAGAAGCGCAAACACTCAGTCATATCGATAGCGCTCGTGACCAAAATAATACTCAAACGTTTCATTTAGATGAGCCTCTTCCTATTCATTTAGTCTATTGGACTGCATGGGTTGATGAAAACAAACTGGTTAACTTTAGAGATGACATATATCAACGTGATAAAAAAGCACTTTTAAACAATAGTAAGCAGTCGGTAATTGCTGCTTTGTTAAAAAATAAATAATGAGAGGGTTTATGCAATTTATTCATTATATTTCTATCGCCATATTCACAATTATATTTAGTAATAGTGTATTTGCTGCCGCGCCTACAAAGCCTGCGCATCAGGTAGTTGATATAAAAAACAAAGTCAACTTTGAAGATGCAAAATTTAGCCTAAAAATTAACGATATAGTTATGCCATATTCGGTGTTTTCAGTATTTGTAATGCCCCAAGAGCAAGTTGAGTTTGAAGTGCTTTTTGCGCAATCAAAAAATGCCTACACGCTAATTAATACCCAAGGGAAATCTAAGCTTACAGACACCAACCGTTGGCAATGGCAAGCACCCAAAGAGCCTGGTTTAACAACGGTAATTATTGAGTCGCCCGATAAAAAACAGCGTATGAAAATCAACGTATTTGTAAAAGTACCGGCAGACAATGTTGAAGGAGGAAAGCTCAAGTATTACCACATTGGGCACTATCCTAAACCTTCACAGATTAAAGACGTTTCACACTACATAGTGCCCGATGGCTTTGTTAAGGTAACGCCTGAAAATGAAAACGTAAAAATATCACCTCACTTTTCACTAAAAGAATTTGTTAGTAAGCAGCGAAGTAAGCACCCAAAGTATTTATTTTTACAAAATAAGTTGTTACTTAAACTAGAAAAAATACGCAAAGAACTGATTTTAGAAGGGATACCGGTTAGTAATATGGTGGTTATGAGCGGTTATAGAACTCCGTACTACAACAAATCAATCGGCAATGTAAAACTTAGTCGACATGTATTTGGTGATGCAGCCGATATTTTTATAGATAACGATGGCAACTACCGTATGGATGATATAAATAACGACGGTAAGCATTCAATAGGGGATGCTAAAGCGATGGCCGATATAGTGGAGTCGTTAGCTAGACGTGAATCATTTAAAGGTTTACTAGGTGGTTTAGGTATTTATGGGCCTAAGTCGCACAGAGGCGCATTTATACACGTTGATACGCGTGGTTTTAAAGCGCGTTGGGTGAGTAAATAATTGCATTAGTTTAACTATTGTTGATAGCAAAGGGGTTATGCAAGTACAGACTAATGAGTAATGTTGAGTTTCACTTTATTTAAAAGTATTGAGCGCCTGCTAGTGGTCAATACTTTTTCTTTCAGCGATGAGCTTTATAACACGTTGCTCTTTCATCGTTGCACTACTTTCTTCTAGTAATATATCGCTAAAGCTTGGGTCATATAGCCTAGGCCTACTGAAATTACGTAATACTGACACGACCCACGTTGAAGACGCATTGGAATAACTATCTTCTGACGCTTTAGCCTCAGCACTTTTCAAAAGTTGATAAACCTTGATTGCGCGCTCTGGGTATGTGTAATCATCAATTGTCATCCAAGCTTCACGTAGCTCTTGGAGTGAATAATTTAAATAGTCTATTTCCATATAATTCTCCGTTAAACATAAAAAGATCTCTACACGTATGCCTTTTGAAAAATAATGTGTTTTCAATTACGTTTTAAATAGTCTATTGCAGCATGAACGTTTCGTATTCTAAATCTTCAAATTGTTTAGACAACCAAAATAAACCAATAACGGAGCTAATTATGGTCGCTAACGCAAAGCCATAACCATAAAACTGTGGCCCTAAAGCAATTGAAAGTAAGGTTAAAACTACATTTATAACTAAAAATAATCCAGCCAAAAACAGCACGGTTGAACGTTTATCTAAATAAAATAAAATGTTTAAAATAGATAAAAATATAACTTGTACGCCTACACCAACTACATCAATAAATAAGAGGGTTTTATAGTTTGGATCAATACCAATAAAAGTTAGTATTTGTTCTCCCCATAATAATAAGCAAGCGACAGTAATTCCTTGAATTTTAAATATGTCGTAAAGACCACTGCGCGCAGTGCGGATCATATTATCTTTCAAATGATAAATTTCTTGTAACGTTGAGCCGTCGCGAATTGCAGAGTAAAAACGGTCATATTCTTCAACAAAGTCAGTTTCCATCCTTACTAAAAATACGGCCATACCTGGGATAATAGATAGGTAGGCTAAAAATATAGGTAAATCATAAATAGGGCTGGCTCTGAGGGTTCCAATAATTTGGATTGATGTACTTGGTGAATACCAAAAAATGATTTTATCGGCCCATACAGCGATGTTATAAAACAGGCCGCATAAAAATAGGCTGTAATACACTTTTTTATTGTTCAAAAAGTCAAAGCTTATAAGTTTTTCACCTGGGTAGCGGCGAATAATCATAAATAGAAAACTGAAAAATAATAAGGCTTCACCAGCAAAAAAGGCAAAAAACAACCCGTCTAACTGCCAGTCCCTAAGCAAGTAAGCCAGTAATACCATGAAAGCATAGCCGCTCAGCATCGTGACTAAAATAAGCCTGTATTCTTTCATACCTGATAAAAATATTGCGCCAAGCCACTGATTACATAAGCTAATAAAGGCACCTAAAATAATCACTTTAGTCATAATGGGTAAAGGTAAAAATGGCCAAACAGCAAGACCGACCAATAGGGCGCCAATTGTAGTAATTAGTTGTGCGCCAAGTAGGTTTGGTAGCACTAATCCATTATCTTTTGTAAAAAATAAATCGGCAATAAAACGGGTTAGCATCAATTGCAGACCACCCGTTAAAATAAGCGATGCGGCCATCATATAGGTTACAAGCGTTAAGAACTGAATGATCAACACTTTCGGTAGCACAATACCTAAACTTAAAATGCCAATCAGCATAAGCGCGATAATTGACAGTAGCCACGGGCCAGAACCAATTAATCCAGCGTAACTATAAGCTTCAAATACTGAAAGTAGGGTGTTTTTTTTGAGAATTTTTCGTATCTCAAAACCTATTCCGGCCATGACATTGCATCCTTATAAAGTGTGTCGTATTGCGCAAACATATGGCTTTCGTCATAAAACGCTTTTACGCGCTTAAGACCACTCGATTGATACTCATGCCACTTTTCGTCGTTATTTAAGATATTTGATATTTGCTTTGCTGTTTCGCTAGGAGAGGCGATTGATACCACTTCTCCGGCTTTGCCAAGTGCTTTGTCTTCGTCAGTTGCGCCTTCAATAATCTCCCGGCACGAACCAACATCACTTGCAAGGACTGGTACGCCAGCTGCCATCGCTTCTAGTAGTACTAAAGGTTGTGCTTCAGAAATAGAGGTTAGTGCAACGATACCTAATTTAGGCAGTATTTCAGCTATATTTTGCATACCTAAAAACGTAACGTTATTTTCTAAATCTAAACTGCTGACAAGTAATTGACATTCTTTATAATATTGAGGGTCTTCTTCGTATGGGCCAATAATCCAGCCTTCAATTGTAGGTATACTAGACTGAACCTCTTTGATTGCACGGATAAAAGTTTTAATATCTTTTATAGGCACTACACGACCAATTAAGCCTACCGTGAGTGGAATCGTTTTTGGACGCTGTGCAAGTGCTTCAATAAAACGCGATGTTTTAATACCATTTGGCACTACGCGTGTTTTTTCTGGTGCGGCGCCATCTTTTATTTGTCGTTGTCTATTACCATCGTACAAAGAAATTATTTTATCGGCTTCTTGATAAGATGTTCTGCCGATCTGCTCAAAGAAACTAATCCACATTCTGCGAATAAAGCCCATTTCGGTATTTAAATTTTTACCTAATACCTGCTCTGACTCTTTGATCCAGCTGGCTTGAATAAGGTCTATTTTACGCTCTTTGGTATAAATACCATGTTCGGTTAGTAAATACGCAGTGTTGCTAATTGCGCTTGCACCAGAACCTAGGAATCCCGCATAGCCTGTTGATATTGAATGTATAAGTTTAACATTAGGTAATTCGCGAGCTATCTCTGCTATTTTAAACAGCGGTTTGTATAAGTTACGATACGACCAAAAGAAATCGATAAATGATGATTCATCACAGTAGGTTAAATAATATTTTGCGAGAACTTGCCATGAGGATTCACTATACAAAAAGTCGGCTTCGTTTATGCCGTCTTTTTGGGCAAGCTTTTTAAAAGCAAACTTTAGTAACTCGCTAGGGATCGGTTCTTTAGAGTCACGGAAATAGTTTTGCAGTTGTTGCCAAAATTCGAACAACTCTTTTTTATACTTTACGCCATGTTTTGCTTTTATTTCAGAGGCGTTGTTTTCAACTAAATAATGAACATGTAATTTGGTTACATTTTTAGGTAATGTATATTGAATTTCACCATAATGCTCAGGTGCACCGCCCAAAAAAACCAGCTCAAAGTTATAGTGTGGTAAGCCTTCAATAATTTGATGGACCCAGCTCGATACGCCGCCTCGGACATAGGGGTAAGTGCCTTCTAAAAGCAGTAATACATCAGCGTTTGGTTTAGGCATTCCAATACTCCTGTAAATGGCGTAACTCGCTACCCTTTGGTTGCTCTGGTAGTTCTTTTAAATAACGTTTACAGTCATCGAATTTATTCATACAAAAAGCAACTTCAGCTTTATAGGGCAAAACATGACGACGTGCCATACCAAGGTCTGTGGCTTGTGCTAAATGACTAAGTGCAAGTTCATATTTACCAAGAGCTAAACAAAGCCGGCCCAAAAATACAAAGGTTGCAGGCTTTTTCACATATTCGATACTTTGCAAGGAAAGTGTTTCTGCTTTTTTTAACACGTATTCTCGCAATGCACCTTGTGCCAATCCTAAGTAACTAAGTTCCCAATATATTTCAGCTAATTGTTGTTGCAAGTTACTCAGTTTTGGTTGCTGAGTCGTTAACAATATCTCTTGCTGATATAGGCCTATTTTTTCGTTTAACTTAGTTTCTTTAGCATCGAGAGTGGAGTAAGCAAGCAGACGAATATCATCTTCTAAGTCTTTAAGGGCGAGTTTTAAAATAGGAATTGCCTGCGTATCACTCATGTGACGTGCAGCCATTACTGCACTAAGACGTTTGTTTGGCTCACTTGCATACTTGAGGATCGCTTTTAATCCACCCATCGAATAGGTTGGATTAGCTGAAATACTACGAACTTCAAAAGGGAGACCTGGGATTTTGTGTTCTTGTATTTCAATATCATTATTTTTAAGCGGTTTACACAAAGCAAACGTGAGTGCGAACATAACGCCTAAAACACCAAATAGAGGAAGCGTAAACAGTAGTGAAAATAACAGTAATAGGGCACCAAATAATGTACTTTTGTATTTAGCTGGAATGACAATATAGCTTACAAAAGTAAAAAGCATACTTGCTATAGCATGTAATAAAATAGCGATAAGCCAATTGGGTGTATCAAGTGTTTCTATTAAAGCAAAATATTCACATATAAATCCCACTATTACAGCAATGACAATTCTAATCATGAAGTGTTACCAGTGGTTTAATCGCATCTTTACTAATTGGCAAAGCAATTTGTTGTTCAATAACGATATCTAATTCAGCTAAATTTTTACCTGTACGTTCTTTACTCCACCCATTTATACGCGTTATAAAACCGTCTTTTTCTAATTCATCAGTAAGTGGCATAAGTATTAACAGAGTTTGCTTCTCATCATCATATAAGTAAATATCTAAGCCTCGACGGGCTTCCGTTAAATACTCCATAAGTCGACGGGATTCGTTGGTAATATTTAATGTTTTAACTTTTAATAAATGTGCAGGAATTTTGTAACGTTTAGCTTCTTTGTTAGCTCGTTTTACTTGGCGAACAAAGTACGGAGATTCTTCGCTAGTCATTATCGGGTTGGTTATCTCATGTCGAAGTAAGTCTCCAACGTGTCCGGCCATTACGGCAAGTAAAGTAAGCGTGTTTTCTTTGAGCGCAAAAAACTGTACTTTTTCGACTAAAATAGCGCCATAAATGGTATCGTTTACATCAATAAGTGGAATTGCGATATGGTATTTACTGCTGCCTAAATAAACTTTAGAGCTTTTAACCGACACCAGTTCTTTTTCTTCAAACATAGCAAGGATTAGTGGGTCAGATGTTATTGGCGAAGTCATTTTACCAATAACATCAAGAGGGGGCTCCACTATATTATTGTTTTCCACTTTATATAGCCCGGCTTTTTCTAATGCTCCATACTCTACAAATAAATTGATAATCACTTGCGCTGCACTATCTAAACGTCTTTCTTTAAGTTGGCCTATAGATGCTCTTACAGCTTGCAATGACTCCCTTAAACTCAATGTATGCCCAGCTAACATTTGTTCTATTCGATCGTGTGAAGAGCTAATTAAATGATATTGACGAGTGAATTTTTCAAGCCGATCAGACACATACTCTAGTTGAATAGTCTGTTGTTGATTAGTACGCTCCCAAACATCCCTAAATTCACCCGCGATCATAATTACAATAGTATAGCCAATCATGGCGTTGATATTGAATTCGCTTTGAGGTGCCAAAATATCGCTTTGCAACAACAGTAATTGGCCTACGAGTAAAGTTAAAATGCTGATAAAACCTTTAGAGAACCCATAACGCAAAGCAACCAGTAAAGGCCCTAATACAGGCCAAGAAAACCCTCCTTGCGTCCAAAAAGGATCCTCGGCATTAAACAGAACAGGCAGGCCTAAAGCCAATGTGGTAAATATAATTACCTCAGCCCATGTCTGTAGCTCAGGGACTTCTCTTGGGCGAAAGAAATGTGTTTTCACTCACTAACCTCTATATAAGAAATTAAGTCGGCAATTACATCTTGTGCCGTTGCTGCAATGCTATCGCGTCCCCAACCACTTTTTGCAATTGTTCCTGTCCATATCGGTGTGGTTTGGCCGTTCGCAGTTAACGATAAAGTAAGAGCAACAACGGGTTCGCCATCAAGACCAGCTTTGTAGCGCCACTCTTCAATGCTACCGGTGAGTAGATAATCCGCTTGTTGAGTGCTTAGCCATTGCATGGCGTTATCTAAACGATATTGATCGTCAAGTGGTGGTAGCTCCTTATTGCTATTTCTGGGTGCGCGAAGAAGCGTTGGTAATTTATTTTGTTGCCAAATACTTGTTAAAATGTCTTCAGCACGCTCACCAGCGAGAGGTGTTTGAGCATGATTTACTAGCGGTAATAAGGCAACTGTTGTTGATGGGTTTATTTCTACATCATCAGCAACTCTACTCGTTGTACAGGCTGATAGTAATAAAACTAGACATGGTATAACTAAGCGAAACATATTTTCTCCTAACATTAAAAATGTACGTAATATCCTAATTGTAACTGTGTATCTGAATTACCAACCTTATTACTACTTTGGTAACCCAGCTGTAATTTAAATAAATCATCACCTAAAATAGACCAACCAGCGCCACTTGAAACAGACACATCAATATCATCGTTGATAGTTTGGTAACCGGTGCTTATATCAAATAGCCATGATGGGCTAGTACCTAAATAGGGCGGTTCTAGTGAGCTGGTTGAGGAAAATGAGGTACCGAGCGCAAAGCGTCTAAATGGCTGAAGTTCTATATTTAATGCGGCATCGTTACCTGTATTTATAAGCGTGTTCACTTGTTCAAAATCTTGCCATTGCGCGCTAAAATAAGCAGTCCAAATTGGCCTATCTTTTAAAATACGGTATTGGTATCGGGCGTTATACTCTTGCCCGTTGATGAGTGAACTTCCACTATCTCGTCGTAAAAAAGACATTATAGCGGCCGATAATTGCATGTTTT
This sequence comes from Pseudoalteromonas sp. 20-92, assembly GCF_030847595.1. Classification (NCBI taxonomy): domain Bacteria; kingdom Pseudomonadati; phylum Pseudomonadota; class Gammaproteobacteria; order Alteromonadales; family Pseudoalteromonadaceae; genus Pseudoalteromonas; species Pseudoalteromonas sp. 20-92. The sequence goes on from NZ_JANJGQ010000001.1 coordinate 83,517, forward strand.
GTCGACCATCAATATTATAGTTTACATAGGCCGTAGCTTTGTTAAGTTGCGCAAAACTAAGTAAGGCCTCTGACTGGCGATTTTCAACATTGTGCTCAAGCTTTAAACCAACTTGTGTACGAGAATCCCATTGATAGCGAGAATCTAAGCTAATACCCTGACGATTTGCTAAACGACCTTGGTGGGAATCAATTTTTGCATCGAAATACCAGCGACCCCATGTCATTTTATTTTCTACAGCAAACAGTAATCCATTATTATTAAAGTTTTTCTGATTACTTAGGCTTAGTTTCCACTGGCCATTGGCATAAGGAAAATAAACATTTACATCGTATTGGCTACTGTTTAATCCGGCCTCAGGCGATAAATTAATTTCAAGTGCTCTAAAGTATGAGCCTCGGGCATTACGAACCAAACTTAATTGTGATTCGCTCGGCTCAGTTGTTAGTTCTTCGTACCAACGCTGCATTGTTGCGTAGGGTTGTCTGAGGTAGAGAAGTGCATTTAACTTATCTTCCTCGGTTAGTGCATTTTGCGTTATGAGCTGTTTAATTTTATTAAACTCGCCATTAGTCATGTAAAGTTGTAGTTTTTGCCAAGGAGCTAACTTTTGTGCTGCTCGTCGTGCTAACCACCAGTTTGTTTGAGGCTCGCCAATTGTCTCGGGTGCTAGTTCATCCATTGAATTAAGTTGCATTAAATGTGGAATAGCCATCGCACCTGCCCAGCGGTACATTAAGCCTCGGTAGGCGTATTTATCTTTAGGTAAATGTTGTAATAAATAATGATTAAGTTCGGTGGCATTTGCGTAATAACCAAGCTGTTTCATTACATCAGCTAAGTTAACCAGGGTTGTTAAGTCGTTTGGATCAGCCAGCGCTAACTTTCGTAAGTAAAAGTAAGCGCTATTATATGATTTTTCATGAATCGATAAGCTAGCTAACAGTTGCGTCCAGCCGTGAGTAGTCTCATCTTCTGAATGATTATCTATAATACGTTTTATCATTACTGTATCGTGCATTTGCAGTGCTAACCAACCTTGTGCAAGCACCACGTCTGGATTGTACTCACTTAGTTTTGCTGCGCGGTTTAAAGTGGTATAGGCTGAATTTAAATCGCTTTTGTTTTGATACCAGTTTGAGAGTATTAACCAAGCAGGATAAAGTGCTTTATTATAGCGCTGCTTTTCGAGTTCTTGGTGGATACGTTTTATCGATTCTTCATCATCAACGTGTGAACTCAATAATGCAACTTGGATTAATTGTCTAATTGTAAGTGATGGTTGCTGCCATAGGTAATCGAGAAGGCCTTGAGGATTGTTCTCAAAGCGCAGTTGTTGATAGTGCAACATATCACCTACACTGAGCTCACTAATGGTCATTAATTGTTCTAGCGCATAAAGCTCTTCTTTTTTATTTTGAACTCGTAATGCCATATCAACGCGTGCAGTCCAAAATTCAGTGTCTGTACTTTGTTGTTTTTGCTTTAAAATGGTAAGTGCGGTTGAAAAATCATCGATAAGCCAAAATGATCGGGCAAGCCATAATAGATCTTCTTCATTTTTTGGACCTTGGTATGTTGGCCATAGTGACCTTAAGCCTTTTAAGTTACCAGTATCGTGCAGTACTTTAGCTTTCCAGTATTGTGATAACACACTTTTACCACTAATTTGTTCAAATCGTTCAATATGATTTAGTTCTTTTTTTGCATTGCCGATGAACTCATTGGTTTGCATCCATTTAGCAAAACCATTGCCTTTTAACTGCCTATTTTGCGCTTTGTATTCGTAAATATCATTTGCATCTTGATACAAATAAAGAGAGGTTGCATCGTTTATGCTATCACTAAGCATGGCTGGTGTTACTGCATGATTTGCCATTAACCACTTAAATTCATTAAGTGCTTCGCTGGGTTTATTTTGCCAGCGTTTTACTTTCCAATTTAGTAAATGGAGTTCTTTGTTATTTGGACTTTTTATTAGCAATTTTGCGAGTAATTGTTCGGCACCTTTTGCATTACCATTGGCTAAGCGTAAATACATTGCCTTAGTTAAATAGTGTGCATTATTAGGGGTAGCTTTTAGTAGGGCTTCTACCGCATCTGCAGCATCTTCTGTATTGCCGGCTAAGTCAGCTAAATAAAGAGTACGTTCAGTGTTAGCTTGGTCACCATACTTTTTCCACCAAATATAGGCTTGCACAGGATCATTTGCGCCAAGCGCTGTTTCAATTGCTTTTTCAGCTATATTCGCGTGTATACCTGCTTTATAAATGACTAATGCTTTAACTGGTTCGCCTGCACTTAACCAGTAATCAGCGGCGAGTAATGGCTTGTTTTTTAGCTGGTAGTACTGTGCAACACTTACATTTAAGCCAAGCGCTTTAGCTATGCTTAGCACTTGTTCATTCCAATTTTTATGGGCCTTTATTTTTAAAGATAACTCTTCAAATCTATCATCTATATTTGCACCACTTGCTAACCATAATGAGTAAAGTAGTTTGATTTCAAGTGTCGCTTTGCGCTCACTTTTAGGTAACTTTGCAAGCTCAATTTTCGCTTGTGCGTATTCGCTTAGCTCTATGTGTAGCTCAATTAGCTTAGCGCGTAGTTTTTCATTGTCAGGGTCAGTATTAAGCGCTGCATTTAGGTACGATGTTTCAAAAGTATAATCTTGTGAAAGCGTATCATCTTCAAAAAATAAGGTATGCGGAAATAACGCATAAAGTGCAAAGCAGCTTACGGCTAATATCGTTAATATTGTTTTTATAGATACTAACTGAGGGCGTTTTTTAGAATTCATTATGGGGCAGTCCCAGCACAGTTAAGGTAGCCATAAAAGTCACCCATAGGTATTTTGAAATGCGTTAATTTACCGTGAGTGATACCTTTAAAGCGCTCTCCCAAATGAGATGTAAATTGACATTCACGTCCATTCATTAAATCAAGTGAAGCGGGTACCCAAGCTTTAAAGCTTACTGCGCCATTTACCTGCCAATTATCGATAACCACATTAGCAGAAGCTAAATAAGGCTTACTATTATTTTGGCTGTGATCAAAGTTAAGGCGGGCAATATTATTGATAATATGTACGTAGTCGCCTTTTTGAGTTACACCAGATATCCCTTCACTTTGGGCTATATTTGGTATATCAAAATCGCTAGGTATCCGTAAAGTACGAATATATTTTGAGCTAAATAGCCATTCATCGTCATTATTTTTTGCTAATGCAGAGAAATAAAAATCTTTTGCAATTTTTGCAAAATGACTCAAATGTACAGGTGTATTTGGCCGTGCTAAAACATAGTCTATATTGTGTTTTAAGGCATCGAGACCAGCAGGTATTTCCCCCGAATAAAAGTGATAATAAATAGTGTAAGGCTTTAATCTGTATGGTTTTTCTGTTATTTCAAATGTTTCGGTTAAACGTTTAAACCCATAATAAGGCCCGTGCCATAAATTAGTGAATACATTTTCATTCAAGATAGGAGCATAAATTTGATATAACAGGTCGCGCTCAGGTCGCCCAATTGGCGATATATGAGACAGGCTAGGGTTATCGGCATTTGCATCGGTGTTGCCGCCATTAATGTTTAATACACCCGCGTCACGGGCAAGTTCAAGTGCTTTTGGCCCAGGTGTTGCGTCACCAGACCACAGCATTAATACTGTTTTTTTATTTTTTGGTGCCAGCTTTTCGTCAATGTATTTTATAGAGCCCGTAATTTCTTTTTTTAAACTTATAGTGTCGTATCCTGGCACATCAAGATGAAAACCATAGTCGGTGTCATCCTCATCTATTTTTTTCCGACCAGAGAGTGCGGTCCAAAAATAAGGGTGGCTATAAGTATGAGATGCAATTTCAACATAGGGTAAATCGAAAATACTGCGCGCAATACGTTCCAATTTAGGACTCGCTTTTGAGTGAAGTCCAGTAGCTTCAATATCTGCTTGAATAATTGATGATGTTAAAGGGAGTTTATAGCGTTTAATTATTTCATCGCGGATCACTTCTGCCGAATAAGGTCTACCTGTAAAATTTGCAATACTTGAAAAACCATCACCATCAATATGTAGAGTAAGCATGCGCCTACCACTTTCAGTTGTTGTATCGGGGACTAAGATAGGCGGGAGCTCCATCGCCTTTGTCAGCAATGTACGAGGGTCGATAACCCACTTACTACCTTCCATCGGAAAAGTATCAATTAGCCAAGGGGCAACCACCACAGCACCATATTTTGTTTTTGCACTTTGCACAACAATTTTGCCATCAGCCGCTTTTATATTAATAAGCGCAGTGGCATTTGGCGCTAGTTTCAGTAAATATGGTTTTACTATTGGTGGTGGTGTCGCGGCTTCACCTTTGAACCATGGGGCAAAGTAATTTAATTCATAAGGAGCAGGAGGTAATACATTGAGTGCTTCTACACCTAGTTTGATTAGTAGTGTAGTCGAAAGCGGTAATTCTCCCATAACTAACAAAGGGACAGCGCCTAAATTTGTTTCTAGCCAATTAGTTATCGCCGGGGTATAAAAAGCATCACTGGTAGTCCACGAAATAACGCCAGCATGTAAACTTGGATCTATGAGAGGAAGCGCTCTTTTTGCTACATCAATGTAATCAGGGATATACCCCAAATACTCAATCATGGTTGCAAGTTTTAAGTGCACCGTAGTATAGATAAGTGGCTTAATATCACTATTGTAAGGAATTAGAATACGCCTAGCTATTGGTGTGATATTTGACGTTCCCCATGTTTGTAGGTGTCCGTCAGTTATCCAAGGTGCATAACCGTTTTTTATTATTTTTTGAGCCATAGCAAGGCGATTTTTGGGCTTTGCATAATCAATCACTTGTACATTAAAGCCCAAGTTTTTTGCTGTATTTAATTGTGCAATTAGCCATGTTTGATCACTTTCGGCAGTGAGTTTGTAGCTATTATCAAGAGGATTGTAATGGCTATATAACCCCTCCGCTACTAAATCAGTTGCGAACCCTTTTAACTTGGGAAGTAGTTCAAACCCACGATTGAGTATTAAATGTTTATCAAATGAGCTTGAGAGGTCCTCAATAATTGAAATTAGCCCAGCTTGTTGGTCTGCTTTATTGCTTGTTGTATCTAATAGCTGATAGCTATCTAGTGTATCTAAGAATAAGCCAGTGAAACCACGGTCTTTTAAATCATTAGCGCTGTTTTTAATGTGTTTATGCCAATACGTAGAAGTTAAATCGGAAATATGACTATTCCAATTGGGATTAACAACAAGTGATGACGTGTTTTTTTCGAATGACTCACCCACACTAAGATAAGCATAAACAGCAATGTTACGCTGCGTAAGCCAATTAAGCTCATGCTCTGTGATTAATTCTGGTTGCACTACCACACGAGAATAAAATGTCATTTCAGCAAGAGGCATCGGTGCTGAATAATAAAAAGCAGTGCTGTTGTTTATTGGCTTGGCGAATACATGAGCAGAAATTAAAAGCGTAAAATATAGAATGTACTTCATTGATGATTCATTTTGGTTGGGATTAAGCAGAGATAAGAAATGACGTGCGTTCCGATTTTATGATAGGTAATTCGTATTAGTAAGATAGGGTGATTATATGTTAATAAAAATAAAAAAACTACATGATTGTTCCTAAGTTTCATCTTTGTTTTTCGTTGTTTTACTTATTGGTGGGAGTAATTGGTTAGGTTCATTACTTTGCTTACTACTAAGGTCGCAATGTTTTAAGTATTAAAATGTATGCCTTACAACTATAATATGGACAAAATCGCCAAGGTTGGTTTGGCTCTTACCTCGACATTTACCTTTAATATTTACACGCTTCGTAAATATTAAGTTGTATGTAAATAAACTAATTTACCTTTATCAGTGAGCATAAAGTAAAAAGTATCTTTTGTTATTTTATGTTGTTGCTGTTTAAATTTACTGCCTTAGATTTGGAGAAATAATGAGTAATTTAAGCTTAAAAAACAAATTGTTGTTATTAGCTATTTTGCCACTGATGTTACTTTTAACTAGCTTAATGCTGAGTTCTTATTATTTAGAGTCTAAAAATCAGCAGCAAAATTTTGATTCATTTAAGACTAAATTGATCAAAGATAAACAGAACTTATTAAGTACAGAAATCGAAATTGCGAGCAAAATTGTTCGTCACCAATTAGATACTGGCTCTGCCCAAGATGCTAAAAATGCGCTTAGAAACTTAACCTTTGGTCAAGGGGGTTACTTTTTCATCTACGATACAAACGGTGTTAGTGTTTTTCATGCGTTATTAGGTGATGCCATTGAAGGGCAAAATAAAATAGGGATGACAGACCCCAATGGTAAAAAAATTATAGTCGGGTTACTCGAACAGGCTCAAAAAGGTGGTGGCGCATTTAACTACCACTTTCAAAAACCTAATACGACAGGCCTAGTAGAGAAAATGGGCTATGCTGCCATGATCCCAGGAACTAATTGGATGGTTGGCACTGGCGCATATATGGATGATATAGAAGCAGAGCTAATTAAATACGAAGTAACGATGCAAGAGCATATGAATGATAAGGTAATTACCTTGTTGCTAATTGCTTTATTTTGGGTTGTTTTAACGATTGCATGTGCATTGGTTGCAGCGAATACCATGGTTAAGCCAATTCAAAGAATGGTGCAGAGCCTTGACGACATAGCAAAAGGTGAAGGTGACTTAACTAAGCGCCTAGAGATAGACACGAATGATGAAATTGGTAAATTAGGTGAAGCATTTAATGTTTTTGTCAGTAAGCTACACGGTATTATTGCGAATGTGGTTGATGTTACACATGATGTGAAATCAGCATCCAGTGATATAAATAAACAAACACGACTAATTGAGGGCAAGCTACTCAATCATAATCATGAAACAGAGTTAGTTGCGACCGCAATTACTGAAATGTCTGCCACATCACATGAAGTTGCACAAAATACTACGCAAGTTGCTGTATCAACTCAGGCTGCAACACAGGAAGTTGCTAAAGCACAAGAGTGTGTTGATATTTCACTTAGCGAAGTATCAAAATTAATGGATGAAATAAACGTCGCTGCTGAACAGGTTGATTCACTGAGCGAGCAGTCTAAAAAAATTAATAGTGTGCTGAGTGTTATCGGCGGTATTGCAGAACAGACAAACCTATTAGCACTTAATGCCGCAATAGAGGCCGCTCGTGCTGGTGAATACGGTAGAGGGTTTGCTGTTGTTGCAGATGAAGTAAGAAGCTTGGCGAGTCGTACGCAAGTGAGCACACTTGAAATTAATGAAATGCTGAGTGAACTACATAATCTAGTGTCCTCAGCGGTAGGTGCAATGCAAGCAAGCCAACAAAGCTGTAATCGTTCAGTTGAGTCATCACGAGCTATATCCGATAGTTTAGGATCGGTTACCAATTCAGTGACATCAATTAACGATATGAGTACGCAAATTGCGACAGCCGCTACGGAACAAAGTAGTGTAACAGAAGAAATAAATCGCAATGTATATGCTATTCAAGAAATAGTTAATGAGCTTACAGTGTCGAGTAAAACAACGTCATCAGTTAGTGAGCACTTAGCCGGAAGAGGTGAAAGTCTAGGCCAATTAGTTGGGCAGTTTAAAATTTAGTATTTCTGTATTTGCCGTTATTAAAGCCGCTAACTGCGGCTTAACTTTATTGGCAAGTTTTACAATTTTTAAAGTAGATCGGTCTATTTGGATGTAAACAGACTAAATTGAGTGGATTTTAATGCAAAGTATGACATCAATTAAACGCTGTACTCGCGATGAATTGGTCCCTGAACAAGACTTAGGGCGTTTGGTATCTTTTTTACGCTCAACGCTGGTTACGCATATTGATACCAAATTACTTCCTATGGATTTAACTTCGGCGCAGTACATAGTTGTTGTGTTGCTAGCTAAAGAGTCTGTTAATACGCTTGCTGGGCTTTGTGAGCATATGGTTTATGACCGAGGTGCAATGAGTCGACTATTAAGCCGTCTTGAAGAAAAAGGCTTAATAGCTAAAACACAATGTGAGTTTGATAAACGCTCAACCATTTTATGTTTAAGTGAAAAAGGAAAAGCACTTTACCCAGAAATAATGCCAGTAGTAAACGAAGTATATACTCAGGCATTAACTGGTTTTTTAGAATCTGAAAAAAAACAGTTAATGGATTTGCTGTTCAAAGCAATAAATAACCTAGAATCACTGCCTCAAACAGCCTCTAAAAAATAGATTATCAATAAAATAGCGATACTGTTTCAATAGAAAATCAAGACCCTAAACATGTGATTCCGTTGTAGGTAAAATCGAATTTTGTTAATATAGTTGCCTAGGCAATCAAGGTTATTATCTTGTGAGGTTTGTTATGATTGAAAATGATTTGTTAGCGCAATTACAGCAACAATTTCCAGAGCACACTTTTGTGCAACATCGTTTAAGTGTTGTTCATAAAGGACGTTTTGCTAATGCTATTGTTTATCGATATAAAGATGATGGATTTGATTTAATAATGAAAGACTTTAGCCAAAGTCCTTGGTTTATTCGTAAATCGTTTGCACGTATTTCGGTTAACCAAGAATATAAAGGTTTGAGTCGATTATCTGAGTTGGACGCGGTAGCAAATCGTTTTTGCCGTTTATCGCCGATTGCAGTGGCTTATAACTATATAGAGGGCACGTCACTTCGTTCTTTAATTCATCAAGGTAAAAAGCTTCCAGTTGATTTTTTTAGCGAGCTTGAGCGTCAAGTCGCAAAAATGCATCGCAAAGGGATAGTGCATTTAGATTTACGTAATATGGGTAATATTTTATGTGGTGCTGACGGTAAACCTTATTTTATCGACTTTCAGTCAACTATTAGCTTCGCTCGTTTTCCTCGATGGCTACAGCGCTTTATGCGAGGCTCAGATATGTCGGGTGTCTACAAGGCGTGGAATAAACTTGCTGAACACCCTATGCCCCAAGCTAAGCAAGATTATCTGGAGCATTTTAATCATGTACGTAAACGCTGGATTTTTAAAGGTTACCCAATTCAACGGACGTATGCCTGGGGAGCTGCCTTGGTAACTCAATTCTTAGATTCTGAACTTGTACGCAGCATTACCGACCGCCTTTAAATGTACGCACCTATTTCATTCTTGTTTGCCTATATTAGTTTTTAATATGGGCCTTTTTTTGTAGCAAAAGCAATCTATTTGGATTGCTTATTGTGTTGACTCTCTCCTCAAAAATAATCCCTTTTACTGTTTTTTTAATTTTTTAAAATAAACATTAGTACCGTTTTTATTTTGCCCATACAATGCGCAAAAATAGCCTGTACATGCTTAATAAACTCAAGTTTTCTCAGCAAATTTTTGTTGTCAGGATAAACTGTAAGTAACGTGCATTTTTAAATTTTAAGGTTTTAAAATGATTGAGTATCCGGTTGATCAACTTCCACAACTAATAAATGATTTACTTCAATGCGATACAACAGAACGCAAAAATAAATTATTAGCTGATGCGCAGGTAACACTCTCTACTGAGCATTTATCTTTACTCTTTGAGGCGATACCAAAAGAGCAACGCCTTGAAATTTGGCTATTGCTTGATGAAGACACGCAACATGAAATTTTTGTAAATTTAAGTGAGGATAGCTGTCTATGGTTACTGCAAACGTTAGATGATAACGATGCATTTAAATTATTAGATGAAGTTAATGTAGAAGAGCTGCTTGAACTAGAAGAAGTTATTCCAGAACGCTTTGTTGAGTATGCTAAAAAACAACTCGACGAAGCGCAGATTAAACAATACGAATTAGCACAGCAATATCCACCTGAACAACTAGGTCATTGGTTGGGGTTTGATTTCTTAAAAGTATCAGAGAAATTAACCGCTGGTGGGGCTAAAAAGCTGTTGCATAAAGGTTTGCCACAATACAGTGAAGTTATCTATTTAGTCAGTAGAAAAGGCAGCTTAATAGGTGAGGTTGCTGTTAACGATTTAATAAAAGCGAGTGACACTGACAGTTTAATAGCTTTGGCTAATCATGATTTCTCATCATTACATGCAGATGATGATTTATATGAAGCGGCAGAAGTCGTTATTCACTCAGAGAAAATGGCAATGCCAGTCGTAAACGCAGATAACAAGTTACTTGGCAGATTAACGATTGCCTCAGCGTACGAATTGCGCCAAGAAATTACCGATGAAGCGGCAGCTAAAGCGGGTGGTTTAAGAGAAGACGAAGATTTGTTCGCAAGTGTGCGAAAAAGTGCTAAAAACCGAGGTATTTGGTTAGGCATTAATCTAGCAACGGCGTTTTTAGCATCGTGGTTTATAGGATTATTTGGGGCAACGATAGAGCAAGTGGTTGCGTTAGCGGTGTTAATGCCAGTAGTGGCTTCTATGGGAGGGATTGCAGGAAGTCAAACATTGACCGTTATTGTTCGCGGCTTGGCACTGGGCCAGGTTACCGACTCCAACCGTAAAGCGTTACTTAAAAAAGAGCTGCGCGTGGGGGCTGTAAATGGGTTGGTGTGGGCGTTTGTTATTGGTGCACTTACTTATTTATGGTTTAGCGACATTATGCTAAGTATTACGATTACAGTCGCAATATTATTAAACTTAGTTGCAGCGTCGTTAGCGGGTGTTGTTATTCCGTCTATTTTAGACAAAATGAAAATAGATCCAGCATTGTCGGGCTCGGTAATTTTAACAACCGTTACTGATATTGTAGGGTTTGTAACCTTTTTAGGTTTAGGCAGCTTGTTGTTGCTATAAGCTTTTTTAATAGGAAAATATAATGACTTTTGATGTCATGATTTGGTGTGCAATTGGACTGTGTATTTCACAGTCCGCAATGTTTTCTGGTTTGAATTTGGCGTTTTTTTCGCTAAGCCGATTACAACTTGAAATGGAAAGTACGAAAGGTAACGAAGCCGCTATAAAAGTAATGGCGCTGCGTAATGATTCAAATTTTTTATTGTCGACTATTTTGTGGGGTAACGTAGGTATAAACGTATTACTTACTTTGCTTTCTGATTCGGTATTAATGGGGGCAAGCTCATTTTTGTTCTCAACTATCGCAATTACTATCATTGGTGAAATTACACCCCAAGCTTATTTTTCGCGTAATGCGCTTAAAATGGCGAGTATGTTGTCACCACTTATAAAATTTTACCAGATACTGTTTTACGTTGTAGCTAAACCAACTGCTTTGGTGCTTGATGCATGGCTTGGAAAAGAGGGTATTACGTACTTTGCTGAAAGCGAATTAAGAGGCATTATTCGTAAACACATTGAAGCCGAAGAGGCTGATGTTCAGCATGTGGAAGGAATTGGCGCACTTAACTTTTTTAGTTTAGATGAGATCAGTGTAACCAAAGAAGGTGAGGTGATTGACCCTGACTCTATAATTGCATTGCCAACAAAGCTAGATTTACCGATATTTCCTGATCTTACGTTGACTGCCGATAACGAATTTTTACGTAAGTTACATAAATCAGGTTATAACTGGGTGATCATTACTAATGAAGATGGTTGGCCGTTATTGGTGGTTGATGCAGATGGTTTTTTACGTTCAGCATTGTTTGAACCAGAGGCTTTTGACCCATATCACTATTGCCACAGGCCAATCATTGTTACAGATGAAACCATGCGTTTGAGTGAAGTTATTTTAAAAATAAGAGCAAACCATTCACTTGACAAATCGTTTGATGGTGCCATTGATCACGACGTTGTATTAGTGTGGAGTGATGAAAAGCGTATTATTACTGGCGCAGATATATTTGGTCGATTACTCAAAGGTATGAGCGCACCTAAACTTGAACTGCATGAAAATACAGAGAACAAAAAGCCGCTATAAAGCGGCTTTTTTGTATACACTCAGCTGTGAGTTTATGCCCAACCTTCGTAACGTTTACGACGCGACAGCACAATAGTTAAAATAATACCAAAAAACAGTCCTAAAAATGCAATTGCGCCACCATAAGTAAGTAGCTGGCGTTTTTCTTTAGAGCTGGCAGCTTCTTTTTGAGTCCGCTCTATCTCCAGTGTGCTCTTTAATTTAGTTATTTGCTCAGAAAGTTGTTGGTTTTGATCTGTTAATTTTTGATTCTGCTCTTGCAGCTGCGGTAATTCTATTTGAGCTAGGCGTAACTTTTCTTGCATTGTGCCCATTTCACTACTCAGTGTTTGGTATTGTTGATGTAAACCAGCAGTTTGGGTAACAAACTTGGTTTCTATCCAGCCTTCGCGATCTTTATCGTCTTTAATTTTGATAAAACCATTTTCTTCAGCTGATAATAAAGTTAACTTTGTTCCTGCATCTACAGAGCCAAGAAGGCGATAATTTGTACTCGCTCCAGAGCGCATAAAAGTATATAAATTATCGATGATATAAGCGGTTTTTGCATCAGTGGAATTTGCCGCTTGGGCTTCTTCTGCATGGCTCATAAATGTGGTGGCTGTTAAAAGTAGCCCTAATAAGCAGTGTTTTAGCATTTATCTACCTTGTTAATCTAACTGCGTCCATGATGAACGTGATTTTTATTTCACATAAGTAGCCAGATAGTATGGATTTAAGCGCTTAATAGCAAGACTGATATTGTAACCCAGTCATGATTTTAGGCATAAATAAGACTAAAAAATTTGCATTGTGGATGCGCTTTGTTTATTTTGAGCACTTATTTATTTTAAAGGTAATCCGCAGACCAAATGGATACTGAGATAGAACTGAAGTTTTTGGTATCAGATGCCGTAGTTCCACTGATCCCCTCTTTAATTACTCAATTTGCAAAAACGGTTATAAACAAGCCTTCACGCAGTTTGCAAAACTCATACTATGATACACCGAACCGTGAACTTAGAGCGCTTGATATCGGGTTTAGAACGCGTTGTGCGGATACCCAATGTGAGCAAACTATAAAACTTGCAGGTGAAGTTGTTGGTGGGCTGCATCAACGCCCTGAATATAATTTACCACTTGAATCAAATCGACCTAATTTGATGGCATTTAACGCCAACATCTGGCCTCATGGTATGCAAGTTGATTCAATTTCACAAAATTTATACCCCATTTTCAGTACTAACTTTATTCGCCGTACTTGGTTAATAGAGACTGAAACAGGGGCCAAAATTGAAGTCGTACTTGATAAAGGCGAAATTGCAGCGGCTGGTAAAATAGAGGTTATTAGCGAACTTGAGATTGAGCTGGTTGAAGGCAGTCGCAACGAACTCTTTGCTTTAGCTGATAAGTTGGTGAGTCAAAACTGTATTCGTTTAGGTTTATATTCTAAAGCGGCACGTGGCTATCGTCTGGCTGATGAAAAACCATTAAAACCAAGTAAATCCATTGGCTTTGTGCAATTGTCTAGTTCACCAAGTCAAGAAAGTGCATTAGTTGCAGCAATGAATTTTGGTATCCGGTTTGTACAAAAACATGAGCAATGTTATTTCGATAAACCAAGTTTAAAAACACTGAAAAGAGTAACAGATGGTATTAGTTTAATCCGGCATACTTTTTGGTTGTATGACGATATTGTATCTAAAGAAAGCACAGACCATCTTCGCACTGAACTTAAATGGCTATTAAGTGAGTTAGCATGGGTTGAAAATGCAATTCAGCTTAAAACCTATACCTCTAAACGCCATGCTTTTTATAGAAAAATAAATGCAGCGCCGGCACTTGCACAAGTTATTAATGACTTAAAAGAGCTTCAACCCAGTATTGATGATATCAATGCGCTGTTTCATAGTGCGCGCTATAATCGATTACTATTATCGTTAACAACTTGGTTAATTGATAAGCACTGGCGTAAAGATTGGGGGCAGGTTGAACTTCAAGCTGCAGAAAAGCCAGTTTCATCGATTGCTAATCGTCTGTTTAATAAAGATTGGAAAAACTTGCATCATATGCTCCCAAAAGAGCAAACTCTCAGTATTACTGATTATTTAAGCTTGCGTACACAGCTTGAAAATAGCCTACTAAGTGGCAATTGCTTAGGTGCTCTATTTGATAAAGAGGAGCGATTGGAATTTAGGTTGCCTTGGTTGGATATTTCCCATGGAATGTATGAGTTAAGTACGTTGGAGTATTTAAAGCAGTTATGTGCTGGGCAAGAAGATGAGCAACTCGCTAAAATTCAGTTGTGGCTTGAGCAAAAATCTGAGTATTTGGTAAATGCGATGGAGCAAAGCCGGCTCGCGTCATTTGATATAGAACCGTATTGGCAAAAATAATAACAAGGCACTTTTGTAAGCCAAACTTTATTCAAAAGTGCACTTGCTTCTTTTTTTTAATGCAAGCCTTTAATGCGTATGCTAATCCGATTTGGCATTTGTACAAAAATGAGAAAGGGGTAAGCGTATATTATCAAATTCATGATGATGATACGTTTGAAGTTAAAGGCGAGCTAGTTGTAAATGGTGTCACCACTGAGGATTTTTTAGCGTTACTTAGTGATACGCAAGTGGCGCAAAAGTGGATAGAGAACGCCTCGAAAGTTAGTGTTATTAAAATACTGAGCCCCTCAGAAAACCTCGTTTACAGCTATTTTGACTCCCCTTGGCCAGTTGCAAATAGAGACGCAGTCACGTATTCGTGTTATTCACAATTAACACCAAATCAAAGCCAGCTAGTTATTAAAGCGCGCCCAAAAGAGCTGCCACTTTATAAAAATGTGGTCAGAATTAAAACTTTAAATGCAAAGTGGTTATTAACTCAGCAAGGCAACAATTTAAGCATTGCTTATCAAGTTTATGCTTTATCCGCAGGCATGATCCCTACTTGGCTTAATAATAAAGTAGGTCTGAAAAGTACCTACAAAACCCTGCTCAATCTACATGACATTCTTATTCATCAGAGGTATCAAGTAAAAGCGCCTCTGATTAAAGCTGGTAAATGCTGAACAGATAAGAATTTTATGGTGACTTACTCAGTCTTTAACTAAGCTAATAGTAATAACACACTCATATTAGGAGAGCTGATGAAGTATGTCGTTGCTATGTTATGTTTATTGCAAAGTTCATGGTTGTTTTCTCAAGAATATACTTTTGGTGTTGTACCTCAGTATGAATCGCAAAAATTGAATGCTATTTGGCAGCCTTTACTCAAACAAGTGAGTGAGCAAACAGGTGTAAAAATTGAGTTAATTACGGTTAAGTCTATACCTGTTTTTGAACAGGCTTTTGCTAATGGAGAATATGATTTTGCTTATATGAACCCTTGGCACAGTGTTGTAGCACATGAAAAACAAGGTTATTTACCCTTAATAAAAGATGCAGGGCGATCACTCCAAGGTGTTTTAGTTGTTAATAAAAAAAGTGGTATAGATAATTTAAGCCAGTTAGAGGGAGCTGAAATTGCGTTTCCTGCACCAAATGCACTAGGTGCTTCATTGTTAATGCGCGCCGATTTAGCTTTACTGTATGGACTAAAAATTAAGCCCGTTTATGTACAAACACACTCTTCGGTGTACTTAAACGTAGCACTGAACTCGACTAAAGCGGGAGGTGGAGTTTTAGGTACATTAAAACAGCAACCTAAAAATTTACAACAAAAGCTCAAAGTTATTTATAAAACTCGTGAAATTAGCCGCCATCCAATTGTTGCTCACCCGAGAGTTGCAAGTGAAATACAGCTTAAGGTACAGCGTGCTTTTTTAAATATAGGCGAAAGTGATGAGCATAAACATTTATTTGCAGGGATCCCAATTATAGAGCCCAGTATTGCGACCTTAGCGGAGTATCAACAATTAACTGAATGGGGGCTAAGCGCATTTTATGTTGAGAATTAATTGGTGGCGTAGTCTGCGAGTACAAAGCTTTGTTGCTGTAATAACATTTGGTTTTTTATTGGTTTGTCTTTTTATTTTTTACGCACTACCAGAGCAAGCTCGTTGGGTTAACGAAGGACTTTCTAAAACCGCACAACGGTCACTGCAACAACTGTCTACTTCAGTAACAACTCCTTTGCTTACTCGCCAATATGCTGAACTTTACGAGCAGGTTGATAGCCAGCTAGAAATTCAACCGAATTGGAAAAGAATCCAAGTTATAGATGAGGTAACAAAAAACCAATTGTATCCATTGGACACTTGGCAGGGCACAATTGAGCGTAGTGATGTTGTACTAAGTCAGCAGGTTTTATTTTTAGATAAACCTCTAGCAAAAATTATTTTAGTCGCTAATTTCACTAACGAAATAAATGAATCCTCAAAGCTGCATTACACACTAATATACAGTCAATTTACCATACTCGTTATTTTTTTCATGGCACTTGCTTGGTTAGTTGATTATCGAATCACAACGCCTTTGCGCAGACTGGAATTTGCTTTTTCAAAGCTCGCAAAAGGCGATTTTAATTGTCATGTTGATAGGCAACAAAAGAATGAAATTGGCAGTGTTATCAATGCATTTAATAAAATGGCTATTGAAGTTCAAAGTAATCATCAAAAATTGAATAGGCTGCGCATTGAGGCTGAATCGGCAAGTAAAGCAAAGTCTGATTTCATGGCAAGTATGAGCCATGAATTACGCACTCCGTTAAATGCTATTTTAGGTTTCGCTCAGTTATATGAATATGACGAATTTGCTAATAATATACAAAAAGGTAACGCCAAAAGTATTTACCGAGCTGGTGAACACTTACTCTTATTGATTAATGATGTACTTGATTTAACGGCTATCGAGTCTGGAAATATGCAATTTAATTTTGATTATGTGCCTATCAAACCACTTATCGAAGATTCTGTGGAGCTTGTAAGTGAATTAGCAAAAGCACAGTCAATGACTCTGTACACTGAAGGGTTCGATTTACTTAAAGGACTAAATTTTTATATTGATAAACGTCGCTTTAAACAAGTAATGTTAAATTTACTCTCTAATGCGATTAAATATAATAAACGAAATGGTGAGATTTACATAAGTTGTAAAATTTTAAATAATCAGCAGTGTGAAATTAGCGTTGCTGACACAGGGGGTGGCTTTGCAAATGATGATATTTCTCGATTGTTTAAACCTTTCGATCGATTAGGTGCAGAAACGAGGAAGGTCCATGGCACAGGTATTGGACTGGTCATTACCAAGGAGTTGGTTGAGCGCATGCAAGGAAAAATATCAGTACAAAGTGAATTAAATAAAGGATCGTGCTTCAGTTTGACGTTTAATACTTTTGAACAGGCTGGTTTTTCTTCTAATTCAGATGCTTGCGTAATCAAAGATAAAAACTTTTCAGCAAATTCTTTGCCTATTTTAGATGTATTAGTTGCTGAGGATCAGATTACCAATCAACAAGTATTAAAGCAGCAATTAACAATACTCGGTGTGCGCTCAACTTTTGTAAGTAATGGAGAGCAGGCTTGGCAAACATTACAAAACAAGCACTTTGATGTTTTACTTACGGATATCCAAATGCCTCTTTTAGATGGTTTTGAGCTAACGACAAGAATACGAAAAGATAGTCGTTTCGAACCTTTGATCATTATTGCCATTACAGCCAATATTGTTAAAAAGAATTTAGACGATTGCCATAAAGTAGGTATGAATGGTTTTTTAACTAAGCCTGTTGAGTTAGTGAAACTTAAATCACTTTTAATTAAGCACACGAAAACAGTGGTTAATTCTGAGGTTAAAACCAATCAAAAGCCTGAAACAGCGACCCATTCGTGTGATCAACTCGACTTATCTGTGTTGCGTGCAATGCTCGGAGATGATCCCGCAGTACATTGCATGGTATTTAATGCATTTTTGCAAACAGCAGGGGAGCAAGTTAAGTTGATACGTGAGTATGCAAGCTGCGATAACTTTACTGGCATAGCATTTCAGGCCCATGGCTTAAAATCATCATCAAAATCAGTGGCGACGATACGACTTGCAGATATTTGTCAGGAAGTTGAAACTTTGGCAGAAAATAAAAGTGTCCAAAGCAACTTAATTGAAGAGTTAGAGTTATGTTTTAACGCTGTGATAGCTCAGTTAAGTCGTTATTGTCAGCAATATGAAAATAAATAGGTGGCTCAATAAGAGCCACCTCTAGTAAATTTAGAGATTAGTATTTTGCGGCTTGGCCTTCTTTAGGCAAGGCATTTTTAATAAAGTTACGCAGGTCATTATTAGAGCTTTCTAGATCAGCATGGCGAAGGTACATCATGTGCCCGCTTCTATAGCCCTTAAAACTCAAACGTTCCCTCATTTTTCCGCTAGGATCTAACTGCCATAACGTGTATTTAGCATCAAAGTAATTGGTTGCGCCATCAAAGTACCCTGATTGGATCATGACGTTTAAATAAGGGTTTTGCGCCATTGCCAAACGAAGGTTTTCGCCAGTATTGTTACCCGTTCTATCCCAAGGGTGAACATTACCGAATAAGTTATATTTTACATCTGTTTTATAGTTTAACTCTTCACGTAAGTAGTAATTAATTGCAGGGGTAAAAGAGTGTAACCATGACGTAAGTTCAGCCCAGTAATCAGGAGACTCACCTGCGCCTCGTTTATCCATCCCCAAATAGCGAGAGTCTAGACGCCCTAAAGTTTGACCACGTTCACGTAGTAATTCTTTCCAGAAAAACTGGGTTGGAATATCTAAGTTATTTTGCTCAACAAATTTTTCTGACAAGCCAGCATAGTGCGCCATTTTTGTAATTATACGACGTTTTTCATCTGCATTAATAAAGCCACCTTTAGCAAGAGCTGGGATTAACTCATTTACAGTAAACAGCTCAACTTCTGGTAATAGCTCGTCTAAGTCTTTAGCTTGTAAATCGGCTTTAAGTGCTTTGTGATACCAAGCAGTTGCAGCGAAGTAAGGTAGGCGGTTGGCAGCTTTTATTGGGCCATCGCGCTTAATACCAATATCGGTAGGTGATACGAGTACAACACCGTTAATATACATCCACTGACTGTTTTGAAGCTCATGAGCTAAACCCGATACACGTGTTGTGCCATAGCTTTCGCCAATTAAAAATTTAGGCGAGCGCCAGCGCTCTGCTCTATTTACAAAAGTATTTAACCATTCAGCAAGGTATTTAATATCGGCATTTACACCAAAAAATAGCTCTTTTTGCTTTGCTTTAGAAAGGAGTTCGCCTTTCTCATTTTCAAGTACGCGAGAATAACCGGTATTTACCGGGTTTACATAAACAATATCGGCAATATCAAGCACTGAGTAAGGATTATCTTTTACGCCATAAGGCTGAATAGGGTAACCTTCGTCATCAATTTTTAATACTCTAGGCCCAGTATAGGCAAGGTGCATCCATACTGATGCAGAGCCGGGACCACCATTAAAAGAAATGAGTAGTGGGCGAGTTGTTCTGTCGTCTACTTTGTCACGGGTATAGTAGGTATATTGAAGCGTTGCAATCGCATCGCCTTTATCATCCCACACAGGTTGCGTACCTGTGGCAACTGTATAGCCAAAACGTTGGCCGTTAATTTTGGCTTTGTGTTGAGTAATTACTTTACTGTCGACATCTATACGGCGTTGGTTATCTGCAAGTGAGGCAGTACTGAGGACTAAGGTGATAATAGCGATTGGTAAACTGATAATCCGACAAAGCGTCATGAGGTATCCTTATTATTGTTGATAGGCTATTAAAAGCAATTACTAGCTAAATAACAAAAGTATTGAGACTAGTGACCGATATTTTTGGTTGAATAAGTAATAATGTGCTTTTAGGTTAATTTATAATTTATTTATTTAGCTACTTATAAAAATCCGGTATATTTACGTGCCAGCTTATTATTGACTCTTTTGTATGATTTTATACCGTGAGAATGAAGTGGTGATATTTTGTACTTGCGGCTATACCGCAAAATTAATCAGAAGTTAAGAGAAGGGTCTATGCAAAGAGTATTAGTGGTCGAAGACAGTAAAGTAGTACAGCAGGTTCTACGCCACTTAACTGCACATTATTTAGACGTTACTGTCGATTTCGCTTGGTCTTTAGCTGAATGTGAAGCGAATGTTGAAAAACATAAATACTCACTTGCTCTTGTAGACTTAACGTTGCCTGATGCACCGAACGGGGAAGTTGCAAAATATACCTTATCTAAAAAAATCCCAACCGTTGTACTGACTTCAAAAATTGATGAATATAAACGCCAGCAAATGCTTGAGTTAGGGGTTGTCGATTACGTAATAAAAGATAATCGCGATTCATATCACTACGCGGTGAAGTTGGTAGCACAGCTTCTGCGAAACCAAGGGTGTAAAGCATTAATCGCAGATGATTCTGTATTGAGTCGTTCCTTGATGAAGCAAATGCTCGAAAAGCAATTATTTGATGTAACAGCGGCACACGATGGCCAACAAGCGCTTGATATATTAAAGGCAGACCCTGACATTAAGTTACTGATGACTGATTATGCAATGCCTACAATGGACGGTTTTGAACTAGTTAAAGCGGTGCGAAATTTTAGAGGCCGTGATGATTTAGCGATTATAGGATTATCGGGGGCTGGAAAACATGGTTTATCGGCCCGCTTTATCAAATATGGCGCGAACGATTTTTTAACAAAACCGTTTATGAATGAAGAGTTTCATTGTCGGGTGTTACAAACAATGGAACAGCTTTCGTTAATTGCAGATATCAAAGAGAGTGCTTTTAGAGATCATTTAACGGGTCTTTATAATCGACGTTATTTTTATCAATATGCAGAAAAATTATTAAAAACTAAAAATCAAAATAACACCTTAGCTTTACTCGATATCGATCTTTTCAAAAACATAAACGATACATTAGGACACGAAGGTGGTGATCAAGCGTTAAAGCAAGTAGGAGCACTGATTCGTTCTGCATTTGCTAACTTTACTGTTGCGAGAGTTGGGGGGGAGGAATTTGCCATTATTTTACCTGATATAGGGCTAGCTAGAGGGCGCGAATACCTCGAAGCATTTAGAAAAAAAATGGCAACGTATGATTTTTCTATCAGCGATCGGTCATTCACTATTACTACTAGTATTGGTTTAGCCGAATTTCAAAACACAAGCTTAAGCGATGCAATGCGCGTTGCAGACACTGCTTTATACGAAGCTAAAAATAGAGGACGCAACTGTATTGTATAAATGCATTATTGCTTTTAATTGGTGCAGAATCATCTAATGCACCAATGTAGCTGGCTTGTTAAAAAAACGCACCTAAATGGTGCGTTTTTTTTGTCTTTTTTTTTGGTTTTGTAGTTAAGTTATTGTTTAATAATACTATAAAATAGTGGCACAAAGGTTGGATTGTATTGGCTAACAGGATAACAATAAAGAGTCCGAGGGGGCCGCTATGAAAATGATTAGTGCAATCATAAAACCATTTAAGTTAGATGATGTGCGTGAAGCACTCGCTGATTTAGGGATTGAAGGAATGACAGTAGTTGATGTTAAAGGTTTTGGGCGTCAACGAGGTCATACAGAATTGTATCGTGGAGCTGAATACCAAGTAGATTTTATTCCAAAAATTAAACTTGAAATTGCGACTCGTACTGAGAATTGTCAGCGTGTTGTAGAAGCAATTACTAAAATCGCATCAACAGGTAAAATCGGTGACGGGAAAATTTTTGTGTACGACCTAGATCAAATTGTCCGTATCCGTACTGGCGAACTTGACGAAGAAGCGATTTAAGGGGGAATCATGGAAAATACAATAATAGAACTAAAATTTTCACTCGATACCTTCTATTTTTTAATATCAGGTATATTAGTAATGTGGATGGCAGCAGGTTTTGCCATGTTAGAAGCGGGTTTAGTTCGCTCTAAAAACACAGCTGAAATTTTAACTAAAAATGTCGCGCTATATTCAATTGCATGTACGATGTTTTTATTAGTTGGCTACAACATTATGTATGTAGACAATGCCGAAGGTGGTTTTATTCCTTCAATAGGCGCTTTAATTGGCACACAAGCTGCTGATGCTGACCATTCTTTAGAATCTGACTTTTTCTTCCAAGTAGTATTTGTTGCAACGGCTATGTCGATTGTATCAGGTGCTGTTGCTGAGCGTATGAAGCTATGGGCTTTCCTTGGCTTTGCTGTAGTACTTACTGGCTTTATCTACCCTGTTGAAGGTTACTGGACATGGGGTGGTGGTTTCTTATCTGAAATGGGCTTTGTAGATTTTGCAGGTTCTGCAATTGTACATGGTGCAGGTGCAGCTGCTGCACTAGCTGGTGTATTAATCCTAGGTGCTCGTAAAGGCAAATATGGTAAAAACGGTGAAATATACCCAATTCCAGGTTCAAACTTACCACTTGCTACACTCGGTACATTTATTTTATGGATGGGTTGGTTTGGCTTTAACGGTGGTTCTCAATTACTACTTTCGGATAAAGAAAACGCAACTGCGGTAGGTCAAATATTACTTAATACTAATGCAGCTGCTGCAATGGGTGCTATTGCTGCACTGTTTGTATGTAAGATACTTTGGGGCAAATCAGATTTAACCATGGTATTAAACGGTGCATTAGCAGGTTTAGTTGTAATTACTGCTGATCCACTTTCACCTTCTCCATTAATGGCATGTTTACTAGGTTTACTTGGTGGCTCATTAGTTGTGTTTAGCATTATAGCACTTGATAAAGTTAAGATTGACGATCCAGTTGGTGCTATCTCTGTACACGGTGTGTGTGGTGCATTAGGTATTATGTTAGTACCGCTAACTAATGGTGATGCAAGCTTTGTTAATCAGTTAATTGGTCTAGTGTGTATTCTTGCCTTTGTATTTGTAGCATCATTTATTGTTTGGACTGTGCTTAACAAAACGATGGGTATACGTGTAACAGAAGAAGAAGAGTTAAATGGTATGGATCAACACGATTGTGGTATTGAAGCCTACCCAGAATTTGTTTCTGTTCGAAATAGCTAATAGTTTATTTAAATAATAGTGTGTTTACACAAAGCCCTACTTCGGTAGGGCTTTTTTTGTTTCAGGGGGGGTTAACTTTTCGGATGTTAGGATATGCCCAATATGCTAAGCTCACACTCGTGAATAACCCTTGGAATAAATTACACTTAAATGGCCGACAATAACAAAACACCTACCAGCAAACCTGCAGCTAAACGTGCAAGAAAATCATCAAGCACGACAAAAAAAAGCACCTCAAAGGGGCGTAAAAAAACAGTTAAATCCACTGTTAAACGCTCTTTTATGCGAAAAACATGGTCAGTGTTTTGGAAATTAAGCTTGGCTGTTTTCATTGCTATGGCAATGTATTTAATTTATTTAGATTCAAAAACAACACGTATATTTGAAGGTAATAAATGGCAGTTACCAGCGCAGGTTTATGCTCGTTCAATGGCGTTTTATCCGGGGCAGTTTTTATCAAGTCAGGAAGTAGTGTTTGAGCTAGAGCGTTTAAATTACTCATCAGTTAATAGGCTGAGTCGAACAGGGCAGTTTGTTAAGACTGCAAATAGCATCAAAATTTATCGTCGTGATTTTGAGTTTTATGATGGCCTTGAAGAGTCCCATATTATTGAACTTCGTTTTTCAGGGCAAAAAGTGGCTACTATTAAAGATAAGTTTGGTAGGCGTTTAAATAGTGCTCGCTTAGAACCGGTGCAAATAGCCCGCATTGGTAACGATTCTAAACAAGATAGAGAATTTGTGCCATTGGATAAGTTTCCGGCAATGTTAAAAGATACTTTACTCGTTGTTGAAGATCGTAATTTTTATGAACACCATGGTGTATCTGTTTTTTCTATTTTACGTGCACTTTATACTAATATTAGAGCTGGGCGTACAGTGCAAGGAGGTAGCACACTTACCCAGCAGTTAGCTAAAAATATTTACCTAACGCGTGAGCGTTCTTTAATGCGAAAAATAAATGAGGCATTCATTGCACTTATTTTAGATTATCGTTATTCAAAAGATCAGATTCTTGAAGCTTATTTAAATGAAGTCTATTTAGGGCAGTCATACAACCAAGGTGTTCATGGGATGGGGCTTGCCTCTGACTTCTACTTTTCAAAGCCTGTAGACGAGCTTGAGTACGATCAAATTGCTCTGCTGGTGGCAATGGTTAAAGGCCCTTCTTATTACAATCCTCGTCGTTACAAAGAGCGCACAATGGAGCGCCGTGATTTAGTACTTCGCCTTATGGTTGAAAGTAAACTGCTTAGTACAAAAGAATATCGCGCATCACTTAAACGTCCAATTGATATTGCACCAATGAAAGCTAGTTTGCAAAAATCCTATCCGGGCTATTTAGAGTTAGTAAACAGGGAGCTAAATAAATTGTTGCCAGATCAACAAACACTAGATGCAGGTGTTAGGGTGTTTACCTATTTTGATCTACAAAAACAAACAGCAATGGAAGAATCTATTGAAAAGAGCTTACCGTATTTAGAAAAACGCCCAAAAACTGAAAAATTAGAAGCCGCCATGATTTCAGTTAATGTCGAAAAAGGCGGTGTATCGGCACTTGTTGCTGGGCGCGATGTACGTTACTCAGGGTTTAATCGTGTTTTAGATACAAAACGTAATATAGGCTCGTTAGTTAAACCAGCCGTGTATTTAACGGCGCTTCAGTTACCACATTATAATTTATCAACACTGCTTGATGATTCACCGTTGCAAGTAACAAATGAGCAAGGGAAAGTGTGGCAGCCTGAGAACTTTGATCATCAATACCGTGGTGCAATGCCTCTTTACAAAGCATTTAGTAACAGTATTAATATTCCTGCAGTAAATTTAGGGCTTGATGTAGGTGTTGATCAAGTGGCAAAAACATTAAAAGGGTTAGGTGCTACCGGGTCTATAGACGAATACCCGTCTCTGCTTTTAGGAGCTGTTGAAATGTCGAGTCTTGAAGTCGCTCAGCTTTATACAACAATTGCTGCTGATGGCGAATATAAAAAGCTCACTGCAATTTCGGCATTAACTGACTCGGTTGGTAAAGTACTTTATAAGCATCAAGTAAATGCAGAGCCTCGTTTTGATAAATCAGCAATGTACATGACTAAGTACGCAATGAAGCGCGTAACGAAAGACGGCACAGCTAAACGCTTAAATTTACACTTCCCGTCAATTCAACTAGCAGGTAAAACTGGAACCAGTAATGATTTACGTGATAGCTGGTTTGCAGGCTTTGATCAAAATACAGTGACTGTTGCGTGGCTTGGTCGAGACGACAACAAAAGTACGGGGTTAACAGGCAGTGTGGGAGCGCTTGAAGCCTATATACGTTACCTAAAGCCACTTAACCCACAAGCAATAGCTGATACTCGTCCGCCATCAATACGCTGGGCATTTGTAAATGAGCAAACGGGTAAGCAAGCGCCACCAGGATGTGGCAAGGTGATTCAGCTACCGCTTAGAGCGAGTGAGTTTGAGCCAAGACCACAATGCATTCGTTAATCTAAGACTACCTTAAACAATAAAGCCGCTTATTTAGCGGCTTTGTTGTGAATTAAAGTCAATTAATTATGATTTAAAAAAGCTCATAGACTTAGTTAGGTCATTAGATAAACGGCTTAACTGCTGGGCATCCTGAAGTGTTGATTGTGCCGAGATCAAGGTTTGATCCGCTAAGTTACTGACCGCTTGCGAGTCATTTAATGCTTGTGTTGTAGCATTTGATTGCTGTTTAACTCGTTCTGCAATAACTTCGCCCTGATGTTTAATATCACCCATGCTTTGTTCTGCACTTTGCAATACTTCGTTGGTTTGGTTGGCTGCTTTTACTGATTGTTCCATCTTCTCAACACTTGAACGCATTTTCTGTTGTGTGTCGTCAGAAGCTTGTTGCAATGAGCTAATAATTTGATGAATTTCTTGGGTTTGTGTTTGTGTACGCTGCGCTAAGGTTCTTACTTCATCAGCTACAACAGCAAATCCTCGACCATGTTCACCAGCTCTAGCTGCTTCAATAGCGGCATTAAGGGCTAATAAATTAGTTTGATCGGCGATTTCACTAATCCCTTTACTTACTTTACTTATTTCTTGGCTATCTTGCGCTAATCTGTCGAGTGCTTGCTGGCTTTCTGCAAATTCAATTTGCAAGTCTTGCATATATTTAGCCAGCTCCATTGTATTGTCTGAGCCTTGTTTTACATGTGAAGCGGCATCTTGAGCTGTCAGTGTCGCTTGGTGAGCTGACTCTTCAACAGTATGTGCAGTTTGTGCCATATCACTTAAAGCATTATGGATAGCATTTACACGTGTTTGTTGTTTAGTAACATCGTCACTTGTTTGGCTACTTGCATGCGATAGTGATTTTGTGGCATCACACAGTTCTACCGTACTTGCCTTTACATCTGACAATAAATGCGAGAATGCATTTAACAAAGCATTATATCTCGAAGCAATAATACTCATTTCATCACTACCAGTTGAGTGGAGAATTGCTTTTAAATCCCCATTAGCAGCTTTATTTGCGGCTTCAGCGAAGCGGTTTATAGTATCAACCACAGCAAAGTAGAAGCCGACCATTAAATAAAAGGCAAAAATTAAGCTACAAACTGAAGCAGCTAATACAATGTTACGTGTCCATTGTTGCGTTTTCAGTTTATTTTCAACTAAAGATTCTAGAGTTGGAATACTCTTATTTATTAATGTACTGATACTGTTATTAACATCATTTGTTAGCTGTTCAAATTTACTTTTACTTAGTTCTATATCATCTGGCTCAAGTAACTTTTTGTCTATCGCATTTTTGAATGCATACACAGTTTCTTGTAGTTGCTGTAGAGCAGGGGTAAGTATTTTACTAACTGATTTGTCTGCTGCAGTTGCTACGGTTAAAGTTTTTTCTAATTGCTTTTCATACAGAGGCAATGACTTACTAAGATTGGAGAGAGCAATAAATGTATCGGGTGTAAATCGGTTACTGGTTAGTACTGTATTTGCGCTTTCGGTCGTTAAATTTATTTGCATTATAAGTGCAGGGATCGGGGTGACTAATGCGCGATTTACATAAGCACTGGCAAGTTGGCTATCAAGTGCTAAATTAGACTCAATTGAAACAAGTTCTAGCACATCATCAGCTTGACCATCTTTTATTGTGAAGCCTAGTTCGCGAGCAACTTTTATATTTTTACTGCTTGTTCCAAGCATTTGATTATTAAGTATGGCTTGATAACCTTTTAAGCCTTGCTGCTGCATTTTAGATACGTTAATGCTATCACTTAATAGCGACACTAGAAAAAACAAACTAATAGCAAGAGGAACTAACAATATACCAAATGTAAGGCTAATTTTTGTTTTGTACTTTAAATTAGCCATTAGCCTGGTGGCAGGTGCTGTGAATTGTCGTAATCCTGACATAAGACTCTCTTGTATTATTGAATAGGGAATTAATGCTAACTAGACCTTGTTAAGGTTAATTATCATTCATTTAAATTACTTTACAAATAAAAAAAGCCCTTTTGGGCTTTTTTTAATCATTTATATTAATTATACGCATTAAAAACAGGCGTTTAATTAATACAAAAGTAATTTTTAAGTTACAGTTTAGCAAATGAGCGTTCGGCAGCTGCGATGGTCTCTTTTACTTCCTGAACAGAGTGTGCAGCACATACAAAACCGGCCTCAAACGCAGATGGTGCTAAGTAAACACCTTCTTCAAGCATAAGGTGGAAAAAACGTTTAAAACGCTCTAAGTCACATTCAGTTGCTTGTTTGTAGGTTGTTACTTTTTCCGCATTGGTAAAAAAGAATCCATACATCCCGCCTGCGTAATTAGTCGTTAACGCAATACCTGCTTTTTTAGCGCCAGCTTCAAATCCTTCACAAATTGCTTTTGAAATTGCTTCTAGCTTATCGTGCAGGCCTGGCTCACTTAATAGCTCCAGTGATTTTAAACCAGCAGCCATTGCAATAGGGTTACCAGAAAGAGTGCCCGCTTGATATACAGGGCCAACAGGTGCAATGTAATCCATTATTTCTGTTTTACCACCAAACGCGCCAACGGGCATGCCGCCGCCAATTACTTTACCTAAACACGTAAGATCTGGTTTAATGTTGTAATAAGCTTGTGCGCCGCCAAGTGCCACTCGAAAACCCGTCATTACTTCATCAAAAATAAGTACTGATTTATATTCGTCACACACATCGCGTAAACCTTCTAAAAAGCCTGGCACAGGTGGTATGCAGTTCATGTTACCGGCTACTGGCTCTACAATAATACAAGCAATTTCGTCTGCGTATTTTGCAAAAATAGCCTTTACTTCATCTAAGTTATTAAACGATACCGTAAGCGTATGCTTTGCAAAGTCTTCTGGAATACCTGGAGAGTTCGGTACGCCCATTGTTAGTGCACCTGAGCCTGCTTTAACTAATAACGAATCTGCATGGCCGTGGTAACACCCTTCAAACTTTAATATTTTATCGCGACCTGTAAAACCACGTGCCAAACGAATTGCACTCATAGTTGCTTCAGTACCTGAGCTGACCATACGCACTTTTTCGATTGATGGGACTAGCTCTTTTACTTTTTCAGCCATTAAAATTTCGGCTTCAGTTGGCGCGCCATAACTGAGGCCGTTTTCTACTGCTTCGTGAACGGCTTGTTTAATCGCAGGGTGGTTATGCCCCATAATCATTGGCCCCCAAGAGCCAACGTAATCAATGTAACGATTACCATCAGCGTCAAATGTAAACGCACCTTCTGCTTTTGTAATAAATAGCGGCGTACCGCCTACACCATTAAAAGCACGAACTGGCGAATTTACGCCACCTGGAATAGAGGCTTGAGCGCGTTCAAATAAGTCTTGGCTAATTGTCATGAAAAATCCTATAAATTGTCACTTAAAAGGGGCTTAGCTATCGCGTTTGCGGCTAAACCAAGGTACGTCTACTTCATACTTCTCAACTTTGTTTTCTACGCCGAGTGTTAAAGCAAACAGTGCCATACGAATTAATACACCATTTTGTACTTGGCGAAATATAGCTAAATTGTCGTTAGCGTTTAAGTCATTATCGAGCTCGTTGGCTTCAATACGACTGTCACGCGGAAGTGGATGCATAAGAACAGAGTTAGGTTTACAGTGTGCACTGTAAATTGATTGGCTAATTCTAAATCCACCTCGGTATTTATTTGCTTCTTCTTGTGAAGGAAAGCGTTCTTCTTGAATACGTGTTTGATAAACGATGTCGGCCGCTAAATTGCCTTCCATCTTGTCTACCAATTCAATTTTGTGACCCGCGTTATCTACTGCGTCTAAGATGTAGTCAGGCATTTGTAAGCCATCGGGAGCAACCATCGAAAATTTTACATTTTTATAATGGCACAATAGTTTTGAAAGCGAGTGTACGGTGCGACCATATTTTAAATCGCCCACTAAGGCTATATGCATACCATCAATGTTTTGATCAAAACGGCTGAGTTCACGTTCAATAGTGAGTAAGTCAAGTAAGGCTTGAGTGGGGTGCTCATTTGGGCCATCGCCACCATTAATTACTGGTACGCTACAGCCCGTAGCAAACTCACTGACCGAGCCTGAATCTGGGTGACGCATAGCGACAGCATCAGCATAAGCTGAAATAACACGTGCGGTATCGTAAAGTGATTCCCCTTTTGCAAGGGCTGAGCTTTGCATACCGGTTGTTTCACGAACTAAACCACCGAGTAAGTTAAAGGCTGTACCAAAGCTTACACGTGTTCGTGTGCTTGGCTCAAAAAACAAGTTAGCTAAAATAGCGCCTTCAAGTACGTTGGTACGTTTTTGTTTTTTAGCATAAGGCTCCATTTTTTTAGCAACTGCAAAAATGCGTTCAATACAGTCCCTGTCTAGCTGACTAACAGACAGTATATTTTCACCTTGGAAACTTAACATGGGGTTATTCCTAGTTTTTCAAAAGGGCGCGATAATCCAAAAAATGGGGCACGCAATCGCGCGTATTAAAACAAAATTAAAATGTGACTTAACCTGAACTCTGGTTGGGTTGCTCACTAAAACATTGAGAAATAATGATATTTAAATTTATTCATCTCTAGCCAGAGGTTTTCACAAGCTAGGCTTTATTACTGCTAATGCCACAATTATGAGTAGCGCAATAACAGGTAGCTCGTTAAAAATTCGGTAAAAACGATCCGTTTTAGTGTTTAGGTCATGCTTAAAGTCGCTCAATAATTTAAAACAGTAGCCGTGGTATATATACAAAATAATAACGAGTACAAGTTTGTAATGTAGCCACATGCTGTATCTAAACCAATCACGACCATACTCAACAATGGTTAGTACTCCAAATACAGCCGTTAAAACAGCAAATGGGGTGACAAAATAAAGTAGTCTGCGCTCCATAACTTTAAGCATAGAGTTACACGACTTTTCTTCGCTCATGGCGTGATATACAAATAATCGAGGTAAGTAAAAAATACCGGCAAACCACGCAATCATAAAAAATATGTGGAGTGTTTTATAAATCAATAATGCGCTCATAATAATCCTTATTGTTTAAAGTAAGCTGTTACGAATGGTCAAAATATGATGAATTTGGTCCCAACGTAAAAGCCCCATAATTTGTTGATTATCTAAAAGGTTGTAAACGTACAGTGCGCCACTTCTTTTGTCTTTTAACATATCGAATGCATCGGCTAGTGTTGCTTGGCTACTAATGCCCTGCAGGCTAATGTAGTTTAAATTGATGGCCTGATCAGACATTAGACTTAAATCGTATTCAGCAAGCCTGTAGCCATTCTCCTCATCAAATACAATAAGTGGTGTTTGGCTATCCATAGCATCAAGGGTATTTTTTATTTGCTCTTTATCATCTGAATATAGCAATTTGAAATTTTCGTCCATGTCATCCATTATCCCTACTTTTTGTAGCGCTTCTGTGGCTGGAGATACATGATAGGGAAGTCCCTGAAAATCTAATTGCTGTAAAAATATGGAGCGATTTCCAAAAAATTGTAATGCAGTTACATAGGCTGTCGTTATAACAAGCATGGCAGGCACAATAATCTCAGGCGATGATGTTAGCTCCATAACGGTTGTTAAAGCAGCTAATGGGGCATGCAACGTTGCAGCCATTAATCCCGCCATTCCTAAAACCCCATAAGTACCTGCTATATCAGTTCCAGGACTAATAAATTGTGCGCAAAAGGCCATAAGAGTACCAATTAATACGCCAAGTCCGATCACTGGGCCAATTAACCCACCAGGAATACCCAAACCAATCGCAAATAAAGTGGCAAGTAATTTGGCAATTAAAATGGTGGTAAGTAATTTTACGTTCTCAGGGGATTCTACCGCAATGGTAATTGCACTCATACCTGACCCCATTGCTTGTGGTACTGCGTATGCAATTAAACTGGCAATACAGCCTGCAATCAATAGGCGAGGGAACATACTCAAAGGCTTAAATGTTTTAATAATTAACATTAAATTTTGATTAAAGCTAAATGCAATTGCACCGAGTGCCATGCCGCACAATATTAAATATGGGTAGTGCCAACCGCTAAGTGGCGCTATTGTAATAAGAGCAAGTTCAGAGCCTTCACCAAAAACAAATTGAGTAGCGAGTGCACCTGTAACCGCAGCAAGCATAATGGGCACAAATATATGTACTTTATATTCCCTAAGTACTACTTCCATTACGAAGATAACAGCTGCCAGTGGGGTATTAAATGAAGCAGCAATCCCAGCTGCAACACCACAACCCGTTAATGTACGCATCGCGTTATGAGGTAAGTGGAGCTTGTCGGCTAAAATGCTTGCACCAGTGGCGCCCATATGAACAGAAGGGCCTTCGCGGCCGACCGAAAAACCACTTATAAGTGCTAATGCACCACCAACAAACTGATTTACCGTATTATAAAGAGGCATTTGTCCGTAATGGCGCTTAATACGGTGAATAACAAAAGGAATGCCTAAACGATAATGTTTAAAGCCAGTAAACGCAGCAAAACACGCAATTAATAGTGCGGCTATTAGCGGCATTAAAACACGTTCAAGTGTTGGTAGGGTAGTAAAGTCGTCAGGTGTTTCTAAAAATAAGCTTTGGAAAAATAAAATAGTTAAACGAAATAAAATAATAAAAAATGCAGCAATCAATCCGGCAACTACGCCTAATAAGCATAATTGTACAGATGTTTTAGGTTTTGCCAGCCGACGCCTGAGTTGCTCAAGCCACATGCATTATTTCCTCGTCATATTTTTCAGCGAGCAGTTTAGCAAATGCTAACCACTAAGTCCTTGTGATTTTGTAAAATTAATAACATAAATAGATTCACATAACTGATAAGGAAGTTGCTACTAAATTAACTTTATTTCCTTCAAAAATTTGCCTGAAAAAATATTTTGACATGTAAATTAACCTGAACTTTGGATAATAAATCTATCTCAAGCGGTTACTTTTAGCGCTGACTGCGTAGAATCTACTCGCAATAAAAGTCTCTGGCTAGGGAAAAAAATTAAAATATCATATAATTCAATTTTTTAGTGTGTCACTTGAACAGTGCTCAGGTTAAATTAGTTTTAATATTTATGGTGGTGTTCGTTGATACTATTCGTAAACTTAAAATGAGTCGTTTTTATTTTTTAAATGGTTTACTTTTGTTAATATAAGGTATTAAAAACTAATTATAATGCGTTAAGCATAGGAAATTTATGTATAAAGGATTAACTGCAGGGATTACTGCGTTATGTGTTTTTAACTCGATGGTAGCCCATAGCGCTGTTGTTGAAAGAATTACACCTGTAAATAAAGTGGAATTGACGGCACTTCTTAATAATTCATCTACAAGCAATTCAAAAAATATAAATCCAGTTTATTTCTCTGAAATATCAAAAAATAACAGTATGTTATCTAAAGGGATTAATGGATCTAAAAAATCTAAAAAGATGCAACAGTATTACGCTGGGGTTCCTATTTGGGGGCAGCAGATTAGTGTACAAAATAAAACAAACCATATCAGTGGTTTTTTTGCCAAGAACATCAGCGATGAACAGCTTAAAAAAACAAAAAATAATCAGTTCAAGCCTGAAGATGCTGCTAAAGCAATATTAGCAAAGTCAAAACTAAATATAGCTTCGCGTTTTGATATCACGAGTAATGATCGTTACATCTACATAAATAATGGTAAAGCGCGCTATGTTCGACTTATAGAATTGTTTGTTAATGATCAGTCATTGGAGAGCCTACCAGCAGCGTTAATTGATGAGTCAGATTATTCTCTAATTAAAGTATGGAATAATATTCAACAAGCGCAAGCTTCAGGACCTGGTGGTAATACGAAGACTGGCCAGTATGAATATGGGACAGATTTCCCTGCGCTAGAAGTTACTCAAAATGGCACAACATGCTTTTTAGAAAACGACAAAGTAAAGACGGTGACAATGGAGTCAGGCCAAGAACCTGTCGATGCATTTTCGTTCCTTTGTGATAGAAATACTCATAAAGAAATAAATGGTGCATATTCTCCTTTGAATGATGCGCACGCGTTTGGTACCGCTGTTTTTGATATGTATGAGCAATGGTATAATACGGCCCCATTAACATTTAAATTGTTAATGCGTGTTCATCAAGATAATGGCTGGGAAAATGCCACTTGGAATGGCTATGCGATGACATTTGGCGATGGGGCAGATCGATTTCACCCTTTAGTGTCATTAGATATTGTTTCTCATGAAGTAAGCCATGGTTTCACAAATCAAAATTCAGACTTGATGTATTTTGATCAGTCGGGTGGTATTAATGAGTCATTTTCTGATATGGCAGGAGAAACAGCTGAGTTTTTTGTTCGAGGCGAGACTGATTGGTTATCTGGCGCAGATATAACGAAACAAGCGACTGCTTTACGTTACTTTGCAACACCTTCTAATGATGGTGTCTCTATTGATCATGCTAATGATTTTTACTACGGAATGGATGTGCACTTTAGTAGTGGCGTATTTAATCGTGCTTTTTTCTTACTAGCGACAAGTGAAGGTTGGGATCCAAAAAAAGCATTTGAAATTATGCTTAAAGCCAATCAAAACTATTGGATTTCTTCATCGGATTATATTGATGCCGCATGTGGTGCAATAAATACAGCAATAGACCTTCGCTACAATGCAGGTGATGTTGTTAATGCATTTAATGCTGTTGGTGTGATCTGTAATAACATTCAGTTCATCGATAGTGATTTAGATGGAATGGATGATAACTGGGAGCGTGTTTACAATTTAGACCCCAGCTCAGCAGGTGATGCAGATCTAGATTTAGATAATGATGGTCTAACTAATTTGGAAGAATACAATGCAAATACTCTTCCTAACAACGAAGATTCCGATGGGGATACGTTAACTGATTTTGCTGAATTAAATGAACACAATACTAATCCTATAAGTTCAGATTCAGATTTAGATACGATGCCTGACAACTGGGAGCTTACATATCAGCTTAATCCGTTAGATGGGAGTGATAGCCAACTAGATTTAGATGGGGATGGAATAAGCAACCTGATTGAATATTTAGCCGGTTCTGACCCATCTGATGCTAGCTCAACACCAGATGTTCCATCCACTACCACGATAAATTTTGATGACGGACTTGTACCAGAAAACTTTATTTCATCTGTACCTATTACTCCTTGGTTAGTAATGCAGGATGTTGAGACCAATAGTTTTGTGTTAACTAATAATGATATAAGCGACTCCCAGCAAACGAGTGTTGAATATTCAGTACTTATTGATAGTGACAAATTTTTAAACTTTAACTACAACATTAATTCAGAAGAAAACTTTGATTTTTTCACTGTTTATATTAACGATGAATTGGTTTTAAATAAATCAGGTGTTTCACTGCAATGGGAAACATTTACTCATGCAATTTCTGCTGGTTTGAATAAGTTAACTTTTGTTTACAGTAAAGATATGTCCGTATCAACTGATTCAGATGCCGTATTTATAGATAATATTTATATTGGCGACGAGTTTTCTGACATTGACGCAGACGGTATCGCTGATTATTGGGAATTGCAACACGGTTTAAATATTAATGACTCAAGTGATGCACTACTCGATAATGATGAAGACGGGCTGTCAAATTTACAGGAATTTGAAAACCAAGGCTTACCTAATAACGCAGATACTGATGGCGATAAAATGCCGGACGGTTGGGAGTTTTACAACGATTTATCTCTAACAGATCCTAGTGATGCGACGAGTGATCACGATGGCGATGGTTTTAGTAATTTAATCGAATTTATAAGTGGTACAAACCCACAAGATATAAGCTCTTTCCCTTTGCATTTAGATATTACGGATTCATTTGAAGGCAGCGAACTACCATCATGGCTAGTGGATAATGAACAGAGTAATTCACCATGGTATATTGATACAACTTTTGCGACTGATGGTGCGCAAAGTATTCGATCAGGAGTATTATCTGATAATGAAATTAGCCAATTTGATGTGACGGGGTTATTTAAGTCGGGTTACTTACTGTTTGATTTTAAAATAGAATCTGAAAGTTGCTGTGATAATTTACATGTGTATGTAAATGAACAACGAATATTTGCATCAGATTCCTCTTTAAAAGAAGGCCCACTGCTGTTAGAGATTGAAGAGGGGGTTCAAAATATTAGTTTCAAATATAGTAAAGACGGCTCTGCTAGTTATGGTCAGGATACTGTATGGATTGATAATTTTGTATATTTACCATTAGATGATATGCGTGATTCAGACGGTGATCTGTTACCCGATGTTTGGGAGGTCAAATATGCTTTAGATCGCCTTGACAGTACTGATGCGCAATTAGATTTAGATAACGATGGTTTAAGTGCTTTGCAAGAGTATGAATTAGGCACAAACCCTAATCTTGGTGATACAGATAACGATGAGCTAAGTGATGGTTACGAAGTAGATAATGGATTATTACCTCTAGATTCAACGGATGCATTACTCGACACCGATAATGATGGTTACTCAAATTACCAAGAGTTTTATGCACAAAGTCGAGCAGATAGTTCACAATCAATTCCTTCGACATTCTCTAATTTAAGTGAAAGTTTTGAAGGTAATTCATTACCAAGTTATTTAACACCCCTTGCGAATAGTCAAAAGGAGTGGAGTGCTTATCAAAATTGGTTTACTGACGGCGCTCAAAGCATTTCAATCATAGACGTAAAACAAGGTGAGCAAGTTGGGTTTGCACTCGCTGGTGTGTTTGAACAAGGTTATTTGAATTTAGATTACTCTTACTCTTACTCTGGCGTCTTTGCAGTTATTGTCAATGGTAATAAGCTCGATTTATTCACTAATGAATCAAGACTTCTAATTCCGATTAATGCCGGTTTCAATATAATTAAAGTCTCATTTATTCCAAACCACGATATACAATTCGCTTTAGCTGTAGACCAATTGCAATGGATTTCTGAAGTTGATCCGACGCTAGACACCGATAATGATGGCATTCCCGATTACTGGGAGTTTGAGCATGGTTTAAATGTACTTGATAGCTATGATGCATCCAATGATAACGATTACGACGGCTTAACTAATTTAATCGAGTTTGAGTTAAATACAAACCCTCAATCAAATGACACAGACAGCGATGGTGTTATTGATAATGAAGATAGTGCCCCAACAGACCCTACTCAGGGTGAGAACCAAGCTCCTACTTTTACAGATTTATCCGCTGTTACGATTGAGGCTGAACGTGAATACACATATTTGCTTGATCTCTATAGACCCGATGTAGTGGACAATGGCTATTTTACGCCAGAGGTTTACATTTCGAATGGAAGCAGGTTTGATGTAGGTGAACACCAAGTTACATGGATTGCGCGTGATAGGGCTGGGAATGAAACTCAAGCTGTGCAAACCGTCTTCATTGTTGACACCGTTGCACCGATTTTTGAAGCAAATAGTACACTTCATTTTTATGGTAATACAATTGATGGAATTAAAAATGAGCTACTAAACGGTTATGTCATTCGTGAGAATGTATCTGGTCTGAGTTCAGTAACAATAGATAATGATTTTGTTTTTCGTACTGGTTTAGTTAACGTTGCTGTTACGGCTGAAGATGGAGCTGGAAATAAAGCATCCGGGGTTGTGAATGTGCAAATATACCCAGAGATCGCGATTCAACCATTTACGCTTTCTGATTCGATTCATAAAATAGTTGTTAAACTTTACATATCAGGCGAAAGCCCCACAGGCTATGCTCGCTTTCAGTTACGAGCAGGTAATAATTATAAATCATTTAGTATAGATGAATCTGGCTCTATTGAAGTTGAACTAGATCCTAGCTTCATTGGTAATTCAACCCTGCTAGAGCTTGAGCCTAATTATAGCGTTTTTGTTACCGACAAAGCTCAAAGCAAAATTTTATTTCATGACGAGTTGATTGAGCCTTATATTTCTTTACTTTATAAACAAAATAATAAAGTAGTAACATCGATAGAGCGAAGTAACTCGCCTACTTCAGTGGTTGTAAAGTTAATGGGGACTACACCTGAATATGCGCAGCTGAACGAAAACACTGGCAGTGACTTAGATTTTTATAGGCTGAGTGATACGAGTTGGGAAATGACTTTTGATTCAAAAAGTATTAGCTCGGATGTATTTGAGTTGTCATTTTCAGCGACGATAAACGATGATGTTGTTGCGACAACTACACAGACAATCCCTGTTATTGATGAAGTAGTATTTAATGATCCACTAATAGATACTGATGGTGATGGTATTCCCGATATAGAAGAGGGTATGAGTGACGCTGACAGAGATGGGATCCCTGATTATTTAGATAATTCATCAATAATGAATATCGGTATTTTAGAATCGGGTAAAGTACTCCATAGCGTCAATGAGTTCAATTCAATTCGTGTTGGCACTATTGCTCGTTTGAGCAACAGTGATGTTATCCATAGTTTGACAATTGATGAGCAACAACTTGAAAATCACTTATCTGATTTAGATATTTTTGAGCCACATTTTCAAGCTAAAAGTGACTTAGTTAATCTAAACGTAGAATTAGCAAATGAAGCCGATTATGTTGAAATTGCTCTACCACAGTTAGATAACGCGTTATTGAGCTCGGATTTACAAGTTAGGTTACTTTCAATCTCAGGTTGGAAAACGGTGCCTAAGTTAACAGGGAATGTTTATCAAGAAATATGCTCGCAATGCACAGCTTTTGAAGTACTTGATGGTGGCGAATTTGATTTAGATGGTCAAAAGAATGGATTTGTGGAATTAGTTGCAAAACTTGCACAAGAAAGTTTGAATCAGGCACCTGTTTTAGCGCTTGAATTACCGGATCAAATGAATGAACTCGAAACGTTTAATTTAGATGCATCAAACACAATTGACCCTGACGGAGATATACTTAGCTACAGTTGGTCTGTTGCAAACGAAGCCGTGACAATTAATACACCGGAACTCGATATAGCGACACTTACGGTAGGTGAATTAACGCAAAGTGTTGATAGTGTAATTACTCTTATTATTGATGATGGCTATGAAGAGTTTACGTATACGCACAATGTTAAGTTTTTACATATCAACCAATTGCCAGAGATTACACTCGCGAGTACATATTCTGTAAATGAAGGTGATAACGTTGTTATTATCGCTGAAGCCACAGACAAAGAGTCTAGCGACTTAAGCTACTCATGGGTGCAAGTTCAGGGAGCTCTTACTCAACTAGACTCGGTAACTACAAATACGCTTAACTTTACAGCACCAGACGTAGCTCAAGATACTACTTTGGTGTTTAAACTTATTGTTTCTGATGGTGAAGATCAAGCTGAACAGCTGGTGGAAGTTAATGTAAAAGCTATCATTACTCCAGCAAAAGCTAATTCAGATAGCGGTAGTGGTGGCGGTTCATTAGCGATGCTACTTATCTTGCTAGGTATGTTTATAGCTTATAAAAGATCATACTATTTCAATAAGTAGCACACAGGCATTAGCATTGAAAATACGGAGTCGATCATAGCAGCTGTTATGATCGACTTTTTAGCCGTATGTTTAATTTTTAGGCTGAGTAGAATACATGTAGTGTGGTTATTTCCATAAATAGGAGATCATGACGCATAAATATCAAATATGTGCAGCCCTTTCTAAGCAGTATTGATTAACAGAAGTTTTAAATTGTAATTGAATTGTTCGTAAATTGAACTAATTATAATTCGGAAAGGTCAAAATGCTCCTAAAATCCAAATCAATCAGTCTATTAGATCTTTTTAGAGCTCAGTTTTGTATCAATTTTTTTAGCTTGGTTAAAGCTACGCCAAGTTCATAATACATGCGACATTAGATTAGGGTAAAGAGTTGTTTTACTATACTTGATTAAAACACTCGGGTATTAGATAATCACGTCATTACGATATTGAGGGTTTTAAAATGTCAGAAGAATTACCAATTAAGTTCAGCGATGCAGCAGCTGTTCGCGTTAAACAGTTAATCGACGAAGAAGAAAATCCAGAGCTAAAACTGCGTGTTTATGTCACAGGCGGTGGTTGTTCAGGTTTTCAATATGGTTTTACTTTTGATGAAAAAGCAAACCCCGGCGATTTAGAAATAGTAAAAAATGGTGTAACCCTAGTTGTTGATCCTATGAGTATTCAATATTTGGTTGATGGTGAGGTTGATTACACTGAAGGATTAGAAGGCGCACGCTTTTTTGTATCTAATCCAAATGCAACAACAACCTGTGGTTGTGGTGCAAGCTTTAGCGTTTAACAGCCAAACGCTAAATAGATTAAAGCCGCTTTTGCGGCTTTTTTAATGCCTATAAATCAGTTGGTGCGTATTCGGTTATTTGCATAATAAATATAAAAAAGCCGAGCACAAACGCAGAAAAAGCTAAAATATACATAAAGCCTTTTTTACCTTGTTTAATTGGAACCCCGTTATTGCGCAAAAAAAGATACCAACCTAAGCACAGTAAAATTGGCAATAAAAATAGTATCCTGAACATGACTCAACCTTTTTAAAATTAATAAGACTCAATAATAAACATGTCGCATTAAAATGAAACAAAATCATAAAAAATTCAATTTTTGATGAAAATGGATGGATATTCAGTGTTTATAAACATTCGCTCAAGTTAATTTTGTACCGAACAACGCAATTAATCATTCAACCAAAGTATTAATAGTATATAATGTATCCAAGAATGAGACGGGCAAAATTTCATTCTCAATAAAAACAAACTTATACCACATTTTTAGCGTAGCTTTTAGCTAAGTGGGTAGAAGTAAGTGGCAACAGTGCTTAACTGCAACACCTTGCTATTGAAGTGAAATTAAGTAGCGCTGCTTACTTACCTACAGCTATTGATAGGCTACTGCTTTAATGGGTATGTCAAATCATCGAGTAGGAGATGTAAAATGATGGGCAAAACCGTTTCTTCAGAAGAAAACGCAAAGCTAACAAAGTGGCTTAAAAGTAAGCGCCATGAAAAAGGGCATACAATGCGCAGCCTTGCACAAGTGCTAGGTACACCTCATTCGTTTATCGGTAAAATTGAAAATCAAGAGCGCCGTTTAGATGTTATTGAATTTGTTCGCTATTGTACTGCACTAGACGTTGATCCACATGAAGCATTAAATTTGCTGAAAGTAGATTAATTATGTGATTGTTTAGTTCATTTATGAGTTATATAAATGTTCTAGGCAGTAAATTAATGCAGGGATGCATTATATTTCTTAATTTTTTTGATGATAATTTCGCTCAAGTTCATACAGCTTGTGCCTAATTAAGTACAAAAATAGTAACGATGGTAAAACCATTAACGCTGTAAGAATAAAAAATAGCGACCAATTACCTGCCAACCAATCATCTATTACTACACCACTATAACTTGAAAGCAACGTTCTTCCTAAGTTCCCTAATGATGCTAGCAACGCATAGTGAGTTGCGCTAAATGCCCTATCACAAAGCATTGATATAAACGCGACCATTGCCACTAACGACCACGCTTGTGTAAATCCATCAATAACAATAGCAAAGGCATACAGCCTTAAGTCAGGTCCAACTAAAGCAATCCATGAAAATGCTAAGTTTGATGCTGCCATTGCAATACCACTTATAAATAAACCTTTAACAATGCCATATTTTTGATTAAATAAGCTGCCAACAAAGGTAAATATAATGGTAAGTACGGCAGTGCCTACTTTTGAAAATGTAGCAATATCGCTATTACTAAAACCAATTTCTTTATAAAACACAATAGACATGCGGCCCAAAAACGCTTCACCTATCTTAAATAAGAAAATAAATGCAAGTAACGCAAGTGCAGTTTTAACGCCGTTTTTAGTGAAAAAGGCTCTAAAGGGATCAATAACGGTTACCGCGAGCCACGCAACTGTTTTTGTAAGTGGGGTTTGTTTTGTTGATGAAAGTTTTTCAAGGTATACACGCTCAAGCTCAGCATGCACGGCTTCTCTGTTTGACTTAGGCTCTTTTGCGAACAAAGCTCCACCCATTAACAGCAAAATTATAGCGGCTAAAAAATAATATATTTGGGGCCAGTCAAGCGACGGGATATCAGCCATATAAAATGGAATAGCGCCTAAAAGGGCATAACCTGTCCACCAACCAGATGTTGCCATTGCGGCGGCTGCCGTAGCTTTATGAGATTCGTTTTCACTGAGAGTGTCAATTCTAAATGCGTCAATTGCAATATCTTGCGTAGCAGAAGCAATGGCGATTAATAAGCAAATTACGGCAACAAGCGCTAAGTTAGTTTTTAA
This sequence comes from Pseudoalteromonas sp. 20-92, assembly GCF_030847595.1. NCBI lineage: Bacteria > Pseudomonadati > Pseudomonadota > Gammaproteobacteria > Alteromonadales > Pseudoalteromonadaceae > Pseudoalteromonas > Pseudoalteromonas sp. 20-92. Next base: position 125,122 of record NZ_JANJGQ010000001.1, read on the forward strand.
ATCAAGTCCAGCTAATAGTAACGTGCCAATTAAGATAAAGCTTTGGCACAATAGTATCCAGCTACGACGTTGGCCAAGCCATTTATATAAAATAGGGAGCTTGGTCCGGTCAATGAGTGGCGACCATAAAAAGTTTATACTGTAAGCCCCAAATACAATGCCAAATAGGCCAATCATACTGCGACTTAGGCCTTCATCCTTTAACCAAGCCGACAGCACTGAGCCAATTAAAACCCAAGGAAAACCACTGCTCATACCAAATATAAAAATATTGATTAAGCGTTTGTCTTTAAAGTAAGAAAAATATTCGCTAATAGAGAGAGTTTTGCTCATAGGGCCTTCATTGGCGATTGGGTGTAGTTAAACTACAGCTCATTAATTATAATGGTACTTGCTCAAGGACTTTTATATTTAAGATAACAACAGGTACTTTTGGCACGAAATCGTAACCAATTTTTTCGTTAAAGCCTGTTTCGACAACCATTATTTTATCAAGTGTGTCATAGCCATCCATTACATTACCAAATACGGCAAATCCCCAGTCTTTATCTGGATTTAAATGGTCGTTATTGTCCATATTAAAAAAGAACTGACGAGTACCAGAATGCGGCTCTCTGTCCTGATATGCCATGGCTATACTGTACATGTCATTTTTTAAGCCATTACCACTTTCGTTAAAAATAGGATCGTTTTCATGTAAACCATCGTAGTCTTTGTCGTACCCGCCACCTTGAATAACAAAATCGCGATCATTTTCTACATCACGCTCAATACGGTGGAAAACACTTCCCTGGTAACTTTTATCTGACACGTACGTTAAAAAGTTATTGACTGTAATAGGGGCTCTTGAGCGATCAAGCTCGACTACGATACTGCCCATTGAGGTTACGATTTCGACGCGCGGAAAAATATTATCTTTTTGCACAAAGCGGCCTTCTTGGGCTGCTAAGCTACTTGCGCTAAAAAATAGGCCGAAACAGATTAAAAAAAGTCGTTTCATGTTTAACCTTCTAAAAATTCTATTAATTCAGGATCTGATACAATGCGGGTAATCATTTGCTCAGTCAACTTATTGAGCTGGCCTTCTACTTTTGCTCGCTCGTGACTAAATGGGCCTTCTAAATTAGCACTACCTCGGTACACCTTACTAAAATTGCTTGAAGCGCGAATAACACGAACACCAAGCTCTATCTGAGCTTCACTGGTGTGGCTTACTAGTTTTTCGGTTACCAAAGCTTGCAGTGCATGAATATCTACTTCAAAACGCACAGTCGCTAGGTTTGAAATACTTGCTCCGTTTCGACTCAGCGCGCTATCTAAAACGCTTTTAACTGACTCTGTAATACCTTGACTTGCAAACGTTTTAGTTTTATCAGATTCAATCAGCTTAAGCGTTGCAGTGTCACCACGTAAATCAATTACGCTGGTACTTAAACTGCTGTTAATTGTACTAATTTGGCCATTTTTATAAACCGGGTTAAGGATCACTTGATTAGGCTGACTAGCACAGCCAGCTAGTACAAGTAACGCACATAGGCTAAAAGTAATTTTAATCATTAAATTCCTAATAATTTTTAGTGGCACTTAGTACTACAAATTTCTTGTTGGAGCCAAGTAGTTTACAGTTGCCAAACATACGGTTTAGTTTGTCGTGATAATCTAAATGACGGTTACCAATAATACGTAATTCGCCACCTTGTTTTAAGGTTTCTTTTGCTTGTTTAAACATTTGCCATGCTATGTGGTCTGTTACAGCTTGCGCTTGATGAAATGGTGGGTTACATAGCACCATATCCACACTGTCTTGATCAAAGTCGGTCAAGCAATCGTTTTCAATAAATTGGCAATTATCAAACTGCTCAGGCATGTTTTGTTCTACATTTAAACGCGCAGATTCAACCGCCATGTATGATTCATCAACAAATGTGACAGATGCTTTAGGGCAACGAGCAAGCGCCATAACACCTACAACACCATTACCACAACCTAAATCGATTATGCTAGTTTCTTTCTTGGTTTCTGGTAAATAGTTGAAAAAGAATCGAGCACCTATATCTAACGAATCACGTGAAAACACATTTGCATGATTTGTTATATTAAATTCAGTGCCTTCAAGTGGCCAAGTAATAGGGAAATCAGCTGCTTTATACCCACCTTTTGCCGTGCTTAATATAAGACGTGATTTTTTAACCGCTAAACTTGTTTTTGTTTCACCAATAAATTGCTCAAACGATTTTATTGTTGAATTATGAATTTCTTTTGTTTTACCGGCTGCAATTACGGGTGTACCAGGTGCAAGTATTTCGCTTAATTCACTTAGTTGAAATTGCAAAAAACCTACGTTACGCGGTATTTTTATTAGCACTAAATCTATGTCTTCAGGCAATGCAGACAGACTATCTATTTGGCTAAATTGCGCCGTGGATAGTTTGTTTATTTGTAAGTTATATGCCACTGCTTGATGGCTAATATAAGAATCATTAACTGAACAAACCGTTAATTGATTAAAACTACAAGCAAGTGCACCAAAGCTATCGTTTAAAATAAGCAGTGAGCGACAATCAGGGTGATGTTCGTTAACATAATTGATAAGGTACTCATCGGCTGAATCCCACGCTTGTAAACTGCGGTTTTTTTGATCCAAAGGAAAGCGTTCAAGAGTAAAGGTTTTATCGCCTAGCTGGGCTTGCGTCGTCATAATGGTATTTGATCAGTAAACTAATGTAGGTAAATTCTAACATGCAACGGCAAAACGCCAACCCCCAACAGTTACCAAATGGCTTTTCTTATCAAAGTAGGGCACTTAGCGCGCAAAAAAGCCTCGATTTATTTTATTATTTGCAAAAAAACCTAGTTTGGCAGCAACCCGACGTCACCGTTTATTCTAAAACAGGCCCAATTCCCCGACTTCAATGCTTTATTAGCGAGCATAATTTCGAATATGGTTATTCGCATAGTAAGTTAATAGTAGAGCCTTGGCCTAATATTTTATTAGCAATGCGTAAGCGCTTAGAAAAACATTTAAATCAGCCATTAAATTCTTTATTAGTTAATTATTACCGAGATGGTAACGATACTATGGGTTGGCACAGTGATGACGAAATAGAGCTGGGCCATCAACCTACTATTGTGTGTGTATCACTTGGAGCAGAGCGTGTTTTAAAGCTTAAACAAAAATCGACAAATAAAGTAACCGATTTAAAGCTGCAAAGTGGTAGCTGTTTAGTCATGAGTGGCGACAGTCAGCGTGATTATCAACATGCAATCCCAAAGCAAACTACATTGGCTCACCCACGAATTAGCTTAACGTTTAGATGCATAAAGCAAATCAAGCAAGCTCAATTTTAGTTAGCCAATAGGCTTGGCTAGTTGTTATGATAACAACATAACTTAACTACAAAAATGGTTTTTATGTCAATGCAGCAACAAATTCAAGAAAAAATCAGCAGCGCAATTGCCTGTAAGCATTTAAATGTAATTAACGAAAGTCACATGCACAGCAAAGGCACCGAGTCACATTTTAAAGTTATTGTGGTAAGCGAAGAATTTGCTGGCAAACGCCTATTACAACGCCATCGTCAAATTAATGAAATTTTAAAAGATGAGTTAGCAAATCATATTCATGCACTCGCTATCCATACTTATACACCGGATGAGTATACCGAGCAGGGCGGAGAAGCACCTGATTCGCCTAATTGTATGGGCGGCTCTAAAATTAGCTAAGTATTTTTTGAAGTATCTGATTAGTGATTAACTGATCAGATCAGTGTTTTTAGTATTAGCCTTTAAACTAGCGCTAATTTTTATTGTAAAAGATATAGGATCATCAATGGTCATTAAGCCTAAAATTCGTGGATTTATCTGTACCAACGCACACCCAACGGGATGTAGCGAGCATGTTCAAGAACAAATTAACTATGTAAAACAACAAGGCGTGTTAAAGAACGCACCAAAAAATGTATTAGTTATTGGCGCATCTACAGGCTACGGCTTGGCGTCGCGTATCACAGCTGCATTTGGTGGCGGCGCTAAAACACTCGGTATTTTCTTTGAAAAAGAAGGCACTGAACGTAAAACAGGTTCTGCTGGTTGGTACAATACTGCAGCATTTCAAGAAGCAGCTGACGAAGCGGGTCTTTGGTCTAAAAATATTAATGGTGATGCGTTTTCTAACGAAATCAAACAAAAAGCAATCGACACTATTAAAGCAGATTTGGGCAAAGTAGATTGTATTATTTATAGCTTGGCGTCTCCTCGTCGTACTGATCCAAATACGGGTGAAGTGTTCTCCTCTACACTTAAGCCAATAGGTAACGCAGTTACAACTAAAAACCTTAATACGTCAAAGCGTGAAATTGATGAAATTACTGTTGAAGCGGCAAACCAGGACGATATCGACAACACCATTAAAGTAATGGGCGGTGAAGATTGGGAGATGTGGATTGACGCATTAAAAGAAGCCGACGTATTAGCTGATAACTTTAAAACTACGGCCTACACTTATATTGGTAAAGAGCTAACATGGCCAATATACGGACACGCTACTATTGGTAAGGCTAAAGAAGATTTAGACCGAGCAACTGCTGCAATTAAAGAATCTACAAAAGATTTAAATGGCGAAGCCTATGTATCGTCTCTTAATGCTGTGGTAACACAAGCAAGCTCGGCTATTCCTATTATGCCTTTATACATTTCAGCATTATTTAAAGTAATGAAAGTAGATGGTACTTATGAAGGTACAATTGAGCAAATTCAGGCTTTATTTAGTGAGAACTTATATGGTGATAACCCACGCTTTGATGAAGGTGGCCACTTATTTCAAAACTACAAAGAATTAGAAGACGATGTGCAAGCACGTGTTCAAGCTGTTTGGGATAGCGTAGATACAAGCTCAATTGATGAGTTAACCGATTATGTGGGTTACCATAACGAATTTTTACGTTTATTTGGCTTTGGTATTGACGGAGTTGATTACGATCAAGATGTGGATTCGGTCAAACCAATTGCAAATATGATTGATTAACCATATTTGCAAATATGTAATTAAAAAGTCGCTGAGTGCGACTTTTTTATTTTGCGGGCTTTTTTGAATAATTGTGATTAAAAAATGTCATTCTTTGCTTAAGCTACCACTTTGGTCTAACTTAAATTTTATTAAATACACATAACAAAACTAAATAAGTGCTTCTGTCGTATAATTTTCATAATTAGACTCGCATAGTCGCCCACAATGATGTTAAAATTAAGGCAATATGTGAAGAGTTTTTACCGCGTTGCTTGTTTAGTATTCATAGCAAGTTGTTCTTTGTATACATAGATATAACTTGGGATAGCTCAAATGGCGACGTGGTTGGTACGATTTTTCAGTTTCTTTCCGTTAATGTAGTGCAAGTGCGTATGATCAACATAAAAAAAGGTCTGGATTTACCCATAGAGGGCGCACCTCAGCAAGTTATTCACGACGGTTCTCCCGTCAAACGTGTAGCTGTGCTAGGTGAAGAGTTTATTGGTATGCGTCCAACCATGCATATCCGTATGGATGACCAAGTTAAAAAAGGCCAGGTACTTTTTGAAGATAAAAAGAACCCCGGCGTCCTATTTACCGCACCAGCTTCTGGTGTTGTAAAAGAAATAAATCGTGGTGCTAAACGTGTGCTGCAATCTGTTGTTATTGAAGTAGACGGCAGTGAGCAAATCACCTTTGACTCTTTCTCTGACACTGAGCTTACGAGCTTAGATCGTGAAAAAGCTAAAGAAGTACTTATCCAGTCTGGTCAGTGGACGGCACTTCGTGCTCGCCCATTCAGCAAAGTTGCGGCTGTGGATGCAAATCCTAGCTCTATCTTTGTGACCGCTATCGACACTAATCCTCTTGCTGCAGATCCTGCGGTAGTTATTGCTGATAATGCGCAAGCATTCGAAGCGGGTTTAGCCGTTATATCGCGTTTGACTGATGGAAAAGTATTTGTTTGTAAGCAAGTTGGCAGTCAAGTTCCTAGCTCATCTATCGCTCAAGTAGAAGTACATGAGTTTGGTGGTGTGCACCCTGCTGGCCTTGTAGGCACTCATATCCATAATCTTGACCCTGTATCTGCTAGTAAACAAGTTTGGCATATTGGTTACCAAGACGTTATTGCGTATGGTCACTTATTCCTTACGGGTGAAATTTACACAAACCGTGTTGTTTCGCTTGCAGGTCCTCGTGTTAAAAACCCACGTTTAGTGAAAACACAATTAGGTGCTTCATTGGATGATTTAGTTGCTGGAGAATTAGAAGACGGTGATAACCGTGTTATTTCTGGTTCTGTTTTATCTGGCGCTACTTCAAACGGTGTTAATGAGTTCTTAGGTCGTTACCACGTTCAAGTATCTGTATTACTTGAAGGTCGCGAAAAAGAACTATTTGGCTGGATTGCACCAGGTAGTGATAAATTCTCTGTAACGCGTACATTCCTTTCTCACCTTACACCGAGTCGTTTATTTAAAATGACAACGTCTACAGGTGGTTCAAAACGTGCCATGGTTCCAATTGGTAGCTACGAGCGCGTGATGCCGTTAGATATTTTGCCTACACTATTATTACGTGACTTAATTGCACGCGATTTAGATAGTGCAATTTCACTGGGCGCGCTTGAACTTGATGAAGAAGATTTAGCGTTATGTACCTTCGTTTGTCCTGGCAAATACGAGTATGGTTCTATCCTGCGCGATTGCTTAACTACGATCGAGAAGGAAGGCTAGAGAGATGGGTTTAAAAAAATATCTAGAAGATATCGAGCCGAATTTTGAAGCCGGTGGAAAATATGAAAAATTTTATGCACTGTATGAAGCAGCTGCAACTATTTTTTATACACCAGGCTATGTAAATAAAGGCAAGACACACGTACGCGATAATATCGACCTAAAACGTATGATGATTTTAGTGTGGATGGCGACGTTCCCAGCTATGTTTTTTGGTATGTTCAACATCGGTCACCAGGCCGCAGGTGCTTTAGCACAAGGTTTTGAACTAGCAAATTCGTGGCAGGTTGGTCTGTTTCAGTTCTTTGGTGGTGAATTAACCGCTAATGCAGGCTGGGGCGCTAAAATGTTCTACGGAGCATGTTTCTTCCTACCAATTTACGCAGTCACGTTTGCTGTAGGTGGTTTTTGGGAAGTGATTTTTGCTTCTGTGCGTAAGCATGAAATTAATGAAGGTTTCTTCGTTACTTCTGTATTATTTGCACTTATTTTACCTGCAACAATTCCTTTATGGCAAGTTGCACTAGGTATCACGTTTGGTGTAGTAATCGCTAAAGAAATTTTTGGTGGTACTGGTCGTAACTTCTTAAACCCTGCTTTGGCTGGCCGTGCGTTCTTATTCTTCGCATACCCGGCGCAAATTTCGGGTGACACAGTATGGACTGCAGTAGATTCTTTCTCTGGTGCGACTATGCTAGGCCAAGCTTTTGTTGGCACACTTGATTTTTCAAACATGGAATTATGGTGGAATGCATTTTACGGTTTCATTCAAGGTTCTGTTGGTGAAACATCGACACTTGCATTACTTGTAGGTGGTTTATTCTTAATTTACGTTCGCATCGCTTCTTGGCGTATCGTACTAGGTGTATTCCTTGGTATGGTAGCAACGGCATTCTTATTAAATGCTGTTGGTTCAGAAACTAACCCTGTATTTGCAATGCCTTGGTATTGGCATTTAGTGCTTGGTGGTTTTGCGTTTGGTATGTTCTTTATGGCTACAGACCCTGTATCGGCTGCATTTACTAATAAAGGTAAATTTGCATACGGTTTACTAATTGGTCTTATGGTGGTTCTTATCCGTGTTGTGAATCCTGCTTTCCCAGAAGGCATGATGCTAGCAATTTTATTTGCTAACTTATTTGCTCCACTGTTCGATCACTTTGTAGTGCAAGCTAATATCAAGCGGAGGTTGGCACGTAATGTCTAGTAATAACGAATCAATCGGTAAAACGTTAGCAGTTGTTGTAGCACTATGTTTAGTGTGTGCAATCATTGTATCGTTTGCTTCTGTACAGCTTCGTCCTTTACAGCAAGCTAATAAAAATAAAGATATTCAAAGCAATATCTTAGCAGCGGCAGGCATCGATAAAGTTGAGAATGTATCTGATACATTTAATGCTAAAATTGAAGCGCGTGTTGTAAATATGACCACAGGTGAGTTTGTAGACACAGACCCAACAATCTTTGATTTTGAAAAAAGCAAATACGATGCAGCGCTAAGTGTTTCTCTTCAAGAGAAAGGCGTTAAAGACATTGCAGGTATTCAACGTGTGACTAAAGAGTCACCGGTGTATATCTCGAAAAAAGAAGATGGCTCTATTGATGCAATCATTCTTCCTATTCAGGGCTACGGCTTATGGGGCTTAATGTACGGTTTTATCTCGCTTGAAAGCGATGGTGAAACAGTTAAAAACATTATTTTCTACAAGCATAATGAAACGCCTGGCTTAGGTGGTGAAATTCAAAATCCACAGTGGACTGCTACGTGGCAAGGTAAAGAGCTACCAATTCAAATTGTTAAAGGTACTGCGGGTGATAATGAGCATAAGATCGATGGTCTTTCAGGTGCTACATTAACGTCTAACGGTGTTGAACATGCAGTTGACTTTTGGACTGGCGAAAACGGCTTTGGCCCTTTCCTTGCGAAAGTACGTAAAGGAGCATTGAAATAATGGCTGATACTAAAGAAATGAAGGCGGTCCTATTTGGTCCGGTTTTAGCTAACAACCCAATCGCACTACAAGTACTGGGTATTTGTTCTGCGTTAGCGGTAACGTCTAGCTTAAAAAATGCGTTAATCATGTCAATAGCATTGACCTTGGTAACTGCGTTTTCGAGCTTCTTTATCTCGACTATTCGTAACCAGATCCCATCGTCAGTACGTATCATTGTACAAATGACGATTATTGCATCATTAGTTATTGTTGTTGACCAAGTACTGCAAGCGTTTTCTTATGCTACGGCTAAAGAGCTTTCAGTCTTCGTTGGTCTAATTATTACTAACTGTATTGTAATGGGTCGTGCTGAAGCATATGCGATGAAGTCGCCACCACTAATGTCATTCCTTGACGGTATTGGTAATGGTTTAGGCTATTCTGTTGTTTTACTTACTGTTGGTTTCATTCGTGAGCTATTCGGTAAAGGAACACTATTCGGTGTTGATATTATCCCATTAGTACAAGATGGCGGTTGGTATCAACCTATGGGTCTATTGATATTACCACCGAGTGCATTCTTCATCATTGGTTTATTCATATGGGTACTTCGTACTTATAAGAAAGACCAAGTAGAAGCTAAAGCGTAAGGGGCACACAGTGGAACATTATATTAGTTTATTTGTAAAAGCCGTTTTTATTGAAAACTTAGCGTTATCATTTTTCTTAGGCATGTGTACTTTTTTAGCAGTATCAAAAAAAGTGACTACTTCAATTGGCCTAGGTGTAGCGGTTATCGTTGTTTTAGGTATTTCAGTACCTGTTAATAACTTAGTTTACCATGCTGTATTAGCACCAGGTTCACTTACGTGGCTTGGTTATCCTGATGCAGACCTTAGCTTTTTACGTTTCTTAACTTTCATTGGCGTTATAGCAGCGCTAGTGCAAATTCTTGAAATGGTATTAGATAAGTTCTTCCCAGTACTTTACAACGCATTAGGTATCTTTTTACCATTGATCACAGTTAACTGTGCAATCTTTGGTGCGGTATCTTTCATGGTTGAGCGTAACTATAACTTCGGTGAGTCTGTTGTTTATGGTATTGGCGCTGGTGTTGGTTGGGCACTTGCAATTACATTACTTGCAGGTATCCGTGAGAAAATGAAGTATTCAGACGTGCCAGACGGCTTACGTGGTTTAGGTATTACCTTCATCACTGTTGGTTTAATGGGACTTGGCTTTATGTCATTCTCTGGTATTTCACTGTAAAGGTAGCGAGGATAAATCATGGATTATCAGATTTTCTTAGGCGTTGGTGTTTTTATCGCTATCGTTGTACTACTGGTTTTAGTCATCATTGGTGCTAAATCTCAGTTAGTTGCAAGTGGTGATATTATCATTAGCATTAATGGCGACCCAGATAAAGCCATTAAAACATCAGCAGGTAGTAAGCTTTTAGGCGCGCTATCTGAGTCAGGTATATTTGTATCATCTGCATGTGGTGGCGGTGGCTCTTGTGGCCAGTGTCGTGTACACATTAAAGAAGGTGGTGGCGATATTCTGCCAACTGAGCTTGATCACATATCTAAAGGCGAAGCCCGTGAAGGCTGTCGTTTAGCGTGTCAGGTAAATGTTAAAAACGACATGGAAATTGAGCTTGAAGAGTCAATTTTCGGTGTTAAGAAGTGGGATTGTGAAGTTATCTCTAACGATAACAAAGCAACGTTCATTAAAGAACTTAAGCTGCAAATTCCAGATGGCGAGTCAGTGCCGTTCCGTGCGGGTGGTTACATCCAAATCGAAGCGCCACCTCATCACGTTAAATATGCAGATTTCGATGTTCCTGAAGAATATCGTGGTGATTGGAACCACTTTGGTTTCTTCGATCTGGAGTCAAAAGTAGACGAAGAGACTATTCGTGCTTACTCAATGGCTAACTACCCAGAAGAAGAAGGCATCATTATGCTTAACGTGCGTATTGCTGCTCCGCCGCCAAGAAACCTTAGCTTGCCGTGTGGTAAAATGTCTTCTTACATTTGGTCACTTACAGCTGGCGATAAAGTAACTATTTCGGGTCCATTTGGTGAGTTCTTTGCTAAAGACACGGATGCAGAGATGGTATTTGTTGGTGGTGGTGCTGGTATGGCGCCAATGCGTTCTCATATCTTTGACCAACTTAAACGTTTGAACTCTAAACGTAAGATGAGCTTTTGGTATGGTGCACGTTCTGAGCGTGAAATGTTCTACGTAGAAGATTTTGACGGCTTAGCCGCTGAAAACCCTAACTTCGTATGGCATACAGCACTTTCAGATCCACAACCTGAAGATAACTGGGAAGGCTACACTGGCTTTATCCATAACGTGTTATTTGAGAATTATCTTAAAGATCACGAAGCGCCTGAAGATTGTGAGTACTACATGTGTGGTCCTCCAATGATGAACGCGGCAGTTATTACTATGCTTAAAGATTTAGGTGTTGAAGACGAAAATATCTTACTAGATGACTTCGGTGGCTAACACTAATACCAAAACAGTTTAGTTTTGGTTAAAATACCAGCCTCGTAGCACTTGTGTTACGAGGCTTTTTTATTCTTTAATTTTATCAATCTATTAAGTAGAACAGTTATGAATCGAGTAAGTACTTCACAAGGCATAATGGCCTTTTTGCTAATTACGCTGACTTTATTATTGTCTGGTTGTGGTGAAAAGCCAGAGTCAAAAGAGACCTTTTTAGAAGGTAAGACTATGGGCACTACTTATCATATTAAGTACTATGATGAGCAAGTTCAGCTGTCTGCCTCACAGTTACAGTCGCAAATAGACGCTGTTTTAAAAGATGTTAATCAGTCTATGTCTACTTACATAGAAGACTCTGAGATAAATACATTCAACAGATTACCAGCAAATCAGGTTATGCCGATTAGTGAAGATTTTAGGGCTGTTATATCTGAGTCTATTCGGTTAGGTGAGTCAACCAAAACACTTGATGTCACTATGGGGCCTTTAATTGATTTATGGGGGTTTGGCCCAGATAAAAAGCCAACTAATCGTCCTAGCGATGAAGAGCTTGTAAGTATGATTAAAAATATAGGCGTTGATAAGCTTACGCTAACAGCTCAAGGTTTGGCTAAAAAAGTGGATGGTTTAGAGTTATCGTTTTCGGCAACAGCTAAAGGCTATGGTATTGATAAGGTGGCGCAGTTATTAGAAAACCACAATATTACCAATTACATGGTTGAAATTGGTGGTGAGCTACGAATTGCAGGCGAAAAGCCAAATAATAAAGATTGGAAGATTGCAATAGAGCAACCAGACGCACAACCTGGAGAGCGTAAGGTACACCGTGTTTTGTCGCCAGGTACAAATGGTATTGCTACATCGGGTGATTATCGTATTTTTTATGAAATGGATGGTGAAATTTATACTCACTTAATTGATCCCGTGACCGGCATGCCGATTAAGCACGACTTAGTGTCGGTAACCGTGCTTCATTCAAGTGCTATGACTGCCGATGGTCTTGCGACAGCATTAACTGTTATGGGTATGGATAAAGCGCAAGCTTATGCTGAGCAGCATGATTTACCCGTGTACTTAATAGGTAAATCGAAAGACGGTTTAATAACCTACTCAAGCCCTGCATTTAAACCTTATTTATAGTATGGTGCGGGTTTGTTTATTTCCACGTTATTTGAGTATATAATAGCAGTCGCTCAACAATGTTTTGAGCTTAATTTATTGCTGATCAATAGGGGCTAAGCAATGTCACTTTTTCTTCTTACTTTTGGCTTACTAATTTTGATAGTTTCGGCTATGGCCGTTGGTATGATCGTGCAAAAAAAATCTATGGCAAGCAGCTGTGGTGGTTTAGGTTCGGTTGGTATTGATAAAGCCTGTGATTGCGATGATCCATGTGATAAACGCAAAAACCGTTTAGCAAAAGAGCAAGCCTGGAAAGAAAACCAAATTATTTAAGTCTGTCTTAAATATTAAAAAGCGCTTTATAGCGCTTTTTTTGTGTCTGTAAAACGCCTCAACATCATAGCTTCCAAAGCAATCCAATCTAAATGTATTAGACAAAGGTATATAGTTTAGTTTTTTTCACCTATTAGGTTTATTTTTCTCGTTTGTCAAATTGGAGCTAACACTCTAAAGTTTAATCATAGACACAGAGCAAGGCTCTAGTCATAAGCTTGAGGCAACTTAGCCTCGCTTAAAAGAATCTTTATATTGTGTGTGAAGATGTTGTCAGTGTGAAAGGCAACTCAAGTTCGGTGGTGACTTAGCTTGGGTTGTTTTTATTTCCTTTCAATTGCCACGTAATGTAAACCAAAAATCTTTATATTGTGTGTGAAGATGTTGTCAGTGTGAAAGGCAACTCAAGTTCGGTGGTGACTGAATTTGAGTTGTTTTTATTTACTTTCAATTGCCACGTAATGTAAATCAAGAATCTTTATATTGTGTGTGAAGATGTTGTCAGTGTGAAAGGCAACTCAAGTTCGGTGGATTCACTTCCATAAAGAACGAGTTTGAGTTGTTTTTATTCCCTACAATTGCCACGTAGTGTAAACCAAAAATCTTTATATTGTGTGTGAAGATGTTGTCAGTGTGAAAGGCAACTCAAGTTCGGTGGTGACTGAGTTTGAGTTGTTTTTATTCCCTACAATTGCCATGTAATGTAAACCAAGAATCTTTATATTGTGTGTGAAGATGTTGTCAGTGTGAAAGGCGGCTCAAGTTCGGTGGTGACTGAATTTGGGCTGTTTTTATTTGTGCGACACAATTATTACTCCCTCCTGAAAACCTATAATTCTATTAAATATTTCTCTTTAAATCGCTTTTTATTTTAGCTAACCAATTGTTTTTTATCGCGTTATTTTTTATTAACAAAATAGCTTCGAAAGCTTAACCCAAATTAATTGATTTTTAGTTGAACAGAAAATTCTCTTTGTTATACTCACGTTCGAACTTTCAGTAAGTTTTGAAAGTTTGGTTGATACGGATCAATTTTCGCTAGGTAAATATATGCTAGTTGGGTTTGATTGTATTTAGCACCTGGTTTTAGGGTTTACAACAGCAATGTTTTTTTAAATTTTTCCATTGCAAACTGTATTACTCTAATTTTGTTATAGTCATTTTAGTAGGTTAATGTCTTTGAACACACTTTCTTTGCATCATACAGCTACGGAACTTGCCTCTGGCGAGCCGCAGACGTGTGAACGCTTGAATAAAGCAGGCAAGGGCGTGTGTGTAGCTATAACTTTATTAGTGTTTAATACTGTAATGTTGCTAAGCGGTGCATTGGAGGATGCCTTCAAGCTTGAAGCGCTATTAAGTGATGGGTTTATTGTAGAGCCACTGTTACTTAATCTTGCGCAATTTTTAGCTCATCCGATCATATCAAGTCAGTTACTTATTGGCCTTTGTTGGTTATTGTTCCATATTTGTCCAGCGCGTCGTGCTGGCATAATCCTCCGTAAAGCAGCCTTTGCTTTTAGCGAGGCTAAAGTTCTTCAGCCTGTGATCTCTTCACATGGTTGTCGTGCTCCACCTAGCTTTACAGGTTGCCTGTAACGCTGCATCTTGTTGCTGGTTTTAATTATTTGTTCTTGCTGTAAATAATTAAGGTTAGCTAAAACAAAGTAGCTCCGTGTTTTTTTAAACACATTTCAGCCAACCACCACTCACCCAAGTTAACTTTTATTACGTTATATAAATGCGTTTAGAAAGCTGGGTTTGTTGCTAGGTCATTAATGGCATGAGCTTTAGGTTTTGAATAGCCCCCTTATTTTTATAATTTAATTCTAGTTAACTTGGGTTTTTATTGAAAAATCGTTGCTTTGGTTTTTATTTAAAGCAGCAAATTGAAACTTTAGGTTTGTAGGATACTCCCTTGTTAATTCGTAACCTTTGTAATATTGCTTTAGCTAGTACAGTGCTGGCGTTGTCAGGCTGTAAAGGCGGGATACTCGATCCAAAAGGGCAAATAGGCATTGATGAGAAAAATTTAATCATCATCGCAACCGTGCTTATGTTGCTTGTAGTCGTTCCCGTTATTGTGATGACTTTGTATTTCGCATGGAAATATAGAGACACGCAAACTCATGAAATTTATGCGCCAAAATGGGCTCATTCAAATAAAATTGAAGCCGCAGTTTGGGCTGTTCCTATTGTTATTGTGATCATTTTAGGTGTTATTACCTGGCAGTCTACCCAAGAGCTAGACCCTTACAAACCAATTGAAGGTAAAGGTAAGCATCTTACTGTTGAAGTGGTTTCATTAAATTGGAAATGGCTATTTATATATCCTGAGCAAGGTATTGCTACGGTTAATGAATTAGTGTTCCCAGCAAATGTACCTGTTGAATATAAAATAACTTCACAGAGCACAATGAATTCATTTTTTATTCCGCAATTGGGTAGTCAAATATACTCAATGGCTGGCATGGAAACCAAGCTTCACTTAATTGCAAATGAGCCAGGTACGTTTAAAGGCTTTTCAGCAAATTACAGCGGCGCAGGTTTCACTGGCATGAAATTTAATGCCATTGCTACACCTACTCAAGCAGACTTTGATAAGTGGGTGAGTGATGTGAAAGCGAATTCAAGCGCTAATAACCTGACTCATGCAAATTATGTTGAGCTTGCAAAAGCAAGTGAAAATAACCCAGTAGCATATTACGGAAAAGTTGATGACGGCTTATTTCATACCATTGTTATGAAGTATATGCAGGCGCATGGCGATATGAACAAAAAACACCATGCAATGGGCGAACATGGGCAAATGAGTAAAAAGCATCATGAAATGAATGAGCACTCAATGCCTTCATCTCACAGCCAAGGCGAGGAATAATAATGTCGTTATTAGGTAATCTTTCACTCGACGCAATTCCGTTTCATGAGCCAATTCTTGTGTTCACGATGTCGGTTATTGCGATAGCTGGGCTTATTATTGCCGGGCTTATTACAAAGTATAAAAAATGGGGCGTGCTTTGGCGCGACTGGATCACGTCTGTTGATCACAAACGCTTAGGTGTAATGTATATTCTTTTAGCACTAATAATGCTGTTTCGTGGTTTTTCTGATGCAATAATGATGCGTGCGCAGTTGGCACTTGCTACTAGTGGTGCGCCAGGTTATTTACCACCAGAACACTACGACCAAATATTTACTGCCCACGGCGTAATTATGATCATATTTATGGCAATGCCATTTATGATTGGTCTGATGAACATTGTATTACCACTTCAAATTGGTGCTCGCGATGTTGCTTTTCCATTTTTAAATAATTTAAGTTTTTGGTTTACAGCCAGTGGTGCAATTTTAATTAACTTATCACTTGTGTTTGGTGAGTTTGCAAAAACAGGTTGGGTGGCATATCCGCCGCTTTCGGAGCTGACCTTTAGCCCTGGGGTGGGGGTCGATTATTATATTTGGGCCTTGCAAATATCCGGGCTCGGTACACTACTAACAGCCGTAAACTTTTTAGCAACTGTGTTTAAAATGCGTGCACCAGGTATGACCCTAATGAAAATGCCAATTTTCACATGGACATGTACATGGGCAAACATCTTAATTGCAGCATCATTCCCAATTTTAACTGCTGTACTTGCAATGCTAACGCTTGACCGTTATCTCGACTTCCACTTCTTTACCAATGAATTGGGCGGTAACGCCATGATGTACATCAACCTGTTTTGGGCATGGGGTCATCCTGAGGTATACATATTAGTATTACCAGCGTTTGGTATTTTTTCTGAAATTATTTCGACCTTTGCCGGTAAACGTTTGTTTGGTTACAAATCGATGGTTTACGCCAGCGGTGCAATCTCAATTTTAGGCTTTATTGTTTGGCTACATCACTTCTTTACTATGGGCTCGAGTGCTAACGTTAATGCGTTCTTTGGGGTAATGACCATGGTTATTGCCGTACCAACTGGGGTTAAGTTATTTAACTGGTTATTTACCATTTACCGAGGTCGTTTACGTATTAGCGTACCGGTACTTTGGACACTTGGCTTTATGGTTACCTTTACCGTAGGCGGTATGACCGGTGTATTACTTGCTATTCCTGGCGCCGATTATGTACTGCATAACAGCTTATTCTTAATTGCACATTTTCATAACACTATTATTGGTGGTGCTGTGTTTGGTTACCTGGCCGGTTTTGTATTTTGGTTCCCTAAAGCAATGGGCTTTAAACTTAATGAAAAATGGGGCAAAGCATCATTTTGGTGTTGGATTATTGGTTTCTTCGTAGCATTTATGCCGCTGTACGTACTTGGCTTCTTAGGTATGACACGTCGCTTAAACCACACTAACAACCCAGATTGGAACATATGGTTATACATTGCCGCAGGCGGTGCTGTAATTATTATGTTTGGTATTATCAGCCAGGTAATTCAATTATATGTGAGCTTTAGAGACCGTGAAGCGCTTGACGATACAACAGGCGATCCGTGGAACGGCCACACACTTGAGTGGGCTACAAGTTCCCCCCCGCAAATTTATAACTTTGCAACAATTCCACATATTGATGATATTGATGCATGGACCGACATGAAAGAAAAAGGTCAAGCATATCAAGATAAGTCAAACTACAGCCCTATTCATATGCCTAAAAACACATCAGCTGGCGTGTTAATGGCAGCAAGCTTAACAGTATTTTGTTTTGCAATGATTTGGCATATTTGGTGGTTAGCTGTTGTTGGGCTAGTAGGCGGAATTGCCATATTTATCAAACGTTGTTACACCAGCGATGTAGATTACTATATACAACCTGATGAAATTGCACGCACTGAAGCTGCATATAATTCAAGTGGTATTAAGGAGCTAAAAGCGTGAGTACACTTTCTGCAAATTTAGAATCAGCAAATTTAGACTCTGTATCACACGATGATCATGCCCACGCGCATGATCATCACGACACATCTGGCGATACGATATTTGGCTTTTGGTTATACCTAATGACCGATTGCCTACTGTTTGCCTCGTTTTTTGCCACTTATGCTGTGTTATTTATGAACACAGCGGGTGGTGTATCGGGTAAAGATATTTTTGAACTCGACTTTGTAGCAGTAGAAACTGCAGCACTACTGATTAGTAGTATTACCTTTGGCTTTGCCATGATTGCCGCTCAAGGGCAAAAAAAGGCACTAACACTGACTTGGTTATTTGTTACGTTTTGTTTAGGTGCTGTGTTTATTGGTATGGAAGTATACGAATTTCATCACCTAATTGTGCACGGTAATGGCCCACAACAAAGTGCCTTTTTAACATCGTTTTTCTCATTAGTTGGCTTACATGGTTTACATGTAACTGCGGGTCTAATTTGGATGACCATAATGATGATTGAAGTTGCTAAACGTGGTTTAGGTAAAGCAACCGTAACGCGTTTAAGCTGCTTAAGCCTATTTTGGCACTTCTTAGACATTGTTTGGATTTGTGTATTTACCGTTGTTTATTTAATGGGAGCAATGTAATGAGCCACAGCGAAACGCACGCGTTAAAGCAAACGCAAAGTGATCATCATGATGAATCTCATGGCAGTGTTAAAACTTACTTAATTGGCTTTGTGCTATCGGTAATTTTAACTGCTATCCCGTTTTACATGGTAATGGAAGGTGACTTCTCAAAAGTAACAACGCTTTGGAGCATTGTTACTTTAGCAATCGTACAAATTTGGGTGCATTTAAAATACTTTTTACACCTTAATTTTACGACCGAAGATGGCCGTGCAAGTACTTTCTCATTCCTATTCAGTGCTCTGATCATCGTAATGGTTGTTGGGTTATCTGTTTGGATCATTTATGAATCTAACGCAATGATGATGTACTAGGAGTTGAAGATGTTTCGTCGTTATTTATCAGTGACAAAGCCGGGTATTATTATGGGCAATTTGATCAGCGTAGCGGGCGGGTTTTTACTTGCCTCGCGCGGTGATATAGACCCATGGTTAATGATTGCCACATTAATTGGCTTGTCGCTAGTGGTTGCATCAGGTTGTGCTATCAACAATGTTATAGATAGAGACATAGATGTGGCCATGGCGCGTACTCGTACGCGAGTTACAGTAACAGGCGAAATGTCGGCCTTTGCTGCACTTAGTCACGGTATTTTATTGGGTGTTGTGGGCTTTGGTTTACTTATCGCCTACACCACTCAAGCCGCGGTATTTTTTGCAGCCTTTGGCTACGTAATTTATGTAGGGGTTTATAGCCTCTACATGAAACGTAATTCAGTATATGGCACTTTTGTAGGTAGTCTTTCTGGCGCTGTACCGCCAGTAGTTGGTTACTGCGCCGTAACAGGGCAGTTCGATATGGGCGCATTAATACTGCTAGTCATGTTTAGCTTGTGGCAAATGCCGCACTCTTACGCGATCGCTATTTTTCGCTTTAAAGATTACCAAGCGGCAGGTATTCCTGTATTACCAGTAGCGCAAGGTATCGACAAAGCAAAACGCCACATTGTGCTTTATATTGCTGTATACGCCTTAGTGGTGATGTTACTGCCAATTACTGGCTACACAGGTGCTGCTTTTATGGCTGTTGCTTGTATTACCAGCTTTTGGTGGTTGCTAATGGCGCTACGTGGTTATCGTCGTAATATTGATATGAGCAGTTGGGCACGTAAAGTGTTCGCATTTTCAATTATTAATATTACAGCGTTAAGTATTGCTATGGCTGTTGACTATCATAGCGTTGCTCCACAGCTATTAACGCTTACCTAATTTAAAAATTTTTAACTATTCCAAAGTTAATCCAAAGGCTCGAAAGAGCCTTTTTTTATGCCTGAAATAGTTTTGCAATAGAGCGCTTATTGGCAAGTTCTAGGCTTTGTTTTATGCTTGCTCTTACCTCAGGTGATTTATTTTGGCTTAGCTTAAAGTTTCCACTCCAATGAGTGGGAGTAAATTCTATAAAGCTTAATTGTTGATACATAGCTTCACGGTGATTTTTTGGCACCTCATCAATACTCCACATTGGCTTAAAGGGTTGCTCAAAATAGGTTGTTAATTGCCTCATTATTTTTTCTTTCTCATTATCGCTTTTAATAACATCTACTTTTGCGGTTACTTGTACTGATGAGTAAAGCCAGCTCGGCAGTGTTTTATTATTACTATACGAGGGAGATAGATAACAGTTATCGCCACTAAAGAGTAATTTTACTGACTGTTTATCACATTGTGTTAGCGGGTTATGTTTTGCTACGTGAGCAATAAATACATTACGTGAGGGCTCATATAATACAGGTACTTGGCATATATTATTTAAGTCACTTTGCGAGCAGGGCATTAAAATAGTTGCAAGTGGAAATTGCTCAACTAATGCCTGCAAACGTTCAATACTATGTTCTTGAAAATGTATTGGTGGGTACATTAAAGCTTCTCCTCTAACTGTAATTTAATACTCTGCCAATGCTCGTCAATAATGCTAAATTTTGCAGTGCTTCTGTAACTCCCATCACTAAGGAGTCTGTCTTTATAAGCTACGCCCTCAAATCGGGCGCCTAGTCGAGTAATTGCATTTCGAGATTTTTGATTTTGTTCGTGAGTATTAAATGTTATTCGCACTAAATTCAACGCGTCAAAAGCATAGCTAAGCAGTAAATATTTCGTGTGAGTATTAATATAAGTTTGCTGCCAGTGATGGCTTATAAATGTATGACCAATTTCAGCACTTAAGTTATGTGTATCTAATCTAAATAGTCGTGTAGTGCCTACAACCTCTTTGCTGGCTATGTCTATTATGGCAAATACAATTTGTTCTTTTTTATTAAATTGTGCACTTGTGGTAAACCATTCCTTTAACAGTTCAGGTGTTTTTGTATAGTTGCTTAATACCCATTCCCATATTTTTGGATGCTGCCCAGCTTTATATAAGTCGTTTAAATGCTCATAATTTAATGGCTCTAGTATGACCTTATTTGTTTTATGCATCTGTTGAGTAAACATATTGCCTCTAAGCTTTGCTATTTGCGAGCAACAAATGTACGCTAATTTGGTTTGGTAAAAACAACCAGAATTGGCTTTTTAGCTATACCAGTTATAGAGGGGTAACATGCAACCACTTAATATTGAATTTAATAACTCAAACAAAGCTAAGTACTTACAAGTTGCAGATGCTTTACGTGGTTCTATTGTAAAGGGAGATATTGCACCTGGTACAAAACTTAGTTCTGCTCGAGTTATGGCGCAAACGTATCAGTTAAACCGTCATACAATAATGAACGCATTGCAGTTATTAGTAGCCGAAGGATGGCTAGAGTCCCATGAACGCTCTGGGTATAGCGTCACTCAAACACTGCCAATTCAAAGCAGTGCTAACTGTGAGCACACGCCAGTTTTAACACCAAAACCTTATAAATTTGCTACAGAGTTAGCCGTGCCTATTCCGGCAATGAATTTAAAAGACTACGTATATAATTTCGCAGGTGGACTTCCTGATTTAAATAGCTTTCCCTATAAAGAATTTAAACGCTCTATGAGCCATGTATTTAATCATTTAGACACCAGTAAACTTCATTATGGCGATATAGGTGGAGTGAGTGAGCTAAAAACTCAGATAAGCAATTATCTACATAAAACTAGAAGTTTAAAAGTATCAGACTTACTTGTATGTAATGGCTCACAAGAAGCTTTATTTATAATTTCAAAGGCGTTTATAAATAAAAGCGATTTTGTCGCTGCCGAAACCTTAGGTTATCCGCCAGCACGTAAAGCGTTTGCAGCTTGTGGTGCGCAATTAATAGATATAAAACAAGACGAATATGGGTTGTGTGTAGATGATTTAAAAGCGCAACTTAAACGATATCCAATAAAAATGTTGTACTTAACGCCGCTGCATCAATATCCAACCACCGTTACGCTTTCGCCCACACGGCGCATGCAAATTTATCAATTATGTTATGAGTATGGCGTAATGATTATAGAGGATGATTACGATCACGAATTTCACTATCGCTGTCAGCCATTACAACCTATGGCTGGGAACGATCCCGCTGGGATTATTATTTACTTATCTACATTTTCTAAAATCATGTTCTCAGGCGCTAGAATTGGCTACATTTGTGCAGCCCCTGAAGTATTAGCACAGTTAACCGCATGGAAGCAGCTAATGAATCATAAAAATGATGTGGTTATGCAGTTAGCTGTAGCACATTTTATGCAAGAGGGCGGGTTTGAACGCCACTTAAAACGCATGACTAAGCACTATAAACAACGTTATGAAGTAATGGACAGCACGTTAGCATTGCTGCAATCACAGGGTTTACCAATAGAGTATAAAAAGCCAGATGGCGGCATGGCAATGTGGGTTAACTTAAATAAAAATACGAGCAATATAAAACAAGCAATGCAAAGTAAAAGCCTATATTTACAAGCAGAATCTGAGTTTTACTTTGCTGATTCAGTGAGAAGTTTAATGCCTAAGCAATATAGTTATGTTCGCTTAGGCTTTGCAGGGCAATCAGTTGAGGCAATGAAGCAAGGGCTCAAACTAATTACTGAATAAGGTAACTATTTTTTAAAATCATTTGCATTGTAGTAAAGTGGTTTGAGTGTCCCGCAATTAACAAATTTATAGGTAAGCTCATTTACAGGTGGAACTCGTTTTGAGGTGCGGAATTTTTGCATACACGCATTAACTAAATCGACAAAAATAAGATGGTTATAGCTCGGCGCTTGTTGAATTTTATGAATATAAATACGCTCAGTGCCGCCTAGGTTGATTATGTCGTAGTCTTGCCATTGTGATGATTCACTTAACCCCTTTAGTTCTCTGGCATACAACTGTTTACCTAGTACAAGTTCTTTTTGTGAGTAAATTAAACTACCACCTTGTTGGTAATCGCCTTCAAAAATATCGGCAATAATCGTAATTTCTTCACCACGCATTAAATGTTGAATATTAAATGCTTGTGGTTTTACGGTGATTAATTCAGCATTTCTGACAAAGCCTAAAAACGCCACATCGGGGTTACCTATTTTATAAACAACTTGTACATCATGAGGTGAATTATAGGTAGGCAAATTCATCGCGATGATAGACGAGCCTTTATTAACTAACACCATTGGATGTTTAGCTTTATAAGCAGGATCGACAGGGGGGAGTTCTACTTTTTTCTCTTCTTCCGCTGTTACAAAGCCACTTAGAGTAATTAGTAATAAAGTAAGTAGTAGGCGCATAATAATCTCAATTAATTTATGAGTTTAAATTGTAGTATAAAAATGTATGTAATATTTATCTAATTACAAGATCAATTTAAAGGCTCAAGTGAGCCTTTATAAAATGATTAGGTAGCGCGTATTATCTGATGGCTTTTTTAACTTCTCGCCAATCAATTATTTTAAAGTTTTGTGGTTGCTGCGGCATTCGATTATAACCATCTTGTACTATTAAAATACCCTCAGGGTAACCTGGTAAAGGTTTTGCTGTAACAGTTAGTCCATCGGTTTCTGATGTGCCATCAATACCTGAGTTTAAATCAGCAATAACGCTAAATTTACCACTAAATTTGAGTGATGGCACTTCAGTGTTTTGAGTTATATTACCTATTTCGTATAACACATAGCTATTATCGCCTTGACTTGAAACAACTAAATAACGTGCGTTATCTGCATGATAAATTTCCATCCCTTCTACATCTTCAACTAATTGCTTATTAATGTGTTGTAGCATTATAGGTGTTGTTCCGGTGCTTGGCTCCGCACCTATAAACCAAATACCGGCATCTTCTTCGCCTACAAATAATTGTCCTAGTTCATCATCTGCACTACAGCCTTCTGGCTGGCTTGGAAGGTTAAACTCGCGAACAAGTTTGCCTGTTATTTTTTCGTTATTCTCACTGATTTTATATTGCTGATACAGCCCCGATTTATCATTTACAAAAACATAGTTCCCCGTATTTGACGAGTACATACATAAGCCATAAATTTCATCAAGATTGGTAGGAATATCAGCAATGTACTTCACATTATTATTAGCTTGTACTGTAAATACACTAATACCGTTAAGTGTTCGATTACTGGCTGTTATTAATGTATTGGTACTGTTTTTAATTGTGCTATTTTGTCGTAGGTCCACGTTATTTAAACGACCAACTTCAAGTGACTGTTCAAGCTTGCCATTTAGGCTATATACCATTAATCCACGACGTTTATCAGTGCCTAAAATAAGGCTGTTTTCAGCATCACTAGGGTTTACCCAAATGGCAGGATCGTCAGCAGCATCACCAAATGCGTTTACAGGTGTAGTTTGTGCATTTGCATGTATTTGCGTTATGTTTTGCCTATTTTTTTGAACCGCTATTTTTTTCACGGATAGTTGGCTTTGCATATAAGCCCCAGTCGTATCATTATAAATAACCGCAGTCGCTGTATTATTACTTGTGTACTTGATAGCGGCTGATTCAGGGTTTAAATTAGTATTTAGCCTCCAGTGTTTTAATTTATTACTAATTGGGTTATAAGCATATAGGAGGCTATTTTCAGTGCTTGTAAACCATATCATGCCATCACTTGAGGCAAAGAGAGCGCCAAGTTCATTTTTTAGTTCGCCAAAGGGTGCAACAAGCGCAATTGGTTTTTTATCAGCTTGCGATTCAGCATTTGCATTTATAGCCCAAATCCCCACGTTGGATTCGCTAATAAACAACGTGCTTGTAATATCACTTACAGCACAACCCGCAGCTTCACTTACGCCAGGGAATTCTCGTATACTGACATTGACGGGCTGATTTTTAGCTGTATCAAAAATAGCCGTTTCGGTAATTAAGCCGCGAACATCGGCTATAAATGCAGTAACTGTCTGCGTGATATTATTAGCAAATAAACAAACTGTGTCGGGCTGAGCCTGTGGTGATATGATTCGGGTTAGCTCAGATAACTGCCATGTTTTATTTACATGTTGAAGTTTAAAAATAGCTACATTGTCTTGGTTGTTATCAATACTCGCCACTAAAAAAGCGTTGCTTGATAAAGCCCTAACTGAAAGAGATTCAAAATTTCCGGGCGCAATTATTTGGTTTGTATCTGTTTGGCTATTTACAAGTACTAGCCCTTTGCTTTCACTTGCTAATAACCAATTATTATTGCTTAGCCACGCGCCTTGTGAGCCTTGCATATTTTGATTTGGACCAAGCTCTACAGTGCTAACTATTTGCTTCTCAATGCTTATATTCTCACTTACAGCACCGTTACTACAGGCGGTTATGGCGCTAATCATTAAACAGCTAGCAAGTAAGCTAAGTGTTTTATTTAATCTAAAATTCATAATGGTTCCTTTACTGAACACAGCGTTATATTTTCTCAGTCTCTTCTAAAAAATCATGAAGCGAGTGTTGTAATAAATAGCTTTTCTTTATTAAAAATCATGCTTTATAGATTTTGGGCCAGCTGACCTTTTTGATTGAAATTTATTCTATCTATGGTCTATTTAATCGCGGTGCGAGGCTTGTAACCTAGAAGGTTTAGTAAAAGCTGAGCAAAGCTGCTTCGCCCCTAGTCTAAATCCGTCTTTCAAGTTGCTTCTGATTCTAATATAGAAATATCTAATTTATTGTTAACGTTAAAATCTGCATTGATTTTTGGCATGACGAGCAAACTAAAGTTATTTTATGACGTAAATGTGACAGGTGTTACTTTAAACATATACTGTGAGCTGTGTTTTACTGTTATGAAAGGCTTTATGAGCTACTAGCACTCCTTATAAAGTGAGGTTTTTTGTGTGGTGTAAGATGGTTTTGAAAATGGTGATCATCTTGCTGTCATATAGTTGAGCTAATATGACCCTGCTGGCAAATATAGATATGAGTTAGCATAAAAATAGACTCTACAAAGAGAAGATTAATTAATGCGATTTAACCCATTTACCAGCCACCGATTATTAGTTAATTGTATTATTGCGATGTTTTTTAGTGCCTGCTTTTTAAGCGCTTACCTAGGTGTACTTAAAACGTATGCTGATATTCAATGGCTAGATATTATAGGCGAGGGCGGTATTGTACTCATGGCTCTGGTGTGGATCACGGTGTTATTAATTTCAAGGCCCCCCAGTAAAGTAACAACTTATTTAGTGATTGGCGTAGGGTTGTTTATGTTCTCAGCTACTTTAGATTTACTCGATGAGTGGTTAATGCACCCAGCACACAAATGGCTAAGTTGGATTGAGTCATTACCAGCCCCTGTAGGCATGCTACTAACTAGCTTGGGGTTGTATTATTGGCATCAAGAGCAATATGTATTAAATCGCCAATTACGCCGCCGTGAAGCTAACTTGCGTGAACACAGTAAAGTTTGTTCTGTAACAGGGCTTTATAAAGCGCAGTACTTAGATTTAGCCATAAAAAATCAGTTTTTAAGCACACAGCCTTTGTGGCTCGGTGCTATTGATATACGCGACTTCTCGCATTTTAATAGCGAATTTGGTTTTAAAGAAGGCGATAGGTTACTGCGTGAGGTGAGCGAGCTATTGCTAATGAACTGCCGGCTAAGTGATGTTGTGTGCAGGTATGCAGGAGACTGCTTTATGGTGTTAATGCCAGAAACCACAGAACAACAAGCAAAAGAGCTTATGATGCAAATTAAAGGGGCATTGAGATATTGCGCATTTAAAGTGGAAGGCTCAAAAAAAGCAAAGTTTCAGCATGTAACAACTGCTCTAATTCAAGGTAATGAACGTAATTATACAGGTACATTAACAAGCCAATTGCATAGCCAGTTACAACAAAAAAAGCACCAACAAAAAGTAGCGCAACGTGCATACCTTTGTTAATCAAGATGATAAGTTTGTAAGTGCACAAGGACTTATAATTGCGATTGTTGAATTAACACAAAGTCGAGGTATTGAACTTCATAAACTATTGCGTGGTACGGGAATATTTGAGCAAGATTTATTTAACTTTCAACATGCGTTTAGTTTATCTCAGCAGGTGCGTTTACTAGCACAATTTAAACTGTTAATGAAAAGTACCGACAGTGGCTTTTTACTTGGTAGCCAGCTAATAAATGATACGCGAGTTGAAGTACAAGCGCTTATGTATAGTGCTGATTTAGGGCAAGTACTAAAGCAATTAGCGCATTTAAGAATGCAGTTAGCGCCTTTATTATTTAGCCAAACATACATTAAAAGCGGGCAATATTATATTTATTTACAACCTGCTCATGGACTCAATGAAGAGCTGCACCATTACGTATTAGAAATATACAGCACCGCTTTTTATAGTTTACTCAAACGAGTAAGCGAAAGTTACCCGCATTGTCAGTTTGACTTTGCTTTTAAGCGCCCTCGGCATATTCAAGAGTACGAACAAAATTTAGGGCTAAAGATAAGTTTTGATAGGCCATGTACTCGCTGGGTATTAAATAAAGCCATGTTAATGGCTAAGAACCCGTGCGCTAGTCAATTACGATTTATGCAAGCGCAGTCTCAATTACATAATAAAAATTTAGTTAGCATGACTTTTATTGAAGCCGTTTGTAGGTATTTATACTCTCACCCAAGTGCTAATTTAGAGTGTACCGCAAAGCACTTTGCTATGAGTTCAGCTACATTTAAACGAAAACTGAAAATTAACGGAGTAGGCTTTTCAGCGCTAATTGACGAGCAAAACAAACACAAAGCAATTTACCTACTTACCTTACGTGCTAAATGTAATGAACAAGTTGCTGAGCGTCTAGCATTTTATGACATCCCAAATTTTCGGCGTGCTTTTAAGCGTTGGACGGGTTTAACGCCAAGTCAGCTAAAAACGCAGTAAATTACTCTGTTTTTAGCTCCATAGAGTGAAGTAACGTACGTGCATTTAAATGCAAGTTTGCATCTTCTGGATTTGAGGTGTTAGTGAGCCAAATCACATCGCCCTGTTTATTAATAAATAACGTAGTAGGCGTACCTCTGATCCCTAACTGTTTAGCTATCGCATCAGCCTTTATTGCTGTTTTAAAAGTATAACCTCTGTCGCTAAGAGCTTTGGCGGGAGCAGCATCTTCATCTTCTTTAAAACTAACTGCAATGACCTTTAAACCCATATCATCAATTTTTTGAAGTGCCGGTTGCAGCTTTTTACAGTATGGGCACCAAGTGGCCCAAAAATGTAAAATATAAGGCTGGCCTAGTAAATCGTGGGTATTAATTATAGAACCGTCGGCCATTTGTAAATTTAATGTAGGTAATTTAGGGTGGATGGTATTTGTTATTTCCTGTTGCGCATGTGCTGTAAAGCTTAACAAAATGAGTGTGATGGCGATAAATAACTGTTTCATAGTATTTTCGTTTTTATTGTATGTATTAAATAAGAACGAGAATTTAACATTTTTATTTCACACTAAAAGCGAGCGGCTTGCTCAATAACAATAGCGTGGCGTTTAGCAAGACGAAGATGGTCTTTATCATAACCTCCACCTATTACTGTAGCAACGGGTGTGTTGTGTTCAAGGCAGCGTTTTAACACTAAATGGTCGCGTTTAATTATACCATCCCAGCTAATGTCTAATTTACCCAAACCATCGCCTTGCCAAATATCAACGCCAGCATCGTAAAGTACCAAGCTCGGATTTAACTCTTTGAGTAAGTAACTTAAGGTTTCATCCACTATAGCGAGGTATTCGTCGTCTTTCATATTATCGGTTAAGCCAATGTCTAAATCGCTAGCAGATTTTCTAAACGGAAAATTTTTTTCACAATGTATAGAGCAGGTATAAGCGTATGCCTGATGCTGTAACATGGCCGCAGTGCCATCACCTTGGTGCACGTCTAAATCAAAAATAAGTACGTTAGTTACTTCACCCGATTCAATTAAAGTTTGCGTGGTAAAGGCAAGGTCGTTAACCATGCAGTAGCCTGAGCCAAAATCGGTATGTGCGTGGTGTGTCCCACCAGCAAGGTGACATGCTATGCCATGTTTTAGCGCTAAACGAGCCGTTTGTAATGTGCCTTGAGGGGCTGTAAATGTGCGCGCCATGAGCTTTTTTGACCAAGGTAGGCCAATGCGGCGCATGGCTTTTTCATCTAAGCGGTTGTTCCACAAATCGTGTATGTAATTTTCGCAGTGTATTAGCTCAAGTGGTGCTGGCGTGCCTAATATTGGCTCAACTAGGTTATCGCCAATCAAACCAAGCTCTTCAACATGCTGATATAAATGTGCAAACTTACTCATTGCAAAACGATGCTTTGGATCAAAGCTAAACGAATAGTTAGGATGATACACCAAAGGTAAATGTGGATTTAAAGTCATGTATTCACACGTTGAAAAATTTGCCCTATGGTAATCAACTAATCTAAATGAGTCTATTATTGTGCGTCGTGAATCAGCATAGTGAGTTCGCGATGCAGCAGCTCGTCATCGGCTAAATTTAATTCAATTAATCGCTTTAGATAAGTAATGCTATCTATATCAATATGACGGCACTTTAAACCGATGTGATCTGCTTCTATATGACACACAACTACTTCCATTTTTATTTCTATGTCGCTTTGAGGGAGTGTAAAACGCAGTATTGCATCGTTATTGGTGCAGCCTGTCAAAGCATCGCATTTGTTAATCAATGCGCCATGTAGAGATATATCAAGCAATTTACATGGGTATTGATGATCATTAAAAATTACCTGTGCATCGGTTGAAAATAATACACGAGAAAACTGACGACGATTTTGCATATCCTAATTTAGCCTTATTGTTTTTATAATAAATTAATCATAGCGGGTAATTCTCTACATGCTAGAAAATAAGTGCTTAGAATGCTGGTGGCATAAAAAAGCCCCGCATAAATGCAGGGCTTAGTGTTACTGTAATAAATTAGCTTCAGTGAAGATTAGCCAATTTTTTTGTACTTAATACGTTTAGGTTGAGCTGCTGCTGCACCGAGTGTCTTTTTAAGCCACTCTTCGTATTCAGTGTAGTTACCATCAAAGAAGTTAATTACACCTTCGTCGCGGTAATCTAAAATGTGCGTTGCAATACGGTCAAGGAACCAACGGTCATGCGAGATACACATTACACAACCAGGGAACTCTAAAATAGCATTCTCAAGTGCACGTAGGGTTTCAACGTCCAAGTCATTGGTTGGCTCATCCAGAAGTAACACATTGCCGCCCGCTTTTAATAACTTAGCAAGGTGCAAGCGGTTACGCTCACCACCAGATAGGTCTTTAACAAACTTTTGCTGATCGTTACCTTTAAAGTTAAAGCGACTTACATACGCTCGGCTTGGAAACTCAAAGTTACCAATTTTTAATACGTCTTGACCGTCTGATATTTCTTGGAAAACAGTTTTGCTTTCATCCATACCGTCACGGAACTGATCAACAGTAGCTAGGTGTACTGTTTCACCAACGCTGATACTACCGCTGTCTTGTTCTTGCTCACCGCTTATCATTTTAAACAGTGTTGATTTACCCGCGCCATTCGCACCAATAATGCCTACAATGGCACCTTTTGGCATGCTAAAGCTTAAATCGTCAATTAAAACGCGATCGCCAAAACTCTTACGAAGATTAGTTACTTCAAGCACTTGGTCGCCTAAACGTGGGCCAGGTGGAATAAACATTTCGTTAGTTTCGTTACGCTTTTGGTAATCAGACTGCTGCATTTCAGTAAACTGAGCCATACGTGCTTTTGACTTAGCTTGACGACCTTTAGGGTTTGAACGAACCCATTCAAGTTCTTGCGCAATTGATTTTTGACGTGCTTTTTCAGATTTTTGTTCTTGCTGTAAGCGCGCATCTTTTTGTTCAAGCCAAGAAGAGTAATTACCTTCCCACGGAATACCTTCACCACGGTCAAGCTCTAATATCCAGCCAGCTACATTATCAAGGAAGTAACGGTCATGCGTTACTGCCACAACAGTGCCTTCGTAATCGTGTAAGAAGCGCTCTAACCATGCAACCGACTCAGCATCCAAGTGGTTAGTTGGTTCATCGAGAATAAGCATGTCTGGTTTTTCAAGTAATAATCGACATATAGCAACACGACGACGCTCACCACCTGAAAGGTGCTCAATTTTAGCATCCCATTCTGGTAGGCGAAGTGCATCAGCAGCACGCTCTAAAACGTTATCAATGTTGTGACCATCGTGCGCTTGAATAACCGCTTCAAGCTCGCCTTGCTCTTTTGCAAGTGCATCAAAGTCAGCACCTTCCATTGCGTACTCGTTGTATACTTCGTCAAGACGGCTAAGTGCATGTTTAACTTCGCCAACGGCTTCTTCGACAATTTCGCGCACTGTTTTGCTTTCGTCCAGTACTGGCTCTTGCGGTAAATAACCAATTTTTGTACCAGGCTGAGGATGTGCTTCACCTTCAAAGTCTTGGTCAACACCGGCCATAATGCGTAGTAACGTAGATTTACCAGAACCGTTTAAACCAAGCACACCAATTTTAGCGCCAGGGAAAAAGTGCAACGAAATATCTTTTAAGATAGTGCGCTTAGGTGGCACAACCTTAGATACTCGACTCATCGAGAATATAAATTTATCAGGTAAAACCATGAAAGGAGCCTTCAAATAATAATAAAATTTTCAATGTTGTATTGTAGTGGCTGACAGGTGAAACAGTCAACGAATGGCGGGTTTTAAAGCACTAAAGCATGCTTGTAAGTAAAGTATAAAATCATGAATAAATTTCATTTAGACATCTATACATCTAGAGGTTGATATTTTTTACTTTCAGTTCATAATTAAGCTTCGGTTTTTATGAGCGGGAGTAAGGTATGCCAATTACAGTAAAAGACGAGTTGCCGGCAATTGCACGTTTACGTCAAGAAAACGTATTTGTAATGCCAAAAAGTCGTGCAAAAACGCAAGAAATACGCCCAATGCGTTTGGCTATTTTAAACTTAATGCCTAATAAAGTAGAAACCGAAGTTCAGTTTATTCGTTTGCTTGCCAACTCGCCTTTACAAGTAAATGTAGAACTACTGCGCCTCGACACTCACCGCAGTAGCAGTAATTCAGAAGAGCACCTTGATACTTTTTACCGTTATTTTTCTGAGGTTAAAGACAACAATTACGATGCATTAATAGTAACCGGTGCGCCACTTGCGCATTTAGAATACGACGATGTAGCGTATTGGGATGAACTAAAAGTCATTATTGATTGGGCTGAGCAACACGTTACCTCTACGTTGTTTTCGTGTTGGGCAGCGCATGCAGCGTTATATCACCGTTACAATTTAAAGCGCGATTTAAAAGACGATAAACTGTGTGGCGTATTTACTCACCAGTGTTATTTTGATCACGGTGCACTGACTCGCGGATTCGACGATACCTTTTTGGTACCGCACTCACGCTACGGCCATATTGATATAAATAAAATAAACGCCTGCGACGAGCTAGTTGTACTGGCAGGTTCTGAGCGAGTAGGGGCTTACTTACTTAAAAATAAATCGGGTAGCCAAGTGTTTATAACCGGCCACCCAGAGTACGACGCCGACTCGCTAAAAGCAGAATACGAGCGCGATTGTAAAAAAAGCCCTAATGCACCAAAACCCGAAAATTACTTTCCGGATGACGATGCAACCAAACAACCTTCAAAAACGTGGCAAAGCCATGCTTTTTTACTTTTTTCGAACTGGTTAAATTACTACGTGTACCAAACCACACCGTATGATATTAATTTAGTTAGCCAAGACGTGAGGACTAACAACTATGCCGAATAACGCGCCTACAAATAATAAACAAGCCGAAATAAGTGCCGCATTAAAAGAACGCATTTTAATTTTAGATGGCGCTATGGGCACCATGATCCAAGATCATAAGCTAGAAGAAGAAGACTATCGCGCAGAGCGTTTTAAAGACTGGCATGTATTAATTAAAGGCAATAACGATTTATTAAGCCTAACTAAGCCCGACTTAATCACTGATATTCATCGTGGTTTTTTATCAGCGGGCGCCGATATTATTGAAACCAACACGTTTAACTCGACCACTATTTCGATGGAAGATTATGACATGGCAAGCCTAAGCCGTGAAATAAACCTAGAGTCGGCTAAATTAGCACGCGCAATTTGCGATGAATTTACGGCTAAAACGCCAGAAAAACCACGCTATGTAGCGGGTGTTTTAGGGCCGACATCTAAAACGTGTTCAATTTCGCCAGACGTAAACGATCCGGGTTACCGAAATGTCACCTTTGATAAGCTAGTTACTGCGTATGTAGAGTCTACCCTTGCATTAATGGAAGGCGGCGCCGATTTAATACTTATTGAAACCATATTCGACACCCTCAATGCAAAAGCTGCCTCGTTTGGCGTTGAAGAAGCCTTTGAGCAAGCAGGGCGTAAATTACCAGTTATGATCTCGGGCACTATTACCGATGCGTCAGGCCGTACGCTTTCGGGGCAAACAACCGAGGCGTTTTATAACTCTATTCGCCATATCAAACCTATTTCAATTGGCCTTAACTGCGCCCTTGGCCCTGATTTACTGCGCCAATACGTAGAAGAGTTGTCGCGCGTGTGCGAAACCTTTACGTCGGTACACCCTAATGCGGGCTTGCCTAATGAGTTTGGTGAATACGACTTAGAAGCGCCTGAAATGGCAGCCGAAATTATCGATTGGGGTAAATCGGGCTTTATTAATATAGTAGGTGGATGTTGTGGCACCACGCCTGCGCATATTCGCGCTTTTGCAAAAGGTTTAGCGGGCGTTAAACCACGCCAACTACCAGAGCTTGAAGTACGCATGCGTTTATCAGGCCTTGAAGCCTGTAACTTAAATTAAGGAGCCAGCATGACCCAACAAATAGCAGTATTTACTAATGTCGGCGAACGTACCAATGTAACCGGTTCTGCCATGTTTAAACGTTTAATCATGGAAGAAGACTTTGAAGCCGCGCTAACAGTGGCCCGCGAACAAGTAGAAAATGGCGCACAGGTTATTGATATAAACATGGACGAAGCCATGTTGGACTCAAAAGCCGCTATGGTTAAGTTTTTAAACTTAATAGCCTCAGAGCCTGATATTTCACGCGTACCCATTATGGTCGACTCCTCTAAATGGGAAGTAATAGAAGCAGGCCTAAAGTGTATTCAAGGTAAGGCTATTGTTAATTCTATATCGCTAAAAGAGGGCGAAGAGCCGTTTATTCGCCAAGCTAAAATAATAAAACGTTTTGGTGCAGCTGCCGTTGTAATGGCATTTGATACCGACGGGCAAGCCGACACGGCAGACCGTAAGTTCGCAATATGTGCGCGCAGTTATAAAATATTGGTAGAAGACATTGGCTTTGCGCCAGAAGATATTATATTCGATCCTAATATATTTGCCGTAGCCACCGGTATAGAAGAGCACGACAACTACGCTGTAGAATTTATTGAAGGCACACGCCGCATTAAGCAAAACTTACCGCACTGTAAAGTGTCGGGCGGTGTATCTAATGTATCGTTTTCATTTAGAGGTAATAACCCAGTACGTGAAGCTATTCACTCGGTATTTTTATACCACGCCATAAAAGCGGGTATGGATATGGGGATTGTGAATGCAGGGCAGCTCGCTGTTTACGACGACATACCAGAGGAGCTTCGTAAAGCCGTTGAAGACGTAATACTTAACACAGACCCAGGCGCAGGCGAGCGTTTAGTAGAGCTTGCACCAAAATACTCTGGTATGGCACAAGCCGAGCGAGTAGAAGATTTAGAATGGCGCACATGGCCTGTTGAAAAACGCCTTGAGCACGCGCTTGTAAAAGGCATTACTACCTTTATAGATGAAGATACCGAAGAGTGCCGCGCTGCTGCCGATAAACCTATTCACGTAATTGAAGGGCCGTTAATGGATGGCATGAACGTGGTAGGTGATTTATTTGGCGCAGGTAAAATGTTTTTACCACAAGTGGTTAAATCGGCGCGCGTAATGAAACGAGCCGTAGCCTACCTAGACCCATTTATTGAAGCCGAAAAAGAAGAAGGTTCAACCAATGGTAAAATAGTGATGGCGACCGTAAAAGGCGACGTACACGACATAGGTAAAAATATTGTAGGCGTTGTACTGCAATGTAATAACTATGAAGTAATCGACTTAGGTGTAATGGTACCTGCCGATAAAATACTGCAAACCGCAATCGACGAAAAAGCCGATATTATTGGTTTATCGGGCTTAATTACCCCATCGCTTGACGAAATGGTACACGTAGCAAAAGAAATGAAACGCCGTGGTTTTGAACTGCCGCTACTCATTGGTGGTGCAACTACCTCTAAAGCGCA
Source organism: Pseudoalteromonas sp. 20-92 (assembly GCF_030847595.1). Lineage (NCBI taxonomy): Bacteria > Pseudomonadati > Pseudomonadota > Gammaproteobacteria > Alteromonadales > Pseudoalteromonadaceae > Pseudoalteromonas > Pseudoalteromonas sp. 20-92. The sequence continues at coordinate 159,993 of NZ_JANJGQ010000001.1, forward strand.
CACCGCAGTAAAAATTGAGCCGCAATATGATAAAGGCGTTGTGTATGTAAATAACGCAAGCCGTGCAGTAGGTGTGGTTTCAAACTTATTATCAAAAGACATTAAACCTGACTTTTTAGCTAAAACTAAAGCTGAATATGTAAAAGTACGCGAGCAACAAGCACGTAAAAAACCACGCTCTAAGCCTGTTACAATCCAGCGCGCACGCGATAACGCAGCACAACTCGATTGGGATAACTACACGCCTCCAGTGCCTAAAAAGCTGGGCGTGACTGAGTTTAAAAATGTATCAATCGCGACTTTACGTAAATATATAGACTGGACGCCATACTTTATGACGTGGTCAATTGCCGGTAAATACCCGCGCATAATGGACGATGAAGTAGTAGGCGAGCAAGCACAAAGCTTATTTAAAGACGCTAACGATATGTTAGACGACCTTGAAAAAGCAGGCAGTTTACAACCACTTGGTGTAATTGGTTTATTCCCGGCTAACCGCGTTGGGGACGACATAGAAATATACACCGACGAAACGCGCAAAACGCTGTTAACTACTTCGTGCCATTTACGTCAGCAAACCGAAAAAACCGACTTTGCTAACTACTGCCTAGCCGACTACATAGCACCAAAAGGCATGCCTGATTACTTTGGCGCGTTTGCAGTAACGGGCGGCCTAGAAGAAGACGATTTAGCAAATGCGTTTGACGCACAGCAAGATGACTACAACAAAATAATGGTTAAAGCCGTTGCCGATAGGCTCGCCGAAGCGTTTGCAGAATACCTGCACGAAAAAGTACGTAAAGAGTATTGGGGTTTTGCACCAGACGAAAACCTAGCAAACGATGAGCTAATACGCGAAAACTACCAAGGTATTCGCCCAGCGCCAGGTTACCCAGCGTGCCCAGAGCACACTGAGAAAAAGAAAATTTGGCAATTATTAGACACCGAAAAACGCATTGGTATGCAGCTAACTAGTTCGTATGCCATGTGGCCAGGTGCTGCTGTTTCAGGTTGGTACTTCTCGCACCCTGAGGCTAAATACTACGCAGTAGCCGCAGTGCAAAAGGATCAGGTAGAAGACTACGCTAAGCGAACTAATATGACGCTCGCAGAAGCTGAACGTTGGCTATCGCCTAACTTGGGGTATGATCCGGAGTAATAGCGAAGCGGTCAGTTTTTAGTTGTGAGCTATCAGTAAACACAAAGAACAAAAACGAGCCTAATTAGGCTCGTTTTTTTGTTTTTAAATTAGTTTAGTTAGATAGAGATGTATTATGGTTTTGTCGCATAGCATTAATAAACGTTTTTTGTGAAAAATAATAAAGTCCTTTTTTTGTCTATATAATCATATGTTTACAAAGAGTTTATTTAGTGAAATTATTAATCAAGCGAATATAAGTAGTTTTGGGATGTTATGACCCCCAAAAATTGAACCCCATAGGCTATTTAATGCTTATGCATAAGGAGAGTGAAGTGAACGATGTAGTATCATTTGCTGATGAAAGTGGAATTTCAAAAGGGTCACCTTGTTATACTATCGGTATTTTAAATGTTCCAAGTGAATATTTAGATGAATTCAATTTTAAAATTGAACAAATTTATAAATCGAGTGGGATTCAAGGTGAAATAAAATGGGAAAAAATAAGAAAAAGCTCAGGACAAATTAATTTATGCTTAAATATCTTAAAGTTTGTACTAAGTAGCCCGTGTACTTTCCATGCTATTGCGGTATCAAAAGCCCCTTATCAAAAATGGCATAGAGATGAAGAAGCGGCTTTTTACACAACGTATAATCAACTTCTAAATCAAAGTAGTAAAGGTTTAAACGCTAACTTTAAAGTATATATAGACCAGAAAAGTACAAAATACCCCAAACAAGATGAAGTAATTCAAATTATTACTAATCATATGCTTGCTAAATTACCAACATCTTCAAAAATTGAGCTTGTATCAATGCAGGACTCTAAGCTTCATTGGGGTTTACAGGCTGTTGATATATTAACTGGGGCAGTTAATACTGGCTATCTTTTATATTTCAACCCCAAATCTGATATGCAAATGGCAAAAAAACTAGCCACTTTTCGAATGGCTTCAATTTTAGGTTGGGATCAATTAGCCTATGATACTAGACCAAATAATATGTTTAACATTTGGCACTTTCCGATAGAAACTAGAGCTATACCAGATACTAGAGATATAGTTCCTAATTTTGCAGTACCAAATGTTAGTAGAGCAGAATATGAAGTTATAACAGGCTCTTAATAAGGTTTTAGGCGGACTTTACTTAGGGAAGGCTTTGAAAGATTTACTCGCTTTTGTTTCATTTCGTATTTAATAACAAAAGGGCTCAAATCTTTATTCCAGACATAGTGGTGGAATTATTGCTGTAAATACACAAAATACTAAAGAGCAGACACTTGCAAAAAGCTTAATTGAACAAGATAAGCAATCCCTGCATTCAAGTGTTAATAACTTTGAAAAACCAGTACTCGATTGGAAAACGGCTAACTACCATATTCGTGTTGATGATTTAGGCGATCATAATTATCGGTATGCAGTGTGGGGTATTAATAAAAAGCTTAGTGATAAGCCCAGCATGGCTTTATTAAATGGTGATATTACGTTTGAGGGTAGCGGTGGGAATTACCATTATACTTTTAAAAATTGTCGCTATAGTTATGTGCTACAAGTAGCCATTATTGGCTGCTATTACATCACTGCCGGTTGGCTTTAGGTCTTAAAGACGTGAGTAGTTGTTATCGCAAGATGATGCAGAAGCTGCTATTAGAGGTATGTAACCTGAACTCTGGATAATAAATCTAAATATCATTATGGTTCAATATATTAGTAAATCTCTTAACCAGAGCTCAGGCTATGTGACAATTTTATTATTAAGCTCTAGCTTTAACAAATGCTGCTATTGCTTCGTCTTTACAATGCTTAAAGAAACAATCTTGAAACCGTGAGCCGCCAATAGCTTGTTTAATAAGGTCGGGGTCTATCGATTCAAGTGCCTTGAGATAATCTTTAGCTATATCTACTTTTAATTGACTTAAAATACCAGCGTTAGTCACTTGAGATTCTTTACGATCAGCTGGATAACCTTGACCTTTTTCACCTGTAAATGCTTTTTCGAAAATGTATTTTATATTTAGCTCAGCACCCCACCCAAAACCTTTTGCATACGGTAAAGCCAGTGCATTACCATTGTTTATTTGTGCAAATAGATATGCATCAGAAGGGTCAATACAATAACCACATGCAACACCCGGAAAAGCATTGCTAGCCATAAGTGCACCTTGGCCTGTGCCACAACCTGTTACAACAAAGTCCACAGCTTTAGAGTTAAGCAATAGGCTGGCGATAATTCCTAGGTGGATGTATGTTAATCTATGGTCGTTGTCACCATCCATGCCAACATTAAATACCTGATGATCTTGGGCTTTGGCCACAGTATTAAGTTGCTCAAGTACAATAGGGTTTTTTGCTGCTTGACTAAATTCATTCATTAATGCGATTTTCATAGATTTTACCAAATTAATTAATATTAAATTTATTCTACATTCAATTGCCACCGGTGGCAATTGTGGGTTGTCAGAACAGTAATTTATCCATTATAAAGTTTTGGATAGCTACAGTGATGCACTACTTTAGTTAAAATGCTTATAAATTAATAACCTTTCTCAACTCATTTACTTTTCTTGGTTTAGCGTATTGTTGCTCAATTTTACCAACAAGCTGTTTACGGCTACCTAAATTTTATCTAAATTGTGGTTAGTTGGTTGTCCTATTTTTACTAACGTTCTAATAATTAGTGTTTTTATAAAACAGATCTAAGTGGTAGGCTAAAAGTAGTAAGTATAAAATAGTAAGTAATTAAAAATAGTTCTCGCGCAACAAGGAACCGTCCTTTAAAGCGCTTTGCCAAGGAGTTTAGTATGATCACGCTTACCATTAATGGTAATAAACATGAGTTTTCTGGCGATCCGTCAACGCCAGTATTATGGTATCTGCGAGACGAGTTGAATTTAACCGGGCCTAAATTTGGCTGTGGTATGGCGCAGTGTGGTGCGTGTACCGTGCATATTGATGGGGTAGCTCAGCGCTCGTGTGTATTACCTGTTGCGGCAGCAGCAGGGCGTTCAATTACGACAATTGAAGGGTTAAGCGAGCAGGGCGACCATCCAGTACAACAAGCATGGGTTGAGCATAAAGTACCGCAGTGTGGTTTTTGCCAGTGCGGCCAAATGATGCAAGCTGCAAGCTTATTAGCAGCAAACCCAACCCCAACCGACGATGAAATAGTAAGTAATATGTCAGGTAATATTTGCCGTTGTGGTACCTACCCACGTATTCATAAAGCAATTAAGTCGGCTGCTAAAACAATGGCGAGTGTTCAGTATTTTGACCCAAATGAACAAGGGGAAGAAGTATGAACCAAGATAACAAATATTTTGATTTAAACCGCCGCAAGTTTTTAAAAACCAGTGCAATAGGTGCGTTAGTACTCGGTACTTATTTTGTAGGCAGTGCGCCAAGAGCGATTGCGGGTGTGTTAGAGCAGCCATCTGAGCTGGCAAAACGCGCAAACTTATTTATTGCACTGCGCCCAGACGGCATGGTTGAAATAACGTGCCATCGCTCTGAAATGGGTCAGCAAATTCGCACCGCGATTGCACAAATTGTTGCCGATGAAATGGAAGCCGCGTGGGATAAGGTTATTGTTATTCAGGGTAAGGGCGACCCTAAATACGGCGATCAAAATACCGATGGCTCGCGTAGTATTCGCTACAACATGCAGCGCCTGCGTGAAATGGGCGCAAGTGTACGTTACATGATGCAGCATGCTGCCGCTAAGTATTGGAAAGTTGACCCGCAAACTTGTACTGCTAATCAACACGTTGTTACACACAGCTCAGGTAAATCGCTTATTTATAAAGATTTAATCGACTTAGCGCTTACAATAACGCCACCAGAAGCTGACAAACTAACACTTAAAACACGCAAAGAATGGCGCTACATTAATACTGGCATGGCGCACATAGATTTAGCCGATTTAGTAACAGGTAAAGCAATATTTGCAGCCGATGTACGCGAACCACAAGCGCTGGTGGCTATAATTGAACGCCCGCCGGTAGTAGGCGGTGTTGTTAAGTCATTTGATGCCAGTGCTACAAAAGCGGTGAACGGCGTTGTAGATGTTATTGAAATGCCTGCACCAAAAGGCGCGCCGCAGTTTCAGCCAAAAGGCGGTATTGCGATTATAGCTAAAAATACATGGGCTGCGTGGCAAGGGCGTAAAGCATTAAAAGTAGTATGGGATGATGGTAAAAATGGCGATTACAATTCAGAAGAATTTAAAAAGTCATTATTACAAACAGTACAAACTCCTCAGGCAAACATACGTGATAAAGGTGATGCCATGGGCGTGTTGGCTAAATCGAGCAATAAACTCGTAGCTGATTATTACGCGCCGCATCTTGCTCAAGCACCAATGGAGCCGCCTTGTGCAACAGCTATGTACAACAAAGACAGTGTTGATATATGGGCTGCTACGCAAAATCCACAAGCCGATATGAAAACAGTGGCTGCAATGCTTGGCATGGATGAGAGCAAAATTAATGTTCACGTTACCATGTTAGGAGGCGGTTTTGGTCGTAAGTCTAAACCTGACTTTTCAGCAGAAGCAGCTTACCTTTCAATGAAAGTAGGCAAGCCTATTCGTGTTCAATGGACGCGTGAAGACGACATACAACATGGTTTTTACCATGCGGTTTCGGCTCAACACATTGAAGCGTCGCTAGATAAAAATGGCGCAATAGAATCTTATTTACACCGCACCGCGTTTACACCCATAGCATCTACTTTTAAAGATGGTGCAGCCACTCCTATGAGCGGTGAATTACGCTTAGGGTTTACCGATAACCCAATTAACACACCTAACATGAAGTTAGAAAACGGTGATGCGCTTGCTAAAGCACGAATTGGTTGGATGCGTTCTGTATCAAATATTTTTCATGCCTTTGCTATTCAGTCATTTATTGGCGAAGCGGCGCACAAAGCTGGCCGTGACCAAAAAGACTATTTACTAGATACAATAGGTCCAAGCCGTATTGTTGATGTAACAGAGCAAAATGCCACATACGATAATTACGGTGGTGATAAAGCGGTTTATCCTTTAGATATTGGCAGACTGCGCCATGTTATTGAAAAAGTAGCTGACATGAGTAAATGGGGGCGAGAGCTTCCTAAAGGTCGAGGTTTAGGAATAGCAGCACACAGAAGCTTTTTAACTTACGTAGCTACGGTAGTTGAAGTAGAAGTGTCGGATGCTGGCGATTTAAAAGTAATTAAGTCGTGGGTTGCCATTGATGCGGGTACGGTTGTAAACACTGACACCGTTAAAAACCAAACTCAAGGTGGTTCTATTTACGGGATTACAACTGCAATCAGCGATGGTATTACCTTTGATAAAGGCCGCGTGCAGCAAAGTAACTTTCATGATTATCGCGTACCGCGTATGAGTGACTCACCTCTTGAGATTGACGTTGAAATAGTACAAAGCGATGCACCACCAGCAGGGGTAGGCGAGCCGTCTACACCAGTTTATGCGCCAGCATTATGTAATGCTATTTTTGCAGCGTGCGGAAAGCGTATTAGGCAGTTACCAATAGGTGACCAGCTAAAAGCGTAACTAAATAACCTACAGCTTAAACAAAAAAACCGCCAAATGGCGGTTTTTTTAGAAGTTAGCGATTAGTGAGTTTTTTCAAACTCATCAACTTCACGCTCTGCTTCTTCTTTAGATTTACCGTATTGCTGTTGAATTTTACCCACTAGCTCTGTACGGCTACCTTCAATTTTGTCTAAATCGTCGTTGGTAAGATCGCCCCATTTTTGTTGAGCCTTACCTTTAAGTTCGTTCCAATTACCTTTCATACGATCGCTGTTCATAAGTTTCTCCTTACTTAGATTTAATTAACGTTCAGTATAAAAGGAGCAAGGCGTGTACCAATAAGTTAAATCTTTATTTTACATTATAATCATGGTGTTATGTTTTTATTGAGGCAGTAATGATTAATGTTGTGAACACATCCTTAAAAAATGTACAGAGCGGTCTGTAATTATTTCTGATTATGTAACCCTTTATTAAATCCCTTATAACCACATAGCTTTAGCGGCGCGTTTATTTTTGGTTTTTGTTACAATGCACGCAAAGCAATTTTGGGTAAATAGCAGTGCTGCCGGTTCAAGACATATATCAACAACTCGTTACTACATTACAAAGTAATCCTATTACGTTATTACAAGCGCCGCCTGGTGCGGGTAAATCTACGTGGTTGCCGCTGCAGCTTATGCGCGATGGGCATTTTAAACGTATTGTAATGCTAGAGCCTCGCCGAATAGCTGCACGTAATATTGCCAGTTATTTAGCAAAGTGCCAAAACGAGAGTGTTGGGCAAAGTGTGGGCCTGCGGATTAGGGGCGAGAGTAAAGTAAGCGCTAATACGCGCCTCGAAATAGTCACCGAAGGCATGCTAACGCGCATGCTACAAAACGATCCCGAATTAAGCGATATAGATTTACTTATATTTGATGAATTTCATGAACGTTCAATTGCAGCTGATACCTCACTTGCCTTTGCGCTCGAGACCCAAAGTGCGCTGCGCGACGATTTAACCATTATGCTTATGTCGGCAACGCTTGATACTGAGCGTTATACAGCGTTTTTTGATTGCCCTGTAATTCAATCGAGCGGTCGCAGCTACCCAATAGACGAAATATACATACCCATAAAAGATGAAAGCCGTTGGCTTGATGCAATTCCTACCATAATAAAACAAGCTCTTAATGAGCAAACAGGTAGCGCGTTGGTGTTTTTACCTGGGCAGTTTGAGATACTACGCGTGCAACAAGCACTGAGCGATTTACCAAGTAACTGCCAAGTTACAACGCTATTTGGCGAGCAAGATAAGGCCAATCAGCAAGCTGCTATTGCTCCTGCACCAAACGGCATGCGCAAAGTAGTGCTTACCACTAATGTAGCCGAAACCAGTTTAACTATTGAAGGCATACGCATTGTAATTGACAGCGGCAAGCGCCGTGCAGCCTCTTTTAATTTAAAAACAGGGGTTACAGAGCTCACAACACAAAGTATATCACGCTCCTCTGCTGTGCAGCGTGCAGGACGTGCAGGGCGAATAGAGCCGGGTATTGTTTATCGAATTGGCTCAAAGCAAACCTTTGAGCGACGTAATAGCCACGACAATCCCGAAATACTCACATCAGACATAAGCCAACTTATGCTTGAGGCAAAGCAATGGGGAGCCAATATTGATGAGCTAACCTTGCTCGATAAGCCCACTGAGCAACAATGCGAGCAAGCAAGTAACCTGCTTAACATGCTAGAAGCTATTGATAGCAAGGGTAAGCTCACACCACTTGGCAGTAAAATGTTAGGTTTTGGTGCTGATATTCGTTTGGCGCATATGCTATTAAAAGCACAAATACTTGATGACCAACTCTCTGGTATTTTTAGGCTCGCTATTTATTTAGTGGCATTACTTGAGAGCCGAGTAAATAGTGCAAACGAGTTGAGTTTAGCGCTACATAGCCAACAGCAACGTCCGCATCCGGTATTTAAACAACAGTTAAAGTATTGGCAAAGCCGCTTAAAAGTAAAAGACGAAAACAGCGAATTAAATACGCATTATATAAGTTTACTGGTGGCATTGGCATACCCCGATCGTATTGCTAAAAAACGTGGTAATGGTTATTTACTTGCCAATGGTGCTGGTGCTGAGTTAAATGCCGATTACTGGCACAACGACGATTACTTAGCCATAGCAACCATGGGCGGGCACAAAGGCGGGCGTATATTTGCAGCCACCGCGCTTAACCCATTTGAGTTACAAGAATTTTTACCGCATTTATTTAGTGAACTTACTCGTTGTGAGTTTGATGAAAAATCAGCGCGCTTTATTCACCAAGATGAAGTAAAGCTCGGGGCTATAACGCTCAGCAGCCAGCCTAGTAAACAAAAACTAGATAAGAGCGAGCGTGCTAAAGCGTGGCTTAGCTTATTTGCTAAACACGGTTTTGCTTTATTTAACGAGCAACCTGATGCGCAACAATTGCTGATACGTATGAGCCTAGCAAGTAATTTAATGCCCGATAAATTCCCGCAAATAAACGAGCAACAACTTATTCAAAATGCAGCGCAGTGGCTAGGCGTGTTTTTAGAAGATATTAAAACGCTCACGCAGCTTAAAAAGTTTAACTACTTTGAAGCATTACAAAACTGTTTTGATTGGCAACAACAAACCGCGTTAAAAGCATTGTTACCACTGCGCTTAACGGTACCAAGTGGCTCAAATATAAAAATAGAATACCAGCTTGATGGCCCCGCAAAGCTAAGCGTGCGTATGCAAGAGGTTTACGGCTTGACCAGTACGCCTATGCTTGCCAACGGTAAGCTGTCACTGCTTATGGAGTTGCTATCGCCAGGTAAACGCTCATTGCAACTTACTCAAGATTTAGCCCACTTTTGGGCTAGCAGTTACCGCGATGTGCAAAAGGAAATGAAAGGCCGCTACCCTAAGCACTTTTGGCCAGACGACCCTGCCAACAGCGTTGCAACCAACAGAGTGAAAAGCAAAATGTAGGTGTTAGTTACTTAAAGTTATTTGTTTTATTATTGAACATATTAATATAGTGTTCCTATAAATGAATCAATATTATTAACTACAGGAAGTGATAAGTGATGAAGCTACTTTTAACGTTAGGCTTGGCCTTAGTAACTGCTTTTTCGGCTTATGCTGAAAAGCCACTCGACTTAAATGCATTTGCGCAGCAATATTATAAAACAATGTCCGCCACACAAGCACCCAACGCAGGTACTAAAGAGCTTGAGGCTTACCTTGCATTGTTAACCGATGATATTGGCAATCAGCACATTCCGTATCAACCGGATGACTCACGTACTCCTGATGGTAAAAAGCAGATGCGCAAAGGTATGAGTTTTTACTTAGGTGCACACACGTTGTTTGAAAGCACACTGCTTAATACATTTGTGTTTAACGATACAGGCTTTGCTATTCGTTATAAGAATTTTGCAAAAGGTATTCACCCACAAAGTAAGCAGCCAATAGAATACACCTCCACAATGATGGAAGTAATCGAAATTGAAAACGGCAAAGTGGCGATGATCCGCAAATACCATGAATAATACTTAAAGTCTTATAAGCATTTTTATTAATTACTTTTTTGGATGGTAGTTAATTTATGTAAAAGCGTCGTATACAGCTAAATGCAGAGTATCGGCGTGATCTAGGTTTTTAAAATAGCCTAATTTCACTTGGCTTTTATTACCAAAAATAGGCGCTATTTTCTTATGCAATCGCCTTCCATTAATTCACCTTCTTTACCAACGTCAATATAAACCGATTGAGGAAACGATTGTGGCTCAAAAGGGCTATTTAGTAATTCATTATTGGCCCACCATAAGCTTGAGCTAATTATTACGTAATAATTAAAAGTTGCAGAGTGATTAAATAAAATATCGCTTGAAAGCAGACCAGCTAATGATTGACCAATTAAAGTATTTGTTGAGTTGGAACGGTATGTTTTATTAATCAGTGGACGAAGCTTGTCGTTTATAAAACTAATAAAAAAGGTGCTATTAAAAATATCTTTTTCATTCAATCTATTTAACCTGCTGGTTTAACATTAATTGTGCAGTAATTAAGTATATCCTATCAGAGCTCAATGGCTTTATCTTAATCCTATGAATCTCTAATACGATTAGGCCCTTTTCGTTTTATGTCTATTTATGAATTTATACTACGCTTTGATTAGAAATTAATACGTTATAGCGAAGGTATAGTGAATGCATGAGCAAAAAATAAATATACTTTTAATTGATGATGACGAATTACTATTACGTGCACTAGCAAAAACGTTGAGCCGCTTATGTGCAAATGTAACTGTAGCCTGCTTACAGTTACCTAATGAATTTGAACGCTACATAGGAAGTAATAAAACACCCGACATTATTTTTTGTGATTCTATGATGCCACTTTCTTCAGGGCTTAAAGTACTAGAGCACGCTAAAGCGATCTGTCCTACAGCCTTAAGGTGTTTATTTACCAGTGATTTAAGTAGTAACTATCAACTACAAGTTAACAACACAATCCACTTTCATCTTGTAAAACCTTTTACACAGAAACATTTAGTCGCGGTGCTAGACAGCGCTAAGTTATTAAAATTACTTCCTATTCATGCTCCTCATCGCGTTATTTTAGGGCAGCTTTCAGACTTGCCATTTTTAGGTATTGTGACTCAAAACTTATTAAGTGAGTTAAATAAAAATGAGCCAAACATTTCTATTTTAGAAAATAATATTAGCCACGACCCTGTATTAACGGGAAAAGTTTTGCAGGTAGCCAACTCCGCATTTATGGGGTTTGATAGTCAAACTACAAACTTAAAAGAGGCGATTATAAGAATTGGTTTAGTTAGTTTAAAGGCGATTGTGGTTTTTTCTGAATTGTCTCAACAATTACTTAATAAGGCTAAGCAAGAGACGCTTAATGAGTTAATTAATAAAGGATATAAAAAAGCAAGTATGGCGCAATCGCTCGCTAAGTATTTAAAGCAAGATAGGCAAACACAGTTGTTTGCATTTGCAGTTGGTTTGCTTAGTGTTATTGGTGAATTAGCTGCTATGTGTATTGTGCAAGATAACGAAGATGAAAACGTGCCTAAGTACGCTCTTAGTGCCTACTTATTAGCGCTTTGGGGGTTTGAAAAGTCAATTGTTAGGGCGCAGTTACTGGATGATTTACCTGTGGATGAGGGGATATCATTAACTGTTATTCATATGATTGTTGAGCATGCTTATTGCCAGCAAGTAATTGAGTTTAATCAAACTGAATATGACTTTATTGATGATTTGAAAATACTAGAAGATGTACAACAATGGTTTTTAAGTTTTAAAAAGTGATACACGAGGGGATGTATGAAAGGTGTTATTTTTAGAGGACTTGAAGCCCTCGTTATTGAAAAGTGCGGCATGGCTGCGTGGGATGATTTACTTGAAAAAAATGCACCTAGTGATCGTATTTATATTTCAGCAGAAAGCTATCCAGATGAAGAAATAGTGGGTTTGGCGCAAGATGTAGCTGATGCTTTATCTATGTCTATGCCTGATGTGTTAAAGGCATTTGGTGAGTATTTATTTGGCCACTTAAGGGGCCGGCACCCTACAATAGTTGAAAACTTTAATGGGTTTGCGGACTTAATTATGGGTATCGATAAGGTGATTCATGTTGAAGTTGCAAAACTATATCAAGAGCCAAATTTACCAGAAATTAAAGCAGAGCTTATTGAAGATGGATTTATTTTGATGCATTACTATTCCAAAAGGCAGCTGTGCATGTGCGCTGAAGGGCTTATTTTTGGTGCAGCCTCTCATTACGGTATTGAGGTGGCGCTAAATCATGTTGAATGTATGCATAATGGTTTTGATAAATGTGTAATTGAAGTTAAATATGAGATTGGCAATGAGTGAAGATACCCACAACTACAAAAAAGCATACCTTCGTGAAAAAGCAGCAAGAGATGAACTAGAGATGCTACTTGAGGATAAAACACGCGCATTATTTTGTGCAAACCAAGATCTTGAAGAAAAGCTTAACATGTTAAAAAATCAGCAGGTTACTCTTATGCAAAGTGAAAAAATGGCTACTTTAGGGACGCTATCGGCAGGTGTTGCCCATGAAATAAATAATCCACTGGCATATGTAACTAGTAACCTTGAAAGTATTAAATTTTTTAAACCTACGCTGATAGCATTAATGACTGTTGCAAAACAATATATTAATAAATCAATATCTGCTGCAGAGATGGAAACATTACTAATAAAACTTGATGAAGAAAGTGATATTGATTTTATTTTAGATGATCTAGATGAACTATTAAATGATACGCATGAGGGATTACAGCGAATTGCGGCAATTGTTAATAACTTACTTAATTTTGCTAGACCTAAAAATAATTCCATGGCTATGGCTAATATTAGAGAGTCGCTAGAGGGGGCTATTAAGTTACTCGCTAATCAGTTAAAAACATGCAACATAACGTGTTCGGATGATGAATTACCATTAAGTTATTGTAATTTGTCGGCAATTAATCAAATCTTCGTAAACCTTTTACTAAACGCTAAATATGCCTGTGATTTAGTACAAGACCAGCAAGGAGAAATTCTTGTTAATTTATTCTCAGACGAGAAAAATATCTACATTGAAGTGTCCGATAATGGCTGCGGAATGGATGAAAAAACAGTCAATCATATTTTTGAACCATTTTACACTACAAAGCCTGTAGGTGAGGGAACTGGAATGGGAATGGCTATTGTATATAACGTATTAAAGGAACATAAGGGATCTATAGAAATTGAGAGTGAGCTTAATAAGGGCACTCTAATGCGTTGTATATTACCCATAATAACACTGCCAGACTCATCTCTAGCGTGTTAAAAGTAATTAACGTATTTATATTTAATAAATTACGTATGAGAGGGGTTTTGTTTACTTATATTTCTTTACCTGCGTGTCGCTCAGCTAGGTCATCAAGTTCTGCAATAGTGTAATCAAACCCATTTTCGTCATACTCATAGCTTACTTTTACACTGTCGCCACCATTAAAAAGACGAGTTTTTACATCGTTAACAGACCAATTTTTTAGTTCATGTGAAAATCGGTTGGCAACTTGTGAAGATTCAAAACGATAGCTAATTTCTGTTTTCATAAATAATAAAGCCCAGGCTAATTTAAACCACCGTATTTTTTGTGTTTTTGAGGGTTAGTCAAGTTTCGGTTACAAAAAATAAAGGGTTAAATTGTAAATTTTGTGTTTCAATAAATGCATCAAACTCGGTACATGGTAATGTACCTTTATTAAAAGACGATGACGACTTTCATGCATTATAAATATTTTTTGATGGCAAGCTCAGTTTTGCTACTAAGTGCTTGCGGTGGTTCAGGCTCAGATGATACGCCAACTATTAACGGAAATGAAATTCCTATTTTATCTGTGGCTAATATTCCAAGCGATATAACCAAAAGCCAAACTATTGAATTAACTGCAACAGCGAGCGATAACGACGGCACAATAACAAGTGTGATCTGGGAGCAAACTGCTGGTCTTAAGGTACTTGATGAGCCAATAGCTGCTAACTCTGTGATAATAAATATTCCTTCAGCATTGAGTTATTCACCAAAAGAGTATGCCTTTAATGTAACTGCAACGGACAACGAAGGTGCTATTGCAGTTAAAACGGTAAGTTTTATTGCCAGAAACGCGATGGATGAATTTGCTGCTGCACGTTTGCTACACCAAGGTAGTATGGGGCCAACACTTAATGAAATACGCAAAGCCCAAGGGTTAAGTGAGCAGCAATGGCTTGAAAGCCAAATAGCATTGCCAATTGAATACCACCGAAGTTATTTAGTCAAAAGTCCGGATCAAGATGACTTTAGATATATCAACCGTATTGATGGTTGGTGGAAGGCTACCTTGCGCAGTGACGATCAGCTTCGCCAGCGCGTTGCATTTGCATTGAGCGAGATATTAGTGGTGTCGGATGCCAATAGCAGCTTAAGCTCTCAACCAGAAGGAATGGTTACCTACTACGATTTACTGCTTAAAAATGCATTTGGTAATTACCGGGAGTTACTAGAGGATGTCACGCTTTCGCCAATTATGGGGACTTATTTAAGCCATTTAGGTAACGAAAAAGCAGATGATGCACTTAACATTCGCCCAGACGAAAATTACGCACGTGAAGTAATGCAGTTATTTACCATTGGGCTTGAAGAGCTAAACCTAGATGGCAGCGCAAAGCTTGATGCCCAAGGGAATACCATTGCCACTTACGGGCAGTCTCAAATTGAAGGCTTTGCACGGGTATTTACTGGTTGGACGTTTGCCGATAGTGAAACGTTTAAACGCAAAAGCCGTGATTATATTAAACCAATGCAAGCATTTAGCGAATACCATTCAAGTAAACAAAAAGTACTTTTAAATAATGAAGTAATCCCTGAGGGCTATGGGCCAGAGGAATCACTGCAAATAGCACTCGATAATTTATTTAATCACGCCAATGTAGCACCATTTATTACTAAGCAACTAATTCAACGATTAATTACATCAAATCCAACCCCTCAATATATTGAGCGAGTGGCTAATGTGTTTAACGATAATGGCGATGGTGTGCGTGGGGATTTAGCGGCTGTCATTAAAGCTATTTACTTAGATGACGAGGCTCGTCATTTTGGCAGTGTTTTAAGCTATCAAGGAAAAGTTAAGGAGCCTTTACTAAAAACAGTACAATTTTGGCGAAACCTTGATGCAAGGTCTTTAGAAGGGGAGTATAGAACATGGAATTTAATAAATAATTATGGGCAGGGGCCAATGCGTTCGCCATCTGTATTTAACTTTTTTAGACCCGATTATCAGCCAGCTCAATTACGCAGTGATGAGTTAGTCGCACCGGAATTACAAATAGCGGGTGATACTACATTAATTGGCACTATGAACGAGCATTTCTCAGGTTTAGTTTGGGGAACTGCAGAAGCTCGTGATGATTTAAATCCCAAAGAGTTATATGTTTATATCAAGAGCGATATGAGCTTTTTAAAAAGTAACGGGGTAGGTGCCTTACTTGAACAGTATAATGTTTTATATTTTGCAGGTTCAATGAGTGCTGATACGCGCCAAGCATTGCTTGATTTAGATGCATACTTTAATGATGCCGAATATCGAGAACGGGTATCGTATTTACTTTACATAATTGCTATTTCACCTGAATTTAATTTGCAGTATTAGGAGAGACATAATGAGCATAAATAGAAGACAGTTTTTGTCGTTATGTTTAAAAGGCGGTGTGTCGGCGGCCGCGCTAACAAGTTTACAACTGCAAGCATTAACGGGGTCAGTAAATGCGATTGAGTTGGGGGATTACAAAGCGTTGGTGTGTGTGTTTTTATATGGCGGTAATGATTCACTTAATATGCTAGTACCATTAGAAGGTGAGCAACGTAGCTTGTATGAACAAAGTCGTCAAAACCTTGCTGTTTCGGCGCCTATAGCACTTAATAGTGCAACTAATTTTGCTGGTGGAGTTGGGCTGCATCCTTCGCTTGCGCCTATTAAAAGTGTGTTTGATTCGTCTAATCTAGCGTTTGTTGGCGGCCTTGGAACTTTACTCGCACCTACTACTCTCGATGATTATAAAAATAAAACCGTGACGATCCCCAAACATTTGTTCTCGCATAATGATCAGCAGGCATCATGGATGTATGGGCGTGAAAAACAGTCGTTAAATAGTGGGTGGGGCGCACGTTTACTTGAGCGCTTAGAGCAGCAAGATCAGTTTGCCGCTAATATATCGCTTGATGGTACAAACCTTTGGCAAACGGGTAATCAAACAAAAGCATTTGCACTTAATAAAAGCGGTATAAGTAAAATTAATGCATTTAGTGATTATAAGCCGCGCATGGAACATGTAACTACTATAATGAACCGGATTATGAGTAATACAGTTCATCCCCTCAGTAGTGCTTACGCTGATAGCTTCAAGTCGGCGATTAATAACACCCAAGCGATGAATAATGCGCTAGAAACAGCGCCAGCGTTAATTACTTCATTTAGTGATACAAGTTTATCGGAGCAGTTAGCAGCAGTTGCTAAAACAATTAGCGTGCAGTCAAAATTAAGTACTCAGCGCCAAGTGTTTTTTGTGTCTATGGGCGGGTTTGATACCCATGATAATCAGCTAGATACTCACCCTGCATTGCTAAGCACATTAGCCCAAGGGCTTAGTGAGTTTGATAGTGCGATGAAAGAGCTTGATATGGCAGATAAAGTGACTGCGTTTACTATGTCTGATTTTGGTCGCACGTTGACCTCAAATGGCGATGGTACTGATCATGGTTGGGCAGGGAACCAAATAGTAATGGGCGGCGCAGTAAAAGGCGGTAATATATATGGTGAGCTTTTAACTCAGCATTTAGATGGTCCTAAAGATACCAGTGGCGGGCGTTTAATTCCAAGCGTTGCAAATGAGCAGTACTTTGCCACATTGGCTCAGTGGTTTGGTGTGCCGAGCTCTGAGCTTGTTGATATTTTTCCTAATTTAAGTAACTTTGATCACACAACATTGGACTTTTTTGTGTAATTAGTCGCTAATAGTAATCTAAAAGCACTTATAGGCAGTATAAGCTACTCGTTAATAGCGTTTATCTGTTTAATAATAAAAATCACACATAATAAAGGAATCATAAAATGAAAATTTTAGTGAGCTTAGTTAGTTTAATTGCCTTTTTGCTGGTCGTTCTGCCTGGGCCTTTGTACAAATTTGGTATTGTAGAACTAGGAACTGCATTTACAGGCTTTCGATTTGGCGTTTATGCAGGTGGCGCTGCACTTGTGCTACTTTTAATACAGATAATCTTTATGCGCAAAACCGTGACATTTGGTAGTGCAGCTATTGCGGTTGTATTTTCAGCAGTGGCTATAGCAATGCCTTTAAATATGATGAACACAGCTAAAAGTGTGCCGCCAATACATGATATTTCTACCGACTTAGTTAACCCCCCTCAGTTTGTAGCTATTGCACCACTTCGTGTTGATGCGCCAAACCCAGTTGCCTATGCAGGCGAAGAAACCGCAATTGAACAACGCAAAGCTTACCCAGAACTTGCAACGCTTAGTTTTGCTCAATCTAAAACTGATTTGCTTGAAGCTACAGAGCAAGCAGTGAAAAACTTGGGTTGGGAACTTGTTAACACAGATACAAGTTTAGGTCTTGTAGAAGCGACTGATACAACAACATGGTTTGGTTTTAAAGATGATGTCGTTGTCCGCATTAACGATGAAGGCAGCGAACGTTTTGTCGATATTCGTAGTAAGTCGCGAGTAGGACGTAGTGATTTAGGCAAAAATGCACAGCGCATTCATACATTAATTAATGAGATAAATATTGAGCTAACAAAATAACGCAGTTTAGTTAAAATATAAAAATTAAGCCCAAACGTTGTTTGGGCTTTTTTGTGTTTATTATTTAAAACTCAGCTTAATATCAATTCGCCTAATTAATCCCTCAAATTGATTAAGTATCATTGTGGATTGCTATAACTGGCGGCTTACGCTGTTGGTTGCTGTTTATTTAGTTGTAAGTAACTTAGTAGCCACATCCCCAAACCACCTAAAAATAATGCAGCTGCTACGTAACCTGTTTGATTAGGTGCAGCACCCTGTGCTATTGCAATTCCACCGACCCAAGGGCCTATAGCATTGGCAGTATTAAATGCGCACTGTACTAAGGCACCAATCATAGCGTGGCCTTCGGGGGCGACGTCCATTAAAAGCGTTTGAATCAGCGTAGCCAAGCCCACACTGCAACCAATAAAGAAGGTCACAGCATAAAGAGCCCAAATATTATGGCTTGCCGTTACATAAGCAAAGGCAAATACAATGGTACATACAAGTGCAAGACCAGTGGTTTTAATTGCAGATTTATCGGCTGCTTTACCCAGTACATAGTTACCGAGCGTACAACCGATACCAAACATTACCATTGCGATAGAAATAGTATACGGGGCTGTTTTTGTTACCACTAATATGGTGTCGGCAATGTAAGTATAAATACAAAACACCCCACCAAAGCCAATAATTACAATACCTAAAATAGACCAAACCAGTTTATTTTTAAGTACGCCAAACTCGTTTAGTAAGTTAGAGGGTTTAGCGTTATCGATATTTGGCACTACTTTATAAACAAAAATAAAAGCAATAAATGCAAGCACTGCAGCGCCGGCTAAACAATACCGCCAACTTAAATTTTGACCTATAAGTGTAACTACGGGCACACCAACAATAGTAGCCACAGTTAAACCCATAAACACCTTAGACATAAAGCTAGCACGCTTACCTTTTGGGGCAATATCCGATGCTAATAAAATAGCTGCGCCAAAATATGCACCATGAGGTAAACCACTTAAAAATCTGAATATTACAAGTTGCTCAAGCGACGTTGCCATCGCGCTTAATCCGTTTGAGACAAACATTAAGCTTATAAAAATGAGCAATGCTTTGCGCTTTCTCATATTAGCAGTTGTTAGCATTAAAATAGGCGCGCCCACTACAACACCAATGGCGTAAGCACTAATTGCATAACCACTTTGTGACGGCGTTGAACCAAATGTTTCGCTAATCAGTGGCAGCATAGGCATCATCGAAAATTCAGATAATCCTAAAATAAATGTACCGAGCGCTAATACAAGTAAAATAGCGGTTCTGTTAAGTTGACTAGATGCCGACGTTACATCTGATGTCATAAAAAATCCTTTGAAATTGATGTGAAATACATAGATAAAAGCAACAGTAAAATATGTAAAAATATTATATAGGCTAGATTCTGTTTATCTTTCGAGATTGAATTTAACTGCAGTATATTTTTTAGGCAAGACAGAGCTTTTTAGTGTGATTATTCCCTCATGGATGTAGGTAAAAGGTGTGAGCAGAACGCTGAAGCTTTGCTCTGTTTTTACTTAGCCCACTAGGTTACACAACTCGCGCCGCGATTAAATCGAACCTAGATAGAACGAATTTTAATCTATAAACAGACCCTAGAAAAAATGACGTGATTTAGAGATAAACAGGTGGTTATATTAAGTTAAAAAGTGCGCGGCGTCATGTGCCAAACTGAAATTAAATAAGATATATACGATTTATGTATTTAATAGTGATATTTTTATACATATAAAATTAGATTATTCTTGAGCCCGTTTATCTTTCGAGATTGAATTTACAGGAGCTTGTTTACTTTTAAGCACAGTGGCCTTATGTACCCTGGTTAACTCCTGTAAGCGTTTGATAACGTAGCGTAAATGCAAAGCATGCGCTGTCTTTACTCACTCTTATGTTAATGTAAATCAGTAGAGTAAGCAGGATCAGTTACCTAGCCTACGCCGCGATTTAATCGGCCAAGATAGAGTGAATTTTAATTTTTGAAGATCAACAGGCTCTAGATAATTAACCTAAACTCAGATTGAGGTTTTTCTCTAGCCAGAGATTTTCTGTGAAAACAAGGCGAGTTTACGCGTTAATAGCTGGCCTATTGCAAGTAAATTAAACGCAGTTAGCGCTGAAAGTAACCACTTGAGATAGATTGATTATCCAGAGTTTCGGTCAATTAGTGTGATGCGGCGCATAAAGTCTAATTTATTAGATTAAATTTGTATTTTTGCCTATATTTAAATTTTATAGTTGTAGTATAGAGCTTAAATAAACAGCTCATTCAGATTAAACATTTACCCTAAGGCAGCTTATATGTTTGGTATAAATAAAAGTAACTCGAAAATAGAAGCACTTGAGTTACAAGTCGCTCAAAAAGAATCAGTATTAAATGCAATAACGAAGCATGTTGCTTATATTGAGTTTACGGCTGAAGGGATTATTTTAGACGCTAATTTATTATTTTTGAACACAGTAGATTATACCAAGGATGATGTTGTTGGTCATCATCACCGCATGTTTTGTGAAAAATCATATGCGGAATCGAAAGAGTATACTCAATTTTGGAAAAATCTCAGAGACGGTAAGTCAGTAAGTGGGTCTTTTTTAAGATATAACTCCCAAGGCGAAAAAATATGGTTAGAAGCAACATACTTTCCAGTTGAAATAGATGGGGTTGTCGTTAAGGTAATTAAAATAGCCTCTGATATTACGGCTAATTACACGCAAAGAAAAGCACAAGAAGCAGTTGCAGAAGCATTAAGCAAAGCGTTGGCAACGATTGAATTTACCCCTCAAGGTGAAATATTAACAGCTAATAACAACTTTTTGTCTGCTACCGGTTATAAGCTAAATGAAATAATAGGTGAGCATCATAGGATGTTTTGCACCGACGAGTTTTACGATAAAAACCCACATTTTTGGGATGAGTTAGGGAAAGGGCAATTCAAATCAGGACAGTTTAAACGAGTAAAAGCAAATGGAGACATAATTTGGCTTGAGGCAACATATAACCCTATTTTAGATAACAAGGGAAACGTGATAAAGGTTATTAAATTTGCTTCGGATATAACTGAGCGCATGTCGCGTAACAGAGCCGTTACAGAAGCCGCAGCGATTGCACACGAATCAGCCGTTTCTACGGTTAAAACCGCCGTACTAGGCTCTGGTATTTTAAGCGATTCGATCGCAAATTCCGATGCCATCGTAAATCAGGTCCTTAAATCAGTTGAGTTAATTAAAAATCTAAATGAACAATCTGCGGTCATAGGATCAATTGTTTCTACTATAAGTAGTATTGCCGATCAAACTAATTTACTAGCTTTAAATGCAGCTATTGAAGCCGCTAGAGCAGGTGAATATGGCCGAGGTTTTGCAGTAGTAGCTGATGAAGTTAGACAATTGGCAGCAAGAACGAGTAGTTCTACAAATGAAATTGCAACGGTTGTAAAAAACAATCAAGAGCTGACCAATGATATTTCAAAGCAAATAACATCTGTTTCTGATTCCTCGGTTAAAGGGCGAGAGTTAATTTCAGAAGTATCTGACGTTATAAAAGACATTGAAGCTGGGGCGGAGAAGGTGTCGGAAATTGTGTCGCAGCTAAATGTGTAAAATTTAAAGAATACATTTTTATATAAGGGTCACAGTTTTACTGTTGGCTCTTTTTTATAATTAAAACCATCCTTTATTTATGGCCTGCTTATCTTTTGAGGTTGAATTTTCAGCAGTATGTTTGGTATTTAAGTAAGGCAGAGCCTATGTAGTGTTTATTCCTCATAAATAGGCGATAACGTAGAATAAATGCCAAACACGCGCTGCACGAAGAGTTCTGTCTAGGGGCAATTTAACAACATTCTTAATTGATAAAGTGCGACAATATGTCGCGCTTTTGCTTTTGCAGTTCACACTATAATTACGCCAATTCTTACAGTGGCATAAATTCACAATGGTTTATAAAAGCAAAACTCAAAAAACTTACTTACTTTCCCCTGTCGCACTTTTTATTAGCGGTGTGCTATCTCCGTTTGCATTTGCCGACGATACACCTTTAGAAGTAATTGAAGTACACGGACATGCTCAAAATAAGCATTTAGCACTTGGTTCGTCAGAATCGTTATTAAGTGATTTAGGTGTCGACTTTTCAGCTGCGGGCGGCGTATCTAACCTCCCTATTTTAAATGGTTTAATGGGCGACAGAGTTAAAGTGTTAATTGATGGCGCAGATGTTACCGCTGCATGCGCTAATCACATGAACCCGCCACTTTCGTATATTTCGGCTAATCAAATTACGTCTTACAATGTGGTTGCAGGCGTGTCGCCAGTGAGCGCGGGCGGCGATAATATTGCTGGCGTAATAAGCGTTAATTCTATTTCACCAGAGTATAGCAATAGCAGTGAATTAGATTGGCACTCAGGTTATGTGTCAGCAAAGTACAGTAGCGTTGATAACGGACGTAAACTTGGCGTTGGTGCACGTTTAGCAAGTGACACGTTTAGCCTTAATTATCAGGGCTCGTTTAGTGACGCAGATAGTTATGAAGACGGTAACGACGATGTAGTGCTTGATACATTGTATCGAGCGCAAAATCATAGTTTAACCGCAGCTATGCGCAATGATAAACAGCAATTAGTTATAAAGCTAACGCATCAAAAAATCCCGTATCAGGGATTTGCAAATCAGTATATGGATATGACCGATAACACCAGTTACGGTGCAATAGCTCAATACAAACGCTCCTTTGAAAACAGCGAGCTTGAAGGGCAAGTTAATTGGCACAGTGTAAAGCACGAAATGGGTTTTTTTAGCCAAGAAAAGACAGGCATGATGCCAATGAAAACCGATGCACAAGATATAAGTACGCAGCTTAAATGGCGTATTGCCCTTGATAAAAACAGCAGTATCTTACTCGCTCAAGAATATTTTAATTACAGCATTGATGATTGGTGGCCAGGTATTGAAGGCTCAACCATGATGGGACCAGACGATTACATAAATATAAATAACGGTAAACGAGAGCGCATAGCGGCATTTGCTGAATTTGAGAGCCAAGTAAATACAAAGTTATGGTTAAACGCAGGCGTACGTATTGAAAGTATTAATACCCACGTTGGAGAAGTTCAATCTTACAACGATGGTATGAGTATGATGGATATGGGCGATATGAGCGACATGGGTAGTATGCAAAGTATGTCCATGAGCGATACATCTACAGATAATACCATTGCCGCTGAGAATTTTAATGCTGGCGACAGAGATAAAACCGATACTGTAGTTGACGCTAGTTTATTAATTAACTACCAAATAACAAATAATGATGAGTTGCAATTTGGCCTTGCCCGTAAAAACCGAGCGCCTAATTTATATGAGCGATACAGCTGGGGCGTAAGCAATATGGCAACCACCATGATTGGTTGGTATGGCGATGGTAATGGCTATATTGGTAACCCTGATTTAGACGTTGAAACAGCGCATACAATAAGTGCTACTTATATTAAGCAGGCTAAAGATGATGGTTGGCGATTAAGCACCAATGTTTGGTATACAGATGTGAACAATTATATTGATGCTGATAGTGTAAGAAGCTTCAGTAGTTATGACTTAGACAATACAGCGCGTAACATTTTGCAGTTTACTAATGTAGATGCCATTTTATATGGTGCAAAAATAGATTTAACAGCCAACATTTATGAATCTAAGGATTTAGGTTACTGGCAGTTACACGCTAATGTTACTAATACGAGAGGTAAGCGCGACGATACTAACCAGCCGCTTTATCAAATTAAACCACTGCAAACCCAGCTAGGTATTAGCCAGCAAATTAATCGATTTGAAAATGCGTTATCTTGGCAGTGGGTAGATGCAAAAAGCCGTTTAGATAATAATCGTTTTGAAAACCAAACAGACAGCTACAGCTTGGTTAATTTAAGCTCTAAAGCCACATGGGATTCATTAACGCTAAGCGCAGAAGTGAGTAACGTGTTTGATGAATATTACCAGCTCCCCCTTGGCGGTGTAAGCATTGCAGCGCTTAAACAAGATAGCGGCAACGGGTTTGAGCAATTAGCAGGGCAAGGTCGTTCATTTAATGTAAGCGTTAGTTACGCGTTTTAATTAACCTCATATTCAAATTTAAAATAAAGCAAAAGCCATAACCACGTTATGGCTTTTTTTGCGCTTTAATAATTAAGCCGTAAACTTATTTTTATGAAATGTTTGTACGCAAAAAGCGTTCTATTAAGCACGTTTGTATTAATTTTACAGCGTTATTTTAAGGCAATGCAGTAAAAAGCAGTAACTTGTTCATCACCCAATGATTAGGAAGTACAGTGTTTAAGCAATTTAAAAATAAAGTGATGGGTGCGCCAACAGCTATGGCCGGTTTAGCTTTGGGTATTGCTAGTATGGGATGGACATGGGAAAACGTTTTTAATTTAAACTCTCAAGGGCAATTTTTGGGAGCGGTACTAGCTAGCGTATTAGTTTTACTTTTGGCTGCTAAGTTTTTACTACACCCTCATTTATTAAAAGCCGATTTAGCACACCCAGTTGCAGGAAGTGTGATCCCTACATTTGCAATGGCTAATCTTGTTATTTCAAACTCAATTGGGCAATTTAACCCATTGGCTGGTGATATTATGTGGGTTTTAGCTTTTGTGCTGCATCTCACATTTTTGGTGAGTTTTTTATACCAGCGAGCAAAAAAGTTTAACTTTGAGGATATGGCGCCCAGCTGGTTTGTGCCACCAGTAGGGATAATTATTGCAGATATTACTTTTTCGGGAAATCCGACATTAGCGTGGTTAGCTTATAGCGCGCTGGTTATTGGTATATCAACGTACGCGATAATGCTGCCCATTATGTTTTATCGTTTTTTATTAGCATTAAAAAGTGACTACGAAATACAGCCAACACTTGCCATTTTAGCTGCGCCTGCCAGTTTAACATTAGCGGGGTATTTTCATATTGTAGCTAATCCATCACTTGTTATAGTGGGGGCATTATTTATATTAGCGATAATAAAAACACTGATTGTTTATGTGTTATTTATAAAGTTATTACGTAGACCTTTTACGCCGAGCTACGCTGCTTTTACATTTCCAATGGTTATTGGGGCAACTGCATTATTTAAAATGAAAGACTGGATGCAAAGTATAAACCTCGCAATATCATATGTAGATACAGTTAATTACTTAGCTACGTTTGAGCTTATAGTTGCCACGGGAGTGATATGTTATGTAAGTGGTCGCTACTTTTGCCACTTTAAATTATCAAAGCAACGGTTAACGTAAAGTTACTCTTGGGTTACCTGTGGCTCATTACTTTCTTGTTCAGCTAGTTTTTCGCGCTCAGCTTTTGATACATAAGACGGTTTGTTGCTTTTGTGTAGTTTAGCGTTAGTGCGTTTATCTTTCTTTTGAAATTTAGTGACGATTTTTTTACGACGGTTCACAATTAAAGACCCTGTTAATTTTAAGTCGCGCATTATACATTCATCCTCATAAAAGCTGCTATATAAATATTTACCTTAAGTTACCTGTGTGCCTGCCACAAATTGCTATATGTAAGCCTCCCATAGCGTTATAATTAATGCTCTTAGTTATTAATTAAATGGGAATTGTTTTGAAAAAGTTAGCTTTAGCCAGTATTGCTTTATTTGCATTTGGTGCTCATGCGCAGTTAAATAAAAATATTGATAGCGTTGCCGATTACGCAGTAAATACCTACCAAAATGCTCAAATACACACACTAACTAACTTAGTGGCTTTTCCGACGGTTAATAAAAACGACATTAGCGCTCCTCAAAATCCCGATTTTATTGGCTTTAAAGCACTTTTAAAAATGAAAGCCGCAGAGCTTGGTTTTGACTATCAAGATTTAGGCTACACCGTATTAATTGGTATGGGCGAGCAAAGCGAAAAAGTAACGGTAGTAACCCACGGCGATGTGCAACCTGCTAATGCTAGCAAATGGAAACAAAGTCCTTTTATTATTGATACATCTGAACCGGGTAAATTAGTTGGTCGTGGTACGGAAGACGATAAAGGTGCAATAGCAACAGCGCTTTACGCCATGAAAGCAATTAAAGATAAAGGCATAACGCTTAATAACCGTATTGAGCTGATGATTTACCTTGCAGAGGAGTCTGATTGGGGTCCGCTTACTAAATTCATGAAAACGTATGAACAACCAAAATATGCAGTAACGATTGATGCATCATACCCTGTAGTGGTTGCCGAGAAAGGCTGGAGCTTAATTGCACCTACTTTTAATGCAACATCACCACAGACGGGTTTATATGTAAAGGATGTAACTGGCGGTGCGTTTAGAAGCCAAATTCCAGAAGATGCAAGCTTAGTACTTCACAATGCAGACGCGGCACTTATTAATACATTAAAAGCAAAAACATTAAATAAAGTTGAATTTAACTTTAGTGAAAAAAGTAATGGTTTAGCAATAAGCGTTAAAGGTATGTCGGCGCATTCATCTGAGCCGGAGTCGGGTATAAATGCCATTGCTTATTTAGCTGAGTTATTTAAAGGCGTGGAGCTTGAAAATAACAGTGACGGCCAGCTAATCGACTTTGTGAATCAGTTAATTGGTTTAGACATTCACGGTAAACAGTTTGGCGAAATAGCCTATAAGCACGACTTTATGGGCCCGATGACAGTGGCACCAACCGTTATTGAGCGCGATGGTAATGCACTAACTCTTGCTGTAAATGCACGTCGCCCAATGGGTAAAGACGAAGCTGTATTAAAAAAGCAAATTGATGATGCACTCGCTAATTGGCAGGCCACTAACAATGTAACGCTTGCCAACATAGAAACAATTATTGGCACACCTATGCTACTTGATAGTGCGCCGCACGCGCAAAAGCTGCTTGATATTTTCAAGCATTTTACGGGCGACGAAAAAGCTGACTTTGTATCAATAGGTGGTGGCACTAACGCAAAGCTGTTTGATAATGCAGTATCGTTTGGCCCTTCAATGCCAGGTAAACGCTACACGGGTCACTCAGAGCATGAATTTATGACACTTGAGCAACTTGAGCTTAATTTACGTATGTACACAGCAATGATGATAGAGCTAGGTAATATGTAAGTTATAGTTGTTTAGTAAAAGCCGCCTTGGTTAACTGGGCTGACCCAGCAAGGCGGCTTTTTTGTGTTTATTAAAACTGGGCTACAAAGCTAAGATTATATATATCATAGTTATCATTATCAGTGTAATTACACCAATTTGCATAAAGATTAAATCAATTTTATCCAGTCACTAGAGTATATGTTTTTAACTGCTTCAGGAGCTAAGATAAATTTATTCCACGGTTGCGATACCTATTCGGCTACCTCTTCATAACCACTAAACACGTGATTATGTAGCAAAATAGGCGCCAGTTAATTGTTATCCCTGTTTATTTCGCTTACAGTGCTCTGAACAGTAAATAACGTTATCCCAGTCGCGCTGCCATTTTTTACGCCATGTAAAAGGTTTATTACAAATAGGGCATATTTTTTGAGGTAAGTTTAGTTTTTTGTGCGCCATGCTTACTTAGCCTTACTGTTAGTTTTAGTGTTGTTTTTATTTTTTGCTTGGCTTGTTTTTGGTGTAATTGCTACGTGCCTTCTAAGAATTTTCCCTATGGCGCGTTTAACATCGGCTCGCTCACGGTATTGCCATAAGCGTTCGCGTGCTTCTTTTGAAGCAGTGGTTAAATCAAGCATGGGTTCAGGGTAATCCTCCCCTAGTTTAAAATCGTTAAATAGCGCTTCCATCGGAGTTTGCTCCCAAGGCTGATGTAAATATTCAATAGGGAGTTTTTCAAGCTCGGGGCACCACTTTTTAATAAATGAACCTGTTGGGTCTTGATCCTCCGATTGTTTAATTGGGTTGTAGTGCCTAATGGTATTAATACCTGTTACCGAGGCTTGCATTTGAATTTGCGGATAGTGAATTCCGGGTTCAAAATCTAAAAAGTAATTAGCGAGAGGAAAGCTTGCTTGCTGCCAGCTTATATTTAAATGATGCGTTACAAAGCTTACAAGCATGGCGCGCATTCTAAAGTTTATATAGCCGGTGGCTTTTAAGCAGCGCATGCAAGCGTCAATAATTGGAACACCTGTTTGACCTTGTGCCCAGCGTTCAATATCATTTTTAACATGTTCATCATCGCGATACGGAAATACATGATAACCCGGATTAAGGGCTAAAAATTCCATGGAGCACTCGCTTTCAAACTTTTGCATAAAGTGGCAGTGCCAATGCAAACGGGATACAAACGCAGCAAGCGGCCGCTTCCAGCCTCTTTTATCAGGGTGTTTTGAATGATATTCATCAATTGCCATTTGATACACTTGCCTGAGGCTAATGTTCCCCCACGCTAAATACGGGGAAAGCCGAGAGCAATGTGTTTGGCTTAAACTTGGGCTTGATATTCCTTTTTGATAACCTTTACCGCGCTCGGCAAAAAAGCTCTGCATTACAGTTCGTGCATGCAGCGGGCCACCTTGTTGAAAGCTGTCGTGATCTTGCGTGTAAGCGCTTGGTAGCTCAGGCGCTTGATAGTTATTAAGGGTAATTGTTTTTATGCTCTTCCAATTAGGAACAGCAATAGGTGCTTGCATTGTTTGCTGCCAGCGTTCGTTCCAATTATTACGATTTTTTTTGCCGCGAATCACTGCGCCTGTTTGCGACTCTTGCCAATTAATGTGGTTACGCTGGCACCAAGTTTTAATAGCTTTATCGCGCTCAAAGGTATTGTTTAAGCCTATTTCTTGATAGCTAAATATATTTACTATTTCAAACTGCGTCTTTAACGACTCAAGTAAATCGCTCATATTTAAATTAAAGATATAAACACAGGCGTTAAAACGCGCTAGCTGATTATTTAACTCAACTATTGATTGATACACAAAGCGCCAATGCCGCTCATTGTAGTGGGCATCTTCGAGCAGCAATGGCTCAAAGTTATAAAGTAATAGGGTCGGTAAGCCATTACTAAATGCATTTTTTAATGGTTGATGATCGCTAAGACGTAAATCACGTTTAAACCACACGATGTTTATTTTCATATAATTGGTTTATTGCTTTAAATAGAAATAAAAATTAACTTGTTATTTAATTGAGTTAGCCAAAGTTATACGTAACTACCTTGAATTAAGATTTAGTTTTAATGTATTAAAAGGAAATGTATGTTTTTAGATCTCACCGAAAATACCAACCAAAATGTTTACTCTTACTTAGTCGGCGGTATAAGCCCACGGCCTATCGCATGGATAAGTACATTAAATAGTGAAGGTATTGCGAATATTGCGCCTTATTCATTTTTTACTGTGGCTAGCTGCAAGCCACCTGTTTTAAGTGTTACGCAAGTAAACCCTAGTGATAAAACGAATAAAGATACGCTCAATAATCTAATGGCAACTAAAGAATGTGTGGTTAATATTGTCAGCCAAGAGCTAGTTGAAAAAATGAATCAAAGTTGTGCAAATTATCCTAGTGATATAAGCGAATTTGATGCAGCAAACATCGCCCAAGCTCCAAGTAAGTTAGTTAATGCGCCAAGCGTTGCCGATTCAAAAGTACGGTTTGAATGTAAGTTACGCGAAGTTATTACTATTTCAAGCGAGCCTGGCGGCGGACAAATGATGTTGTTGGATGTAGTGGGTATTTGTATAGACGATGAAGTAATGAGTTGTGGCTATATTGATCCTGAATTATTAAATGCAGTGGGTAAAATGGGCGGCGATTACTTTACTACAACCAAAGATAAGTTTTTGCTTAAAAGACCACAGTTGTAATTTTATGTAGGTTCTTCCTTTGTTTATGCACATTGTTTGCACTTTTACTTGTTAACTTTGCTTTATTAAACGTTAAAGTAAAGGTTCAAACATTGAAAACACTTTTTAAAACAAAAGCCGCTAATGTAACTAAATTATTTGCATTAAGCGCGCTTTGCATCGCTTTAAGCGCATGTAACAGCGATTCTACAAGTACTACAACAGACGGCGAAACAGTCAGTAATAGTGCTCCAACGGTTGATGCCGGTATTGACCAAACTGTTAATGCGGGTGATACCGTTTATTTAAGTTCAACGGTTGAAGATGACGGCGAAGTATCTGTTAGTTGGTCACAAACATCAGGCACTACCGTTAGTTTATCTTCAAGTACCGTAACGTCTACTGAGTTTGTTGCACCTGAGGTATTAACCGATGAAGCACTTGTATTTGAAATCAGTGCAGATGACGGTACAAACGATGTCGTTGTAGATACCGTTATAGTTAATGTTATTGCTTCATCAGACTCAGATACTGGCACTATTGATAATAGTGCAAAACTTACCAGCTGGTTAATTAATAATGATACAACCTCTACTTATATACAAAACAATGGCGCAGTGGTTGAAGATGTTCAATCAGTTGAGGTTGTTACTGTTACAGAGGAAGATGCTGACGTTGAATACATGTACGTGCAAACAACTGACATTCCTAGATATGATGTAACACTTACACAAGACCAAGTAGACGCGTTAAATAATCGCCCGCGTGCAGCTACTGATTTTTATAACGGTGTAACCTCAGCAGCAGTAGGTCAAACTATTTCCTTTGGTGAAGATATTGGCTATAACAGCAGCACTGAAAATTGTGATGACACGGGCGGTGCAGGTTATTGGCCACCAGGACCAGGCTGCCCGACAGAACAAGCGGTTGAGGCGTATTTTCCGATAACACCGACCGACTTATCAGGCACTGAAACCTGCGAAACAGGTTTAGGTACAGTTGGCTTAATGGTTAATGGCACCAGTATATTTAACTGGGGCGATGGTATGAGCTACGGTAATAATATTTGGTATACATTAGCGCCCATTGCTGAGCAGTACGATGTTGATGTGTGTGGCGGACATGCTGCTAACGGGGAATATCATCATCACTTTTATACGAGTTGCTTAGCTGATTTACTTGAAGATGATGGCGATGCACATTCACCTATTTATGGGTTTGCAGCTGATGGCTATCCGCTTTATGGTCCTTATGAAAGTAACGGACAACTTGCATTAAGCGGCTGGGAAATGCGTGATTATGGCGCATCAGAAAGTGAGGGTGGTTGTGGTACTGAGGGCGAACGAAGCTGTACCTTAGTTGATCAATACGATGTTAGCCAAGGCACACAAACAAGTGATGCAGGTCCTGCTATTGGCGCAGAAGTAACGACGCTCTCTGGTAATACATTAAATGCCGACGATGGTTACTACTTTGAAGATTATTACTACGCACAAAAAACAGTAACCGGTGCTCAATTAGATGAGCATAACGGCCACGATACTAACGATGGCAAGGGTTATCACTACCATATAACACTAATGTTAGACAGCGATGGTAAATTACAGCCTTCTTTTCCTTATCAAATAGGGCCTCGTTTTAAAGGTCAATTAGCCGATAATTCAATTGGTCGCTGTGATTCGGGCGAAACAATGGGTCCACCACCGGGAATGTAAGGAGTAACTATGCGTTATTTTAAATACGCATTGATCCTAACTACTGCTGCGCTATTGAGCTTTAAGCTCTTTGCGCAGCAGGAAATGATGGATCATAGCCATATGCCCATAGCAGTGCCAAATGATATGCCAGTCCCGGCATTAAGCCTTAAGTTATTAAAAGATAGTATGTCGGGTTATAACTTAATTTTAGATACGCAGCGCTATGATTTGTCTGTGCCGCCAGAGGGCACGATGAACATGCAGCAAATGATGAGCGTTACTACAAACGATGACACGGGCTTTTTACAAGGTCATGCTCATTTATATATAAATGGGGTTAAAATACAGCGAATTTACGGACATGCATTGCATTTACCTGCTAACTTATTTAAAAATGGTATAAATACCGTATCGGTTACTTTAAATAATCATGGTCATATGTATTGGACCGTTCAAGGCAAAAAAATAATTGCTACGTTGTATGTTAACGACCAAAGCAAAGAGTTTATAACATACCGATTTGAAAGCTTTCCTAGCAAGGTTGAAAACACGCATTAATGAAAATTCATAATAAACTTTTTTTAATACTATTTAGTTTTACTTTTAGTGTTATTGCAGGGCTGGTGATACTTATACAATGGAGTATAGGTCAAGGCGTAATTGATTTTGTTAATGCAAAAGAGATAAAAGCGCTAGAGCCACTTGTTGTACAACTTGCAAAGCAATACGAACAAACCCCCTCATGGCAACGCGTTGTTGGCGATGGCGAAAATTTTAGAAAGCTTGTTGAATCGCAGCTAGAAAATAGCCAGTTTTTACCTAGACCACCAAAAGGTCCGGGTTCCAGGGGAGGGGTGATGCGACACCCGCCACCCGATCATGTTCGTTTAGGGATGGATCGTCGCCCACCACCGGACAATATTGCTCACTACGCTTTACTTGATGAAAATAAACAGCGAGTAGTGGGTAAGTATCTCAGCGGTTTAAAATATATAACAACCCCAATTACAGTGGGCGATAAAGTAGTGGGTTACTTAGCTGTTTCTAAAAGAGATAGCTTGGTGGATGGTTATGAACTTGATTTTTTACAGCAACAAACTAACTACCTATGGTTTATTGCTTTAGCTGCGGTAGTGCTTACATTACTGGTTACCTTTTTATTGTCTCGCCACTTAGTAAGCCCAGTAAAGCAAATTGCTAACGGTATGCATCGCTTAACGCAAGGTAATTACGAGACCAAACTTACGCTTGAGCGAAAAGACGAATTAGGCCAATTAAGCGAAGATTTTAATATCCTTGCATTTACACTCGCTAAAGATGAGCAAGTACGTAAGCGATGGCTTGCTAATATTTCTCATGAGCTTAGGACGCCAATGAGCATTTTACTCGGTGAACTTGAAGCTATGCTACTTGGTATACGAGAACCGAACGCAAAAAATATAAGTTCGGCTAACGATGAAGCTTTGCATTTAAAACGCTTAATAGACGACTTGCATATGCTCAATAGCGCAGAGTTAGGGGGTATGCATTACACTATGCAACCTACTGACATGGCGTTATTATTAAATACTATTGAGCAAAAATATCAGGTTGTGCTTGAACAACATAATATAAAAATTCATTTACTAAATAGCGCTAAACACATAACTGTACAAGCAGATAAAACACGCCTTTTGCAGCTACTCGATAATATTTTAATGAACGCAGTACACTATGCACAATGCTCAACTATTTCATTAACGGCTAGCAATATAAGTATTAAAGGGCAAACCTACTTAGAGCTTATAATTGAAGATAATGGCGTAGGTGTAGAGCAGTCGCATTTATCGCATTTGTTTGAGTATTTATATCGAGTAGATAGTTCGCGTAATCGCCAAGAGGGGGGTTCTGGTTTAGGCTTATCTATTTGCCAGCATATAGTTAAAGGCCATAATGGTGAAATAGCTGCAGAAAAAGCCAGCTTAGGCGGCCTTGCTATTATTATTAGATTGCCAACTATTTAGTTTATAAAAATAAAGTTGAGGTTACTTACAGAGATGCCTATGAGTGAACAAATACTGATTGTGGAAGATGAAGTAAAGCTAGCTAACTTAATGAGTGACTTTTTAAGCAGCCACCACTTTATCACTCATCAAATACATCACGGGAATGAAGTATTACCTTGGCTTGAAATTAACAGCCCGAGTGTAATCTTACTCGACATAATGTTACCAGGCCAAAGTGGCATTGAATTGTGTAAAGCAATCAGGCGCTTTTCAAACGTGCCTATTATTATGGTATCGGCAAGAGTCGAAGAAATAGATAGATTACTTGGACTAGAGTTAGGTGCTGATGACTATATCTGTAAGCCGTTTAGTTATGCTGAGCTGGTGGCACGCGTAAAAGCTATATTAAGGCGATTAAATAACGCAAGTGATGTTACAGAGTCAACAATGAAGCTTGATGAGAGCACCTACAACGTAAAATACAAATCAAGCAGCATAGAGCTAACGAACTTTGAATTTCAGCTATTTAAACCTTTGTTTAACAACCCAAATCGTATTTATTCGCGCGATAGTTTAATGGACACTATGTACGCCGATCAGCGTATTGTGAGCCACCGTACTATTGATAGCCATATTAAAAAGTTGCGTAAAAAACTAGATGAAGTGACACAAACTGAAAGTGTTATTCAGTCTGTTTATGGGGTTGGCTACCGATTTGTGCACCCGCAGTAAGGGGGGGATTAGTGAGCTATGATGATGATCTACTCATCATCGTCAGCATTTTTAATTCGCTCTAAACGGTCAAACTCTTCATATTCTGCCGCTTGGATTTCATCAAGAATAGAATCTACATCTGCAAGTTCGTCGCTGTCTTCAAACTCACCTGTAAGCGTTGAATTAGGCGTTAAATTGGCCTCTTCAAATAGTGCCCACATTTCTTTAGCGTATTGAGTTTTTAGTATGCTTGGCGCAAATTCACCATAGTAGCGGCGTATGTTATTTACATCGCGTGCAAACATAGCTTGTGCACTGTTATTTGCTGAAGCGTTAACTGCTTGCGGTAAATCTATAATTACAGGGCCGTTATTATCTACAAGTACATTAAATTCAGATAAATCACCGTGTATTATACCTGCGCAAAGCATAAGCTTAATGTAATGTATCATGAGTTTATACTGCTCAATCGCTTGCTCTTCACTAAAAACGACATGTCCTAGTTGAGGAGCTACGTTACCATCCTCGTCCGACACGAGCTCCATAAGCAGCACGCCATCAATACAAAAGTAAGTATCAGGTACACGTACACCCACACCGGCTAAACGAGATAGCGCATCCACTTCGGCATTTTGCCAAATCTCTTCTTCTAATTGACGGCCATAGCTAGAGCGTTTGCCCATAGCACGGGCTTGGCGTCCACCACGTACTTTTCGGCCTTCTTGGTATTGTGCCGCTTTTTTAAAGCTACGTTTAACGGCATCTTTATACACTTTTGCACAGCGTATGTGTTCACCACAACGCACAATAAATACATCGGCTTCTTTGCCGCTCATTAGTCGGCTTATAACTTCGTCAATAAGGCCATCATCAACAAGAGGTTGTAGGCGTTTAGGTATTTTCACAGATTGCCTGCTAAGTAGGGTTGGTTATTAATCATTATTTATGAA
The DNA here is from genome assembly GCF_030847595.1 of Pseudoalteromonas sp. 20-92. NCBI lineage: Bacteria > Pseudomonadati > Pseudomonadota > Gammaproteobacteria > Alteromonadales > Pseudoalteromonadaceae > Pseudoalteromonas > Pseudoalteromonas sp. 20-92. Next base: position 195,198 of record NZ_JANJGQ010000001.1, read on the forward strand.
AGTGCTCTGTATTTGTTTGTTTAATTGGCTCAAGCAGTATATCAGCTTTGAGAATTAAGGGCAGTAACGCAACTGCTCGTCAGTTATTAATCGTATTATTTTATTAGCTTATATATTGATTGCAATGCAATCAACCATAACTTTTTAAATTAATTTTTTTATCAAAATAATTTACTACTTCCCTATTGTTTGCACATTGTTTGCGTTTTTAAAGCGTAATCTTAATTTAATTCTTAAATACGAGGTTATTACTATGAAGCATTTTTCAACACTTGCCACTGTGGCAATATTATCTATTGCTTTTTCAGCTAATGTAGCTGCACGAGGGGGTGACAATCCTCCTGAAAGACCTGATTTTTCAACTATTGATACTGATGGCGATGGTGTAATTAGCTTTGAAGAGTTTAGTGCTAAAAAACCACCGCACGGCGATGCACAAACAATTTTTGATTCTATAGATGCCGATGGTAATGGCGAAATTAGTGAACAAGAGCTTAGCGATCATAAACCACCTCGTCGTGAACGTTGAAAGGGTACTAAAATGATTAATAGTATTAACAGCAGTTCTGCCAGTTTGATGTCGCAACAAAGCAGCCAAACAGCAAAGCTAACAACAGAGCAAAGCGATTTTATTAAAGAAACGCTTGCACAGTTTGATGCAGAAAACTTAACTAGCGACGATGCGCAAAGTATTCAAGCGGCGTTTAAAGAGCAAGGTATTGCACCCACTAAAGAGCTTGCTGATTTAATGGGCGAACTTGAATTTGATGCTAAAAGTATTGGTGATGCAGGACGGGCAGAAGGCCAGCGTCCGCCACCGCCGCAAAACTCATTAGAATCAGTCGATACAGATGAAGTAGTCAGCTATTTAGATGAGCTATTAACTGAGTATTCAAATCAGTTGTCAGATGAAGATAAAGAATTAATCCTTGCATCAGTGCAAGAGAAATTTGGTTTAAGTGAAGGTGATTCACTGCTAAACGTAACTGCTTAAGTGTTATTACTTAGAGTAAAGCTGACTGTTACTCGCAGGTTTAAGTCAAAAAGCCCAACGGTTAATTCAGTTGGGCGTTTTTATTGGTTTAATTTAACCGTGTTTCTATTTTGCTGGTGCCATCTTCTTCGGTAAATTTAAATACAAAATCTTTTTTACCATCTTGGTTTATATCAACTAACAGAATATCTTTGTTATTTTTAGGCAGCGTTAATTTTAATTTCTTACGTTTTTTATTTAGCAGTGAATCTTGCTCTCCGTAATAAATATACAGTGTTTTTTTACTGTATTTGTATACCGCGTCAATATAGCTGTCGCCGTTAATATCGCCTAAATAGAGCGCTGGTTTGGAATCATTGCCGTTCATTCCCACTTCCATTTCTAAATCAAGTTCGATACTCGATTTATTGGCAAATGAGCCGTCGGGTTGCTGTTTATAAAGATTCATTTCTACATCTACATCAGTACTGCCACCGCCCAATGCCATAGACGCGATAGTACCTAAGCCAATATCTAAATCCATTTTTTGTAAATCAATTAAGCCATCATTATTAAAATCAGTTTTGAGTAATAACTCACTAGGGCCCTGTGTTTCAAATAAGGTAATGGGCGTACTAGTAAAACCTTTAGCGCTCCCTAGGTATAAAGTATGTGCTATTTTTATATCTAACGAATCCATACCTTGCGTAGGCTTAAACTGCCTGGTTGTAAAATCTAGAAATCCGTCGTTATTAATATCAATAATTTGCTTTATTTTGCGAGTTTCACCATTACTTAGTTCGCCTAACTCGATGTCAAAGTCAATTGAGGTAAGCTTTTGCTCAAAGCCCTCTGAATTAGCAAGGAGTACATCTGCTCCAAAGTCGTTTGAAAATACTAGGTCGTTTAAGCCGTCGTGGTTAAAATCAATAACGACGGGTTTATTGTTAATGTTAACTTCTAGAGAAAGCCCTTTTCCTGAAAAGCTGCCGTCTTTGTTTTGAACATATAAGGTGCTGCTTGTTAAATTAGGGATAAAAATATCACTTAAGCCATCGTTATTGGCATCAAAAACAAAATCAATTTTCTCAAACTCATCTACTTTTAATGTATTAAGCACTGATTCATAAGTAAACAATAATGTTGTTTTATCGCTATTGGTTTTATAAACCCCGTCGTTTGCTAAAATTAGTGCTTGTTTGGTATCGGCATTGGCAAGTGTTGCTACATCAAAACCAATCGCATTATTGGGTAGGGTAAGTTGAATGCTTTTTGCGCTTAGTAAATTGATGCTCTCAAGCTGCTTTAGGGTCTTGTTATATGCAAATACAGTTGCGGAGTCGGTTGTAATTAGTGCTTGTGTTGTTTGTATTGCTAGTTTTTGTGCTGATACAAGGCACATAGCGTTATTATTATTTTATTCATTCGTTAATCCTTTAAATTAACGAGCAATATAGTATTGCTCAAGATTAATTTATAGTACCAACGACTAATTTTAGAACAACTAAATATATGTAAGAAAATGTGGTTGAATGTCTATTTTACAGAGTGAGGAAGCCACTTTAAAAGCTTTTCAAATAAAATATCTTGGGCAATTGGTTTTGATATATAGTCATCCATTCCGGAATCTAAACATTTAGTTTTATCACCGGTCATAGCATTCGCTGTCATTGCTATGATTGTAATGGCGTTTGCTTTATCTCTTGCTTCATTATTTCTAATTAAAGTTGTTGCCTGATATCCGTCCATAACAGGCATCTGGCAATCCATTAAAATAAGAGAGTATGGCTCAATAGTATTTTTTTGATCTAAGTAATCAAGTACCTCTTTACCATTGGTCGCAATATCTACAACACTAATTCCCATCTTTTTCAATGTTGTTGCGGCGACAATCTGATTAATTTGATTATCTTCAGCTAATAAAATACGTATATCTTCACGCCATACAATATCATTCGGCCCAAGTGGTTTTTCGGTTATGGTACAAGTTTGGGTATTTTCACTATGTAAAGTGTTTCTCTCGGGTAAGCATTTTGTAAGAAGGTTAAAAATATCTTTAGTTGTCATCGGTTTTGGAAAGTAAGCAGTAAAACCATTTTGTTTATAGTGTTCATTAGTTTCAAACTGATCTATTGTGGTCATCAATACAAGGTTTGCTGTACTGAGAAGATTTAGATCATTAATCGTTTTACCGAGTGTTAATCCGTTACTGTCGCTAAGTTTTGTATCAATAATTACAATGTCGAAAGGATGAGCATGTTGGGTATAAAATTGCTCGTAAGTATTTAGCGCAATTTTTGCTGATGAGCTTATTGTTACGATTGCTCCCCATTGTGTAAGCTGCTTTTGAAGTACGTTAGCTTGGCTTTTGTTACTGCACGCTATTTGTATGTTAATTCCAGTAATATCTATAGGAGGCATTACTTTTTCTGTTTTTTTACCTTTCTTTAAAGTGATATCAAAAATAAAGTTACTCCCTTTATTTTCGTCCGACTTTACCTCTACTTCACCTTGCATCAAATTGCAGAGTTTTTTAACGATGGCTAACCCTAATCCTGTCCCGCCGTATTTCCGTGTTGTTGAAGAATCTACTTGTGAAAATGATTTAAATAACTTGGCTTGTTGCTCTACTGGAATGCCTATTCCGGTATCCTTCACTTGGCAGTTAAAGCGTATTTCATTCCCATTAGTGGGAATTAATTTAGCAATAATTTGCACTTCCCCTACATGGGTAAATTTAAGGGCGTTATTAACAAGATTTGTTAATATTTGTCTGAGTCGTCCAGAATCTCCAATAACGAAAGGGTATTTGATATCTGTAATATCTAAAATAAGTTCAATACCTTTACTATATGCTTGAGCTGCGACTGTTTCTAAAAAATCTCCTAGCATGGCATGCAAGTTAAACTCTAACTCTTCTAGCTCAAGCTTACCTGCATCTACTTTTGAAAAATCTAAAATATCATTAATTATATTGAGTAAAGAGTTTGCACTGTTAAGTGCAATACGTGTTTGATATTGCTGCTTTTCGTTTAAAGAGCTATCTAAAATAAAGTTAAGCATACCGAGTACTCCATTCATAGGCGTACGTATTTCATGACTCATTGAGGCTAAAAACTCACTTTTTGCTATATTGGCTTGTTCTGCTAATGCTTTTGCTTCAATTAATGAATGATTGGCAGCAATCCGTTTAGTGATATCTTGCTGAATTCCTACAAAGGCGGTGAGTTTAGAGTGCTCGTCAAAAACAGGGGAGATTTGTAAACTATTCCAAAATGCGGTGCCATCCTTTTTGTAGTTTACTATTTCTACACGCTGAGTTTCTAATGATTTTATTGCGTTTTTAATGACCGATATTGATTTTTTATCTGTGTTGGGGCCTTGTAAAACACGGCAATTTTTACCGATCATATCTTCTTTTTTGTAACCGGTTATTTTTTCAAACTCGCTATTTAAAAATACTAAAGGTAGACCAGGAACTTTAGCATCTGCGATCGATATTCCTACATTACAAGACTCTATAGCATGGGCTAATAAATCATTTTGTTCTTTGGCTTTTTTTAATGCCTCTTGTGATTTTTTTTGTTCAGTGATGTCAGTAATTGAGCCCGCCATTCTGATAGCAATATTATTGCTGTCTCGTAATGCCATGCCTTTCGCTCTAAAGTGACGGTATACACCTGATTTATTCTTTAAGCGGTATTCAATATTATATGGTTTATTTTGCGTTAAATGCGCTTTTAATTGTTTTTGGTTTTCATCTATATCATCAATATGAATTAGGTTATTAAATGTTTCAATTGTATTAGGTAAAAACTCTATATCGTTTTCATTGTATCCAAGTAATACTCTAATCCGTGGGGAAAAATATATTGTATTAGAGAGGATATCCCAATCCCAAATACCATCATTGCTGCCTTCAACTGCTAACTTATAACGAGCTTCACTTAATTTGATCGCTTTTTTTGAAATCTCAAGCTGCTTAAATGGGTTTAATAGTAAATGCCTACCAAAAATTAATAACACAACAGATGAAAGGAGTAGGCTTAAAATAAGAGCTACTGCTATATCTAGCATAAAGGCGGTTACTTTTTCAGCTAACAAGCTGTTTTTTATTAAATAATTTAACTCAATGCCTGTGGAACCAACCGGTTTTTTACTGATTGAAATATACTGCTGTGTTTCATCTAAATTTGAAAAAGAGACCCAAGGGCCACTGAGTATGATGTTGTGATTATTTAATACAAATTTTGCAGGTAATAACTCCCTAAGCGGTGTGCTAAATTTTACTGTTAGCACCCCTTCACTGAGGTTGTTATATTTTATAGGTACTGCAATGGTAAAAAAATATTGCGATTGTGATGACCGTAAAATAACAGCGCTTTCTATTTGATTGTTAATTATACTATTTAGCCAAGTAGGTTCTGTCGCAATTACCTCAGCTAATGATGAGTCACTGCTATACACAACTTCTTGGAGAATATTTGTAATAACAAGCTTTTCGGTTTTTCCTAAAATTTTATATTCATCAAGGTAATCTAATAGCGCAGCTTTAGATGTTTCTGAGCCCATGATTGCATTTGACAAAATTGGCTGGCGAGCAATATCTTTGAGGATCTGTTCTCGGGTTTCTATAAAAAGCATTAAGTAACTAGTGGTTAACTCTGATTCAATTTCTATACTTTTACTCTGTAAATCATAAATAGCATCATTAGCTCTGCTCCCAACAAGTAAAAGGCTTATTGTTACTGAAAGTATTAAACTCAATGCTAAAAAAGTATAAAATGCATTGTTTGTTGTCAGTTTAAATTTATTACTCAGTGAGTTTGGCATTATTCTGGACTGCCTTCTAAATTATTTAATATATGAATACTCCCATCAGGTTTATAATTTGCCATGCATAAATCACCTAACCCAAGTGCTTCATGTGCATCTGCATCATCATTAGACCACTGAGTAAAAGGCTGCTTATATTGTTTAATTAATCCATCGATTGGTTGATTTAAATTCTCTAATGCGAGCCTAATATTCGCCCTGTTTTTTTGTATATCGTCGGTTAATGTTGTTTGCGAAATGGCTTGTAATAGGATTTTAGTAAGATCATATGCATGGATAAACCCAGCCGGAGAATCCAGCTTTTCTGGTGCTATAGAAGGGGGGGAAAGCGATAGCGCTTGATTTACCACGTTTTTGGTAAGCTTTGTTTGGGGTTTAGTTAAAAAAGAAAAACAGCTTTGTATGAAATGCAGGCTGAGGTTTGATTTTATTGCGTGCTCAACATTTGTGAAAAAATCCCCCCCAGTGATCCCCCAGTGACTAATTATAGGTACTCGCTTATTCTCTACAAAACTTGCCATAGCGTTAATTATTTCAGCTCCTTCAAGTGCGTTACCCACAAACAAAATACAATCGGCTTGGTCGCTTATGATTTCACGTAGAATTATTTTTGCACTATTCGCTTTTATGTTCCAATTAAACCAATTTACTTTAGTTTTAATATTCCCCAATGCTTTGCTCATCGCAATATTGTTAGACTTACCCCAAGGGGTATTTTCTAATAACAGTTGGGGTTTTTGACAACCAAGAGTCTGCGTTGCAAATTGGGCCATTCTATGGCCTGCTTTTGTATCGTCTACAGAGAGTCTAAATACCCAGTTTTTCTCGTCAGGGTAGCGGGTAATTGGCCCACCAGCAGCCCAAGGAACTAAAAGTAATAGTTTATTTTTATTTATAAAATCTCTATTTTTAATATAGGGAGGAGAGTGTAGACCCCCCAAAAAAACTAACGCGTTTGAATCTTTTAAAAACTGCTGCATATGCAGCAAGCTGCGATTAGAGTTTCCTCTATTATCTTTTTCAATAAAATTTATTTGGTAACCTTGTACATTATTATTAATTTCGGCGAGTGCTGTAAGTGCTCCCATTTTCATTGCATAGGCGGATTCGTTATGATTAGAGTAGTCAGAATCGTGATAAATAGTCAGTGTTTTAATATTTTCAGCGTAGGTACTAAAGGAAAAAGAGGCCGTATAAAAGAGGCTTATGATGATGAGATAAATAGTTATACGCATAAAAACACTTAGTTTTAATAATTTATATTAAAGTTAGCTTATTTTGGAGCGTTTTCATATTTTAAAAGAAAATAATTTTATAATAAATTATTTAAATAGTTAATTTGTATTAAGCTGTTGCTTTAATTGATTTATTGGCAATAAATGGCGTGTTTTTTGAAGTATAAAAGCCAGCAAATATTACTGGCTTTTATACAAAGATGCGTGGCTATTTTATTTAAAATCACTGCCTTTATGGCGCTCTGCCATTTGCTCTTCTTCAGGGCCCCATGTGCGATTAACACGACGACCGCGTTTTACAGCTGGACGCTCTGAAACCTGTGTAGCCCAGCGTACAACGTGAGTGTATGAAGCAACATCTAAAAACTCAGCAGCATCATACAAAGCACCTAGAACTAGCGATCCGTACCACGGCCAAATTGCAATATCGGCAATTGAGTATTCATCACCTGCCATGTATTCATTTTCGCTTAAATGGCGATTTAACACATCAAGTTGGCGTTTAGTTTCCATTGTAAAACGGTCAATAGGGTATTGCATTTTACTTGGCGCATAGCTATAAAAGTGACCAAATCCGCCACCTAAGTATGGCGCTGAGCCCATTTGCCAAAACAGCCAGTTACGACACTGCGTTTTAGCTTTTAAGTCTTTAGGGATGAGTACATCAAATTTTTCAGCCAAATACTGTAAAATAGAACCCGATTCAAAAATACGAGTCGGTGGCGTGGTTGAATGATCCATTAGTGCTGGGATTTTCGAATTTGGATTAATATCAACAAAGTCAGAACCGAACTGATCGCCATCACCTATATTTATTAAATATGCGTCGTAGTCTGCACCAGTTAAGCCAAGCTCTAAAAGCTCTTCAAACATAATAGTGGCTTTTTGACCATTAGGTGTCGCAAGAGAATAAAGCTGAAATGCGTGCTCACCAATAGGTAGAGTTTTGTCATGAGTCGCGCCGGCAACGGGGCGATTAATACTAGCAAACTTACCGCCACTTTCACTTTCCCACGTCCATACTTTTGGTGGTGTATACTCGTTTTCATCACTCATAAATAACCTCAATGTTAAATAGAATTGTTTAATACTTACTCATAAATGGGGACATAAAAAATTAATTAAAGGTTTCGTTTAATATTTAACTCATCGACCTTTTAGCTTATCGTTTTTTGCTAATCTATAACCTAAAAACAACCCGCTTAGCGCTCCAAATAGATGGCTTTCAAACGATACATGGTAGCGCTGAGGTAAAACACCCCATATAAAACCGCTATAAAGTATGGCAACAGCAATAGCAATGATAATGGATTTTAACGAACGCCTGACCACGCCATAGCAAAGTATAAATCCCCACAAACCATATATAACACCGCTTAAACCAACATGTATGTTACTGCGCCCAAATGCCCAAACTAACAGTCCACCAACTAAAGCGGTAAAAATAAATACATTATAAAAACGCTTAACGCTGTATTGGCAAATTAGCCAACTTAATACTACAAATGGGATCATGTTACTGGCAAAATGCCACCAGCTACCATGCAAAAAAGGCGCGCATAGTATGCCAATTAAGCCTTGGATACTGCGTGGGTATATTCCTAAACCATTTAAGCTTATACCAGGGAGGCTATTAATTACTTGTAGTACAAAGCAAATAACAACAATACTAAAAATTGCGAAACGGGTACTGGTTAGTAATGACAGTGTGGTTGGCTTGGTTGCCATATAATTGCCCTAATTGACTTTAAGAGTTGCCAGTATAGGAATTGTACTTGCTAATGAAAAGCAATTAAAAAAGCACAGCATAAAATACTGTGCTTAATTTTAATTATTACTCGCTATTAACCTAACTTAGTTAGTAGCTTTTTAGCAGCTAGTTCAGAGCTTGCTGGATTTTGACCGGTAATTACTAAACCATCTACTAGTGCTAATACTCCCCAGTCGTCAGTTTTTTGATAATCGCCGCCTTTTTTAATTAGCTCGTCTTCAACTAAAAATGGCACGATATCGGTAAGTTGTACTGCAGCTTCTTCTGAGTTAGTAAAACCAGTTACTTTTTTACCCGCTACTAATGCATTGCCATCAGCATCTTTAACATTTAAAAATGCCGCGCTTGCATGGCATACCGCAGCAACCGGTTTTTGCTCTTTTACAAAGCTTTCGATAAGTGAAATTGAATCTGTGTTGTCAACCAAGTCCCATAATGGGCCGTGGCCACCTGGGTAAAATACAGCGTCAAAATCGCTTGAATTCACTTCACTCAACACTTTAGTGTTTGCCATTAATGTTTGTGCTGCGCTATTTGCGTCATAACGTTTTGTTGCATCTGTTTGAAAATCAGCAAGTGTACTTGTCGGATCAATGGGTGGTTGGCCGCCAGCTGGAGACGCTAACGTTACTTCAACGCCGGCATCAACAAAGGCGTAATAAGGGGCTGCAAATTCTTCTACCCAAAAACCTGTTTTTTCGCCAGTGTTACCAAGTTCTGCGTGAGATGTAAGAACCATAAGTATTTTTTTAGACATTGAATATATTCCTTCTGATGATTTAAATTAGTAATCTTGCTTACCGATTACTATATGGACTAACACTCCTTTAAACAACGATGATAAATTTGACTTTATTGATTTAATAATTGATACAATTAAAGAGTTGAATTTGAAACACATTGTGGAGCGTTTATGAAAGTGTCGTTTGAGCAGTTAAAAAGTATGGTGGTATTTGCACAAATTGTAGAGCAGGGTAGCTTAACCGCTGCTGCTAAACAGCTAGGGCTTACGCGAGCCGTGGCAAGTTATCATTTAAAAAAATTAGAAACCCAACTTGAAATCACTTTACTAAATCGTTCAACCCGCACCATGGCGCTCACTGAAGCCGGCATTGCTTATTATGAGCGTTGTAGAATAATTACCGAACAAGCCAATGCCGCTAATCAACAAATAGAAAATATAAAAAGTGAGCCACAAGGTTTGCTTAAAATTAGTTGCCCCGTAAATGTAGGAATGCAATTAATTGTGCCTGCAATAAATACCTTTAAACGGCAATATCCTAAAATAAAAATTGATTTACAACTTACGGATGACGTTATCGATATTATTAAAAATGGGTTTGATTTTGCAATTAGGGGGGTGGCGCTGAGTGACTCCAACTTGCAGGCAACCAAGCTGACTACAATGAGCACCTGTATTTGTGGCGCGCCGGAATACTTTGCACATTTTGGAAAACCTAAAACGCCCTTAGAGCTAGCAGAGCACCAATGGGTCGTTTACCAGCTCGGGAGTAAAACATTAACACTTCAAAAAGATGGCAAAAAACACGATATTACAATGCAAGGCGGGCTAAGTACTAATAACGCAGCCGCACGTACTGCCTTTGTAGAAGCGGGGCATGGCATCGGGCGTATTCCGCTTTACGATGCGTGGCCAAAAGTACAAGCTGGGTTGCTTGAAATAATATTAGATGATTATAAAAGCAAAGATATTGAACTGTACGGAGTATTTCCGCCAGGGGCTGCGGGATCTAAAAAGTTACGATTGTTTATTGATTACTTAAAAGCATACTTTGTAAAGCAGCATACCGCTTTAGGTATGCTGAAAGGCGTTTAATTATTTTCGCTTTTAAAATATCTATAAAGCACTTATAAAGTACGGCTAAATAATGCAACCGCTTGTTGATACATATTAATAGCAAGGGCAGCGTCATATCGCTCACCTTCATCACGCATAAAGGCATGCTGTGCGTTAACTTCTTGCCATTGGTAATTAATGCCAGTGCTTACGCATTGCTGGTATATTTTAGTGCGGCCTTCCTTTGGTACATGCGGGTCTTGTTTTCCCCATATAAAGTGAATTTCACCTTGTATATCAGCCATACGCTCGAATGAGTTGTTGCCTAGTTTTGCCGGTAATGTATTGCTGTGAATATCAGTAGCGTATAAACAAAAAGCCGCTTTAATTTCAGGGTTAAGTGCTGCTCTATAAGCTAAATGTCCGCCAATGCATACGCCCATTGCGCCTACGGTGCTTGTGCAGTAAGTTTGTTGCTTTATAAAGTCGATAATGGCTTGCGTGTCGCTATCATGATGCTCAAGTGGTTTTGCCCATTTGTCGGCATTGCCTTTGTCTTTACCTGCATCGTCGTAAGCAAGCACAGTGCCTATAGGGTTTAACTCGTGAAATACTTCCGGGACTAACACCACAAAGCCATGGCTTGCTAAAATAGCTGCGCTGCGTGCAATCGGGGCGGTTTGCTGAAATATTTCAGAATAAAAAATGATAGCAGGGAACTGTCCTTGCGCTTGAGGGCGATATACAGTTGTTCGCATTAAACCTGTAGGTGTTGGCAAGTCAGCATTATGTTGTTGGATTATCATAAAAGCGCTCAGTTAAATAAAATTATATAATGATATGGTAACTGAGCGCGATAAAATAAACGACTTTTGTTGTCGAGTATTTATACCAACCTGCATAAATCTTTGATCAATTTAACGAATTAAATTTCACTATAACGTCGTTAAAAATTTTTATTTAGAACAACTAGATAAAAAAATTTTTGCCTAGTTCTAGGGCCTATTGACCTTTCAGGATTAAAATTTGTTCAATCTAGGGGCATTTAATCGCGGCGCGAGGTTTGTAACCTAGTGGGCTAAGTAAAAACCGAGTAAAAAAGAGTAAATAGCCCCGAGGCAGAACCCTTTGGGCAGCGCCTGTTTGGCATTTATGCTACGTTATCGCCTATTTATGGGGAATAACCACACTACATAGGCTCTGCCTTGCCTAAATACCAAACAGTCTGATGCAAATTTAACCTCGAAAGATAAACAGGCCCTAGCGTAATTTTCTTAACGTTAAATAGACCCCATATATAAGCAGATTGGTATTAAATACTTGCAGGCATTTTATTACAACTGGCGTAATAACTTACCGTAGCAGGCCAATCTGAAAATATAGCCATAACCCCCACGTCTTTTGCAAGTACATCAACAACCGTCATCATATCGCCATCGTTATCTATAACATCAGCAATTGATTGATAGTAATAGCCGCCGCCTTCATTTAGCGGGCCTGATCGCTCAAGGCTCCATGCAATAAGCGCTAAACCTGCCGCTTTAGCGTCAATTGCATATTGCGAGGGGACGATATTGTTTTCGCTATCTATTGTTAGCATCATCCAAATAGGAGGGGCTAAAATTTTAACGCCATCGGCAACAAGTTCATCCATGCTCGGTTGCCATGTTTGTGGGTTACTTGGATCAAAACCGGCTTCACTGTCGCGACCATCTAGGTATACGCTTTTGTCTGCAAAGTCAGGGTTGTTGTTAATCCAGTATTTTACGTCATCAAGGTTAAATGATTGCGGGTACACTTTTGAGGCTGGCACATCCAATTGTGTGTACTCGTCTAGCATTTTTTGCGCATATTGCTCTTGTGTCATTCCATCAAATGGCATACTTACTTGTGGCGATTTTAGTTCTGGGGTCATTTTTACACCCAGCTCATTAAACAGTGCAATGCTTTGTTTATGGGTCATCAATGTGCCGTTGGTGGCATATAAATCAGTGCGCCAACTTGGTGTACCATCCATGTAATCGGCAACGGTAGTTGCATTAGTGTTTGCACCATCCATTTTACCTTCAAGTGTTAAAAACTCCGCTAAGCTTATGTCGCTGGTACAACATTTAGCTGATGCAGCAATACCATTAGCAGGATCGGCTGGTGTAAATGGCACACTGCATTTCGCTGCAAGTTCAGGAATGGCTAAAATATTAGTCGTGGTGTGTAAATCACATTGAGAGTGGCGACAAACAAGCTCTTTGTCGTTTGTAAATGTAACATCGCATTCAACAATGCCTGCGCCCATTCTTGCTGCAGCAATGTAGGCTTCTTTAGTATGCTCAGGGTATTGCATTGGCGCACCGCGATGACCAATGGAAAAATCAGTACGATAAAATGGCCCTTCGCTGCATGACTCTAATTTTGTTTTTAGTGTGCTTTGCGCCATATCATCAATTAAATAGTCGGGGCGAGTGCCTAGCTGAATATTTGCGCCTTCAGCAACCTCTACAACAATGGGCGTAGGTACTTCAACAATTTCCACTTCGGTGTTGGTAACAACCACTTCTTTTTCTACTATTTCTACATCGTCATCACAGCCTGCAAGTGCGGCTAACAATATACAGCTTGTAAGTAAGGTAATACGTTTCATTGTTTATCCTTAAAAAGTAAAATTTGTACTACTTTAATGATTATTAATGACAATTTAGCTACAAACTTATTAATTCACTTTTTATTAAGCATTTGATTGACCAATAATGCACCTAACATTATAGCTGCTCCAATACTTAACCTAACTATGTCAGCATCTCTGTTCCAAATAAGCACGTTAACAATAATCCCTGCTGGGATAAGTAAGTTATTCATGACTGCTAGAGCTCCAACGTTGACCAGGGTTGCGCCTTTATTCCACATAAAGTAACCAAGGCCTGATGCAACAACCCCTAAATAAATCAGTATGCCCCACTGAGTAGAAGTGGTTGGTAATTTGTTTGAATTGCCAAATAATGCATAACAAATTATGGCAATAATAAGTGCGCCTATAAAAAACCACCCAAATACGGTTTTATCATCAAGTTGATTTTTATTCATTAAGCGTTTATAGGTGACTTGGCCTACAGCAAAACTTATATTCGCACCTTGAACTAATAGTAAACCGATTATGAAATCGCTATTTAGGTTTTCGTAACGAATAGTAATTGCACCGATTACAGCAATAAGTGCGACTATAAAAAAGCGTGGGTTAAAGCGTCTATTCAATGCATCATTTAGCAGGGTAATGTACAAAGGAGTCATTACAGTAAATAGCAGTACTTCAGGAACGGTTAAAAATAAAAATGAGTGGTAGTAAAAGCTATACATAACACCAAGTTGTATAGCGCCAATCAGCATAAGCTTTAAGGCTAAAGGTTTAGGCGTTTGTTTGAGCTTTAAAAAAGGTAAAAAAATCAGTGTTGCCAGTGCTATGCGTATTAATACGCTAAACCAAGCGTCAACTTGTCCTGCTAAGTACACACCAATTAAACTAAACGAAAACGCCCATAGCAAAGTGACTGTAAATAAGTACTGCATAACCATCATCTTTTAATAAATATTGAGCTAAGTTTATCTGTTATATGTGAGGGTATAAACAATAAAAGCCCGCAAGCGGGCTTTTATAAAAGTGAGCTTAATAAATTAAGTTATTTACTCAACTAAACCACGGCGCTTAAGTAATGCGTCGGTAGTTGGTTTTTGACCTCTAAACTCAATGTAGCTTTGCATTAAGTCGCGGCTGTTACCTTTTGATAGGATTTCTTTACGGAACTTGTCACCATTTTTACGTGTTAAGCCGCCGTTGTTTTCCATATGTGCAAAGGCATCTGCTGCAAACACTTCAGTCCATAGGTACGCGTAGTAACCTGCTGAATAACCACCTGCAAATGTGTGGCTAAAGAAGTTTGATTTGTAACGCGGTGGAACAGGGTAGTAAGCAATACCGTGTTTTTCTAGCGCGTCTTGTTCAAACTTTTGAACATCAGTAATTTTTTCATCAGAACCAAATGAATGCCATTCCATATCAAGTAGTGCAGCGGCTAAATATTCAGTAGTGCCGTAACCTTGGTTGAATTTTTGCGATTCAAGTACTTTATCAAGTAAAGCTTGTGGAATTGGCTCACCTGTTTTGTAATGCTTAGCGTAGTTAGCAAGTACCGTTGGTTCAATCATCCAATCTTCATTTGCTTGCGACGGAAATTCAACAAAGTCACGCGCCGTTGCAGTACCCGCTAAGCTTGGGTATTTAACATCTGAGAATAAACCGTGTGCAGCATGACCAAATTCATGGAACATAGTAGACACTTCGTCAAACGTCATTAGCGTAGGTTCGCCTGCAGCAGGTTTTGGAATGTTCTGCGCATTGTAAATAACTGGTTTAGTACCTTTTAAGCCACTTTCGCTTACGTATGCACTCATCCATGCACCGCCACGTTTACCTTCACGTGCATATGGGTCTAAGTAAAATAAACCGATAGCACTGTTATCAGCGTTAAATACTTCGTATACAGTTACATCTTCATGATAAACGGGAAGATCTTTACGTTCTTTAAACGTAATGCCATATAGTTTATTCATCGCGAAGAATAAACCGTCGTGAATTACAGAATCCATTTCAAAGTAAGGCTTAACAAGTGCAGGGTCTAAGTTGTATTTTTCTGCACGTACTTTTTCAGCATAAAAAGTCCAATCCCATGGTTTAAGCTCAAAGCTTTCGCCTGAATCGTTAATCACTTTTTGAATAGCGGCTGCTTCTATTTTGGCTTTTTCAACTGCTTTTGGCGCAAGGTCGTCTAGAATGCCATATACATTGTCAGTTGTTTGCGCCATACGCGATGTCATTACATAAGAAGCCCAATCCTTATAACCTAAAAGCTCTGCTTTTTGAGCGCGTAGGTTGGTTTCTTTAATTATGATAGGGCCGTTAGTTTTTGCAGCACGATTTGCAGAAGCTTTAAAAATTTGCTCACGCAGGTCGCGGTTTTCAAGGCTGCTTAAAATAGGCTGTTGCGTTGTATTTACTAACGTGATCATGTAGCCGTCTTTACCCGCCTTTTTAGCAGAAGCTGCAAGACCTGCAATTTCACCTTCAGAAAGACCGGCTAATTTACTTTTATCAGTAACGACAATGACGTCTTCTTTATATGATTTTAAAATGTTTTGTGAAAACGCGGTCGACAGTTGAGCTAGCTCTGAGTTAATTTCACGCATTTTAGCTTTTTCAGCGTCATTTAATTTAGCACCTGCTTTTACAAACTGCTTGTAGTAAAAGTCAACTAGACGTTGATCTTCAGCATTTAATTTATCTTGATTGTCATAAATTGTTTGTACGCGCTTAAATAATGCACCATTTAAGTAAATATCGTCTGAGTGAGCTGATAATACCGGCGCCATTTTTTCATCAATGCGCTGGTATTCGTCATCTGAAATTAAACCCGATAAGTTGTAAAAAGCAGCCGATACGCGGTTCAATAACTCGCCTGATAGCTCCATTTTAACTAATGTATTTTCAAATGTTGCAGGTTTTGGGTTATTAGCAATAGCTTCAATTTGCGCTGTGTGCTGTGCAATACCAGCATCAAACGCTGCTTCGTAGTCTTTTGTGCCAAACTTATCAAATTCTGGCGCCATATATTGCAATGGGCTTGGTTTAAATAAAACATTGTTTGCGTTCATGTCTTGCACTTGTGCTGCGCCTTCTTCTGCCGTTTTTGTTGTTTCATCTGATGAACAGGCCGATAGTATTAGGGCACTAGCAATAGTAGTGGCGATCAGTGTCTTACGCATAATAACTCCATAGAAAGATTAGCCGGAATAGGCTTTATGAGTTTAAAAACCCAGTTAACTTACCAAATTCTGATTTATATACAATAAAGTTTATCGATATTAAGCGGGATTTGAACGCAAATTAGCTAATAACAGGCATTTAGGTAGGTAAATACAGCTCTAAAACATCGTTTTAACTACTGCTGAGTATCAAAAGAGGCGCTGTTTATACACTTACTCTTGCTATGCAAGTAGACACCCTATTTTATTACGATGCTCTAAAATGTAGGTTAGGGCGTGTTGAACTTTGGTGGTTGAACTTGCATCAGTATGTTTGGTTTTTAGGCAAGGCAGAGCCTATGAAGTGTGATTATTCCCCATAAATAGGCCATAACGTAGCACAAAGACCAAGCATGCGCTGCCCGTCGGGTTATTTCTAAGGACGATTAACTCTTTGTTGCTTACAGGATGTAGATAAGGGGCGTGAGCAGGATGCGGAAGCTTTGCTCGGTTTTTACTGAGCCCACTAGGTTACAAACCTCGCGCCACTTTTTAATAACTAGAGGGGACTTGCTGCAGTAAGAGTTAAATCAGTGCATATTGAACTTATTAACAGTGTGTTTAAGTTATATTATGACGTGCTAAACTTACCCAACACTGAATCACTTTCACTCTATAGCGATTTAACTTTAAAGCGCTCCTTGCTTGTATTGGAAAATAAATGACGTTAGAACACATAAACCAAATTCTTGCCTTTGTTGTATTTAGTTACAGCGATGTACATATTACCGTTGCAAAAATCATTAAAGTACCTTTAATACTTTTCGCTATTTGGTTTGTTGTTACGCGTATTGGTAAGTTGATAAAAAAAACCTTACTAGCAAAAAAGTTAAGCCAAGACGCGGTGCATTTATTCACTCGTATCTACTTTATTATAAGCATTGCTATTTTAGTTTTTACGTCCTTAGAAGTGCTTAGTATCCCCGTTACTGCATTTGCATTCGTATCGGGCGCTATTGCTATTGGCGTTGGTTTTGGTGCACAAAATATTATCAACAACTTTATAAGTGGTTGGATACTTATGTGGGAGCGACCAATTCGTATTGGTGATTTTTTAGAAGTGGGTGATGCAAAAGGGGTTGTAGAGACAATAAATACACGTTCAACACGTATACGCCGAAACGATGGTGTGCATATGTTGATACCCAATAGCCAGCTATTAGAAAATACAGTAACTAACTGGACACTAATTGATGGTAATGCGCGTTCAGCGGTGAGCGTTGGTGTTGCATACGGATCGGACGTACTGCTGGTTAAAAAGCTAATTCAGCAAGTACTTGATGACCATGAAGCTATATTGGCTAATCCAAAGTCGTCAGTACTATTTGATGACTTTGCCGATAGCTCACTTGTATTTAACGC
The DNA here is from genome assembly GCF_030847595.1 of Pseudoalteromonas sp. 20-92. Taxonomy (NCBI): domain Bacteria; kingdom Pseudomonadati; phylum Pseudomonadota; class Gammaproteobacteria; order Alteromonadales; family Pseudoalteromonadaceae; genus Pseudoalteromonas; species Pseudoalteromonas sp. 20-92. The sequence continues at coordinate 213,020 of NZ_JANJGQ010000001.1, forward strand.
TATTTTTTGGGTGTGCGCAGAGTCGGAGACTATGCTTAGAAAAGTACGCAGTGATATTCGCTTTAGTATTTACGCTGTATTTGAAGAGCATGATGTAGTGATTGCTTTCCCGCAGCGTGATATTCATATAGATGGTGAAATTGCACTTAAGCGTATCAAATAAAAACATTCAGTTATCTGAGTCCATAAAAAATAAAGCTGCCGTGTGCAGCTTTTTTATTTTCAAACTATGTTCGTGTTTTTTCATTTTTGTTTAAAAAGTGCAAATGGCTACTTTGTTTGTTGTTTTTTTATAAGGACATATGTCCTTATTTATTGTGTTTTATGCCTTTAAATGTATAAAAATGGCATAACGTGTAGTTAAATGTTGCAAAAGAGTTTACTTTTTTGCTCATCTTTTTGCAGTAAAATTATTACGTGGTGGTATAATATCGATCGTTCGTTCAGCCTTATAACATCGTTTTTGTACTCTCGATAATAAGGTCCGCGCAGCCTATAGCAAGACGCGAAAAATTGGTCGAACCCGCAATCTACCTCCATGGTATAAATTGCGCAACACATAAACCGTTGAATAAGAGTGCACACAAAAGGTTAAACCCAACATGAAAGCAATGAAACGATCTACGTTAGCAACCCTAATTAACGCAACGTTGTTCTCTGCAGTAGCAGGTACTTCATTTTCTTCTTTAGCTGCGCAAGAAACAGCTAAAAAAAGCAACCAATTAGAAGTTATTCAAGTAACCGCTCGTAAACGTGTCGAAAACGCTCAAGAAGTACCCGTGGCAGTATCTGCATTACAAGGTGATAACCTTGATGTGTATAGCTCTGCCGGTATGGATATTCGCTTTATGAATGCGAAAATTCCAAGTTTAGCGATTGAGTCTTCTTATGGCCGTACATTTCCACGTTTTTATGTTCGTGGTTTAGGCAATACCGACTTTGATTTAAATGCATCACAACCTGTGTCACTGGTTGTTGACGATATCGTTCAAGAAAATGCGATTCTAAAAGGTTTCCCTGTATTTGATGTTGAGCGTGTAGAGGTTTTACGTGGTCCGCAAGGTACATTGTTTGGCCGTAATACACCGGCTGGTCTTGTAAAATTTGATTCGGTTAAACCTAGCCAAGAATTTGAAGGTTTTAGCTCAGTATCATATGGCACAGACAGTGCCGTTGATTTTAGAGGCGCGGTGGGTGGTGGTTTAACTGATAATCTTTCAGCACGTGTTTCTGTTCTTTGGCAAGACAAAGATAATTTTATTGATAACCGTGCGCCAGGTTTTGAGCAAGATGATGTACTAGGTGGTTACACCGATAGAGCTGCACGTATCCAATTTTTATATGAAAAAGATGATTTTTCAGCCTTACTTAATTATCACGTACGTAATATGGATGGCACACCTATTCCATTTCGTGCGAATGCAATTAAAAGTGGCACTAACGATCTAGTTGATGACTTTGATTATAAAGTTGTTTACCACGATGCAGCAGCACGTGAAAAGCAAACTGTTGATGCACAAGGTTTAAGCTTAAAGCTAGAATATGATTTTAATGATTATACAATTACTTCAATTTCAGGTTGGGAAAGCGCAGAAGTAAACTCGCGTGGCGATATTGATGGTGGTTATGGTGCTGACTTTTTAGGTGAGTTTCATGGTCCAGGTTCAATTCCATTCCCATCAGAAAGTGAAAGTGGTTTACCAGATCACGACCAATACACGCAAGAATTACGTTTAGCGAGTAACTTTGACGGCGATGTTAATTTTCAAACCGGTTTATTTTATTTTGATGAATCAGTAACGATTGAAAACTTCGGCTATAACACTCTAGCTGGAGGCGCGTTAAACGGTTACGTTAATCAACAGCAAGATACTAAAGCTTGGGCTGTATTTGGTTCTGTAGATTACACTGTTTCTGATGATTTAAAACTAACGGCTGGCCTTCGTTACTCAGACGATGAAAAAGACTTTGAAGCAGTACGTAAAATAGTTAGCGATGACTGCCTAAATAACTTGATACAATGTACAAACGATATCACCCGTACAACTGATGTAAGTGATGATCATGTAAGTTGGGATATTTCAGCGTCTTATAAATTAAATGATGATGTTAATTTATATGCACGAGTTGCAAATACATTCCGCGCTCCTAGTATTCAAGGTCGTATCACGTTCTCTGACGAGGTTACTACAGCTGACTCTGAAACTGTTACTTCATATGAGACAGGTTTCAAATCAGACGTACTTGATGGTCGCGGGCGTGTAAATGCGAGTATTTATTATTTTACTATGGATGATCAGCAATTAACTGCTGTAGGTGGGACTGCAAATACCACAAGTTTGCTCAATGCAGATAAGACAACAGGTTATGGTTTTGAACTTGATACCGAGTGGGTATTAACTGATGAGCTTAATGCCACGTTTAACTTTAGTTATAACAAAACAGAGTTAAAAGATAACAGCATTACCATTCCTGTACCAGATCGTGACACATTGCATATTACTGATACGACAGTGAATGGCAGAGCAATCATTGATGGTAATAGCTTACCTAATGCACCTGAGTTTATTTCTAACATAACACTTCGTTATTCAAAAGAACTAGCCGATGGTAACTTTTACGCTTACACCGATGTATCGTACCGCAGTAAAGTTAACTTCTTCTTATATGAAGCGGTTGAGTTTGAAGGTAAACCGTTAACAGAAGTAGGTGTGCGCGCCGGTTATACTTGGGCTCAGGATGATAATGAATACGAAGTAGCTGTTTTTGCTCGTAACTTATTTGATGAGCAAGTTGCTATTGGTGCAATCGACTTTAATAACAACACAGCAATGGTTAATGAAGAACGCTATGTTGGCGCTGAGTTTAAAGTTAACTTCTTCTAAAGATAACCTTAAATTATATTAATTTTTAAAAGCCTGCCTTGTGCAGGCTTTTATGTTTTTATAAAGCTGGTAAAGTAGCGTTAATTAATTTAAAGAGATAAAAAGATGGCTGGATTTTGGAATTACCGTGTAATTTTTTGTGAAGCAACGAAAGACGAAGCAGCGCAATATCAAATACACGAAGTAGAATATAACCTGAACGGTAAAGTGACTAACTGGTCAGAAACAGGCGCAGCCCCTTTTGGTACAACACTTGATGAGTTGAAAGATGACTCAGATCGTTTAAAAACAGCATTTGAAAAGCCTGTACTTAAAGTTATGCGTAAAACGCGTGGCTACGAGCTTGTCGATGTTGATACGGGTGAAGAAGCAACGGGTGAGCCACCAGCAGGCTTAACGCAATAACTGTATTTATATAAAAGGTGCTTAAGGCGCCTTTTTTTATTGCCTAAATTTAGCTTAGGTTAAATAATACCAATCTGCTTATATATGGGTTCTATTTAACGTTAAGAAAATTACGCTAGAAATAGGCAAAAATTTTTGTATCTAGTTGTTCTAAATAAAAAATTTTTAACGAAGTTATAGTGCAATTTAATTCGTTAAATTGATCAAAGATTTATGCAGGTTGGTATAAGGAATGAGGATGACTTTACAAGCAGTATTATTTGATATGGATGGCACATTAGTTGATTCAGAAAGCATGCACTTTGTATGCTGGAGTAAACTACTTAAGCCTTACGGTGTTAGTTATTTAGAAAATGATTTTTGCCAGCGCTTTTCGGGACGGCCTACTTTAGAAGCTGCAATCGAAATTAAGCAAGAGCATAACTTATCGGTAAGTGCACAGTTTTTAGCAGATGAAAAATACCGTTTATTTGGCGAATATGTAATAACACATTTACCACCACTAATGCCGTTTACTGAGCAAACGTTGAAAGCTGTAAAAGCGAGTGGCTTAAAAATGGCCCTAGTAACGGGCAGTGCTAAAAGTGAAGCTATGCCAATACTTAAAGGTTTAGGATTTTATGAGCTGTTTGACACGGTGGTAACAAAAGACGATGTAACTAATCCTAAACCTGCAGGGGATCCGTATTTACTGGCACTTGAGCAGATAAATATACAGGCAGGCAATGCAATCGCCGTTGAGGATACATTTACCGGCGTTACGGCGGCCAATAACGCCTTGTTACGTGTTGTAGCCATTGCTAATAGCCACACAAAAGATCACGATTTTAGCCAAGCTACCTATAAAATGAGTAACTTAGATGAGTTTTGGCAATGGGTGCAATCTCAACTATAGTTTAAGCCAACTTTTACTTGCTTGGATGCGCTAATGTTTACTATTAAACACCTGCTTTTAATTGTTGTTGTACTTTTTACGCAATGTATAAGTGCAGCACAACCCCCTGTTTTACTGGCTAAAGTATATAACGAAACTAAACATTACGATGTAAGTAAGTATTTAGTCAGTGAAAAATATGATGGCGTAAGAGCTATCTGGACCGGCACGGAGTTTTTAACTCGTAAGGGTAATATTATCAATGCGCCAAGTTGGTTTACAGCGCCATTGCCAAATGTATGGCTTGATGGTGAGCTGTGGACTAAACGTGAGCACTTTTCTGCGCTGAGTGGCATAGTCAGAACTAAAAAACCTAATAATCATGATTGGCAAACTATTACCTATAAAGTATTTGATATGCCAGATAAAAATCTGCCTTTTAGCACTCGTTATAAAAACTATAATGAGCTTATTACTAGCCTAAACTCGCCGCACATTAGTGCTGTAGGTCAATATAGCTTTACAAATAATGAGCAGCTTACAGAGTATTTTGACGATATAACTAAGCAGGGTGGCGAGGGCGTAATGCTTCATTTGGCCAGCGCGAAGCACAGCAATGGAAGAAGTAATGCATTACTAAAATTAAAACCTTATTTAGATGCAGAAGCGGTTGTAATTGCCCACTTACCAGGCAAAGGTAAATATCAAGGAATGTTAGGGGCATTAAGGGTAAAAACAGCGCAGGGGCAGGTATTTTCTATTGGTACTGGGTTTAATGATGCACAGCGCTCCATTCCACCGGAGATTGGTAGTACTGTAACGTACCGATTTCATGGCTTAACAAAAAATGGGTTACCGCGTTTTGCTAGTTTTTTACGGGTCAGAGATAGTTTATAACATTTATAAATTTTACAAAGTGTGCTAAATTGCGCGGCCTTTTTGGTAATGTGTGGTGAAGTATGTTTGTAGGTTTTGATTACGGTAGTTCTAATTGTGCTATGGGTGTAATGAGCGAGAGTAATGTTCAATTAGTACCGCTAGAGCAAGGAAAACATTACTTACCGTCTACACTTTACACTCATCACAGTGCGTTGGTTGTTGATTTTGTTGCTAAGCATTTACATGGCACAGCCCATGAGCATGACTTTTTAACGCAGCGCCAAGCATTATTAAATACCTTACCTCGTATTAAGTCAGACCTTGATTTACAACCTTCAGATGAAACCCTATTTATTGGTCGTGAAGCGATTAGCGAGTACGTGCAGTTTCCTGAAGAAGGCTATTTTGTTAAGTCTCCTAAATCATTTTTTGGTGCAACAGGTTTAAAGCAAGGTCAAATTAACTTTTTTGAAGATATCGCAACCGCGATGATCTTAAAAATTAAGCAACGCGCTGAGCGCTCTTTAGGTAAAACACTTACACAAACAGTGATTGGTCGCCCAGTAAACTTTCAAGCTGTGGGTGGCGAGCAATCAAATCAACAAGCGGTCGGTATTTTAGAGCGTGCTGCTAAACGTGCTGGTTTTAAAGACGTAGAGTTTTTATATGAGCCACTTGCTGCGGGTATCGACTACGAGAGTGATTTAACTCAGGATCAAAAAGTACTCGTTATTGATATTGGTGGTGGTACAAGTGACTGCTCATTTGTACAAATGGGTCCAAGCTTTAGAGGAAATAGCCAGCGCGATAGCGATTTTTTATCTCACAGTGGTAAACGTGTTGGCGGAAATGATTTAGATATTGCTTTGAGCTTTCATGGTTTAATGCCGTTATTGGGTTTAGGCAGTACGTTTAAATCGGGTTTGCCTTTGCCTAATCAAGCGTTTTGGCAAGCGTGTAAAATTAACGATGTAAACTTACAAAGCCAATTTTATAGTGAAAGCCATACCCGAGAGCTAAATGCACAATTACGTGATGTAAGTGCGCCTGAGCTTTATAAGCGTTTAATACATTTACAGCAAAACAAGCAAGGCCATCAATTAGTGCAACAAGGTGAAGCGGCTAAAATAGCACTTTCATCAGCTAGTGCGTTTGATTGCGATTTAAGCTTTTTAGATAGTGGACTGAATAAAAATGTATCGGTAAGCGATTTAGCTGTTGCCGTTGAGAGTAGTATTAGCCAAATAGTTACTTTAGCAAAACAAGCAATCAGCGACGCTGCGACCACGCCAGACATTATTTACTTAACAGGCGGTAGTGCACAATCACCATTGATTAAAGCGGCTTTAAGTGAGCACTTAGGCGATATAAAAATGGTTAACGGGGATCACTTTGGTAGTGTAACCGCTGGCCTGACTAAATGGGCCAGCATGCTTTATAAATAACCTAGATTACAATTGAGGTTTAAAGATCTATTTGTCGGGTTGCGAGGTATTTTTCGTAATCTGGCAATGTACGTTCAAGCTCTACGTCCATAAGCGGTGAGCTTAATAACATATCTGCACTCACTTCATTACACGCCACCGGAATATTCCAAACAGCTGCTAAACGCAGTAGTGCTTTAACATCAGGGTCATGAGGCTGTGATGCTAATGGGTCCCAAAAAAATATTAAAACATGTATCTCATGTTCTGCTATTTTAGCGCCAAGTTGTTGATCGCCGCCCATAGGACCACTTAAAAGCTGAACTACATCAAGCCCCGTGGTTTTTTGAATTAAATGCCCCGTAGTACCTGTGCCATATAAAGTGTGCTTACTTAGTATTTCTTTGTGTTTTTCACACCATAATTTTAATGCTGCTTTTTTACCGTCGTGCGCAACTAAAGCAATATTTTTTTGTGCGGGAAGAGATTGTGTTTTTTGTTCCATGCTAATTCTTTTTATTGATGAACCTAAACTCGGAAGAATAAATCTCTTAACCAAAGTGCAGGTTAGTTAAAATAATAGATTGATAGCAAGGGCAATAAATACAATGCCAGTGATCCTATCAATCCAAAGTTGGCTATTTGGGTTACGTCTAAAAAACTGTGCAATTTTGTCGCCAAAATAAATATACGTGCAGTCAATTGGAAAAGCAAAAAGAGGGTAAAGTAAGCCAAAAAACGCGAGCTGAAAAGTAGCCGATGAAAGCGTTGGATCTACAAATTGTGGAATAAATGCAATAAAGAATAATGCTACTTTAGGGTTTAGTACTTCAGTCATCATGGCCTGAAACATGACATTACTTTTTTTACTGGTACTTATATGCGGTTTATCGGTTTGCTTGTCATCAGGTGTCGGCTCTGGCTGCTTTAGCGTGCCTTTAATCATCATAGACCCTAAATAGCATAAGTATGCTGCACCTGCATATTGCACTGCGGCATAGGCACTAGGAGAGGCTTTTAGTACTGCGCTTAGACCTACAACAGCAAATAGCGTATGAACAACCCCACCTAATGCAAAACCAAAAGCACTTTGCATACCAGCACTTCGACCATTAGCAAATGTTTGCGCCATCAAAAATGCATTTGATGGCCCAGGCGCTACTGCCATTAAAAAGCTGGCTAATAAAAATGAGATTAGAAAGTCAGGATTGATCATTGAGTACTTTTAGCTGGGTGTAAAGTATGGGCTTTTTTGCTCATTAAAATAAACCAAAGCGGAGCTAGTAATAATAAGTGAAAAGCAATTAGCCATGGTGTGCTTAGCCCTAAATACTGGGTCAATACTACCAATATGCTAGCGCCACTCATTTGCATAGCACCGAGTAATGCAGAGGCTGTGCCTGCTTGTTTAGGAAAGCTAGACAGAGACATTCCTGCTGCAGAGCCTAAACTTAAAGCAAACCCTAATGCAGCAATTAAGATAGGTAACATAAGCGCAAATGCTGTTTCTATACCGCTAAGGGCTAACATTAAAATGCCTGAGAAAACCAGTACACTCACACCGACACGCAAAGCACGTTGGCTATTTCGTTTAATGTAGGTTGGTAAAATAAAACTTGCGACAATACTTATTACGGCATTTAACGTAAACCAAAAAGTAAAGTCGGCTACGGTGCCGCCTAAATGTGTAATAAGCCAGCCTGGAGCGAGCGTTACATACACTAATATGGCCGACATTGAGACCATACAAATTAGGCTATTAAACAAAAATACCGGTGTTTTAATAATCGGTGTAAAGCGACGTAAATCTAAAATATGCCCCTGATAATGACTATCAGCAGGGCGAGTTTCTCTAAAAAAGAATAGCGTAACAATAAGGCCCAAAATGGCAAACGCGGTTAAAAACATAAAGTTCATACGCCAGCCAAACTGTACGGTAAGCCAAGCCCCTAAAATAGGTGCCATTGCCGGAATGAAACACACAATCCCGTTAAGGTAGGTGATCATCTGACCGCTTCGTTCACTACCATATTTATCACGCACTATCGCAAATGCGACAACAAACGTGGCACAGGCTCCAATTCCCTGAAAAGCACGTGCTATCAGCAATACCTCAAAAGAAGGCGAGTAGTATGCGAGTAATGCAGAGCTTGCATACAAACTAATGCCCACTACTGCCACTGGTTTTCGGCCAAATCTATCAGCTAAAGGGCCCGCAATTAATTGGCCTAGGCCTACTGTTAGCATAAAAATAGCAACGGTTTGCTGTACTTGTTGTTCAGTAACTGCAAATTGTTCTGCAATAGTTGGAAAAGCAGGTAGGTAAATATCGATTGCCATAGGGCAAAATATAACGAGTAACGCTAAGATAAGTAACAAAGTCATATTAGGTTTAGCGGGCTGTGTTTGCATTGAGTCTCCTTTTGTCGAGTATTTTAGGTGGGCACTCATAAAAAAGAAAGGGCTTATGACCCCTGCATAGGCTGTCATTCTTACTTTTTGATTGGATTAAGCTAAAAAGCCAGCATAAATGCACTTTTTAAAACTGGTCTGATGTGTTAATTTTAAAAAAGTAACTGTTGATGGAAAATAATAATGAGTAATAAATCTGCACTTGTAAAAACATGGCACAAGTTTAAGCGCTTACCTTTTGGGAATTGGCTTTTTACTAAAGCTGTTTGCTTTAAAGCGCCATATTTTGGTTCGATGAAACCTTACGTACTCGATTTGAGAGAGGGCCATTGTAGTGCGGTGGTTAAAAATCGTCGCAGCGTTCATAATCATATTGGAACTATTCATGCTATTGCGCAGTGTAACTTAGCTGAATTGTGTGCGGGTGTAATGGTTGATGCTACAGTGCCAGTTAAAACGCATCGTTGGATCCCAAAAGGGATGACAGTGCAGTATTTAGCTAAAGTAGACACTGATGTAACTGCAATTGCAGAGATTGATTTACCGCATAAATGGATAGATAAAGAGGACTTAGTTGTGCCAGTAAAGCTTTATAATACTCGCAATGAACTTGTATTCACTGCTGATATTACAATGTATATCACTGAAAAAAAATAATGAACAGTCAACTGAGTTGATTTAGTTTTTATCTGTGGCTTGTTTATTTACAAACGACAAGCCGCTGTCGTCTTCCTCTAACAACATCTTAACTTCACTGACTGGTTTTAATTCTTCACTAATAAGCTCAATTGCATCTTTTTCAAAACGTTGCTTTAAACTACCTTCAATAATCGCACCGGCATCTATGCTTAAGGTATCGTGGAATACATCGCCATGAACATGTGCGCCGCTTTTAACATTTACTTCACTGGCGTTTATTGAGCCAATAACTTTGCCTTTTACAACTACATTTTGTGCTTCAACCATACCTTCAATAATACCTGTTGAGCCAATAACTAAATGTTTTGCTTTAATATCACCATCAATACGACCATCTAATTGTACTTCACCTTGGCTAACTAAGGTGCCTGTGAGACGAACATCTTGTGAAATAATAGAGGGAGTGTTATTTACTCTTTTTAAACTAGAGCTTCCTGGTTTTTGTTTCTTTCTACCGAACATGAGAAAGCGCCTTTGTTATTTTTAGAGGATTAACATGTTTGCCATCAAGTAATACTTCATAATGCAAGTGAGTACTGGTACTTCTACCGGTGCTCCCCATTAAACCTATTACATCATTTTTAGTAATTAGTTGACCTTTCTTCACTTTAATCTTATTTAAGTGGCCAAAACGAGTCACAAGGCCATTTTTATGTTCAAGCTCAATAAAGTTACCATAACCACCGTTGCGGCCGGCTCTGAGAACTATAGCGTCAGCAGGGGCAAAAATTTCGGTTTTATGCCAACCAGCTAAATCGACTCCTTTATGAAAGGCTCGACGATTATTCATAGGATCTTTGCGAAGACCAAAACTACTTGAAATGTAATATTTTGCAGCAGGCAAAGGTAAAGAATTCGGAAGCTCTGTTAAAAAGCTCTCAAGGTTATTTAATAAGAGTAGTTTATCGGCAATAAGTAAAAATTGGGTCGGAATTTTTGTTTCATCAAAAACATCAAGTGGGCCACCTTGTGCTGTTTTTTGTTCGCTTAGTGCCAAATGTTGTTTAAGTGCCGATTCAAGTCCTGCGCCTTTAAGCATTGCTAAAATATCGTCGTGTCGTTTATTTATTTGGCTATCAAGTAATGCAAAGTTTTTTTGATAAGCTTGTGCTAAATGTTGGTATCTTGCTGAAAAAGTAAGCGGGGTAACTAAGTTCACTTGCTTATTGTTTGGCTCTTCATCAAGTAGTGGAGCATGAAATTCTTCTTTTCGTTCACTAATTGGTGACTCGAGATTACTATCAAGCTGTATTGAATCTTTGCTAATCGAGGCTGGTAATGACTCTATCATGCTTTGCAATAAAGCCTGTTTTTGTTCAAGAATAGCCAGCTGTTCTAACTGATTTGTATAAAGTGCATTTTGTTCGCTGACTTTTTTCTGCCAAAGTAGTTGTTTATTCAATTGGTTTTGCTGGATGTTGGAAATTTTGTTCGTTTGTGAATAAACACGTAATGTAGAAATACTGATCCAAGCTAAAGTAGCAAAAACAAGTACTGCAACAGTAAGCTGAACCCAAGACGCCAAAACAACATGCTTAACTTCACCATTTTGGCGAATAAGTAACTGACGGGCTGGAAATGTTTTTTGATAAAAAGACTTTATAAATACTGACATGGCATATAAACATTGGCTATTAACCGAATTAAGATAGCAATTTGAGTTAAAAAAGCCAGAGAAAAATTGTAACTGTTCAAAAATTAATAAAAAAGGGCTGCTTTTAGTAAGCAGCCCTTTTATTTAATACTCGTATTATTTTGTAGGCAGAACTGTACTCTCTACAGAGCCAAAACCTATACGTGCATAGCCTTCTTTTTCACACCAGCCACGCATAATAACGTTATCGCCATCTTCTAAAAAGCTGCGTTGTTCGCCATTACTTAGCGTAATTTTTTCTTTGCCACCACGAGAAAGCTCAAGTAATGAACCTGCTTCTTCGTGCGTTGGACCTGACTGAGTGCCCGAACCTAGCATGTCACCTGGCATAAAGTTACAGCCATTCACTGTGTGGTGAGTAACCATTTGTGCCACGCTCCAGTAAGAGTGCTTAAAGCTAGATGTTGATACGCGCGTTGGGTTATGGCCTTCGCTACGCATTTTTTGCGTTTGAATTTTAACATCCATTTGAATATCAAAAGCACCTTGGTCGCGATTCGCTTTTGATTCTAAATAGTCCATAGGCTGTGGATCGTTTTCATCACGTGTCCAGCTTGTTCTGTAAGGCGCTAATGCTTCGGTTGTTACAATCCAAGGCGATACAGTTGAGGCAAAGTTTTTAGCTAAAAATGGACCAAGCGGTTGGTATTCCCACGCTTGCAAGTCACGTGCTGACCAATCGTTAAATACACAAAAGCCAAATACGTGGTTTTCAGCATTTTCGATAGCGATTGCATCGCCCAGTGCATTGCCTTTACCTAAGTAAATACCCAGCTCTAGTTCGTAATCAAGGCGTTTACACGGACCGAATGATGGCACTTCAGCGTCTGGCGCTTTGGTTTGACCTTTAGGGCGATGAAATGTTTGACCCGATACGTCAATAGATGAAGAGCGACCATGATAACCAATAGGTACCCATTTATAATTAGGTAATAATGGGTTGTCAGGGCGAAACAAACTACCCACAGCAGTAGCATGATAAATAGAAGTGTAAAAGTCGGTGTAATCACCGATACGACAAGGCAAAGAAAACTCTATATCAGACTGTGCAACCAATGTATCGCTAAGCGCTTGTTGGTGCTCAGAGCCTGCTCTTAGTGCTTTTGAAAGGGCCAAACGAAGGGCTGACCAATACTGCCCCCCTAAACCCATAAATGTATTTAGAGTTGTTTCACTTGCTGCATCAGCGGCTGTTTTAGCGTCACCTGTTAAAACGTTTAATTTACTTAGTTTTGCTAAATCGATTACTTGGTCACCAATTGCAACACCACCACGAAAGGCCTCATCAGACCCTTTACGACGAAATTCTGCAAACGGTAAGTTTTGAATTGGAAAGTCGCAATTATCAACATTAGCTGATTCTACCCAGCTGGTTAAATTAATATCGTGGGTTTCGTTAATTAGGCTCATTACATTTCCTTTGGATTTTACTGTATGGCGACAAGGTATAGTTTATTTAATCATACTTGTACTTGGCGCCATACTTTTTAAATATTAAAACGACAAAAAGCAGCGAAGTTCGCTGCTTTTAATTTACTCAAATATTTTATAAAACGCCGCGACGCTCTTGGTCACGTTCGATTGATTCAAATAATGCTTGGAAGTTACCTTCACCAAAGCCACCATCATCAACGCGTTGGATCATTTCTATAAAGATTGGACCAAATAAGTTTTTAGAGAAAATTTGTAATAAATAACAATTTTCACTTTGGCTATCTACGAGTATCTGATGCTGACGAATTTTTTCTTTATCTTCAGCAACCCAAGGTACACGGTCAAAAATAGTATCGTAGTACTCTGGGATAATATCCAACGTTGCAATTGTTGATTTATCAAGCTTATCGAGAGAGCTTACTAAGTCATCTGTTAAAAACGCTAAATGTTGAACGCCTGGGCCGTTGTACTCACCAAGGTATTCATCAATTTGGTTGTTATCGTTACCTTTACCTTCGTTTATTGGAATAGAGAAGGTGCCACAAGGGGACTTAAGTGCATACGAAATAAGCGCTGTTTTTTGACCTTTAATGTCAAAGTAACGTACTTCTGTAAAACCAAATACGTCTTTATAAAAGTTAGCCCATTTTTCCATGGTGCCTTTATAAACGTTATTGGTTAAATGATCGATTCGGATAAAGCCTTTATCTTCTACAATATTTTGCGTTTCTAAGTCTTCAAAATCACTTTCGTAAATAGTGCCTTTGTCGCCAAAATTTTCAATAAAGTAAATTAGGCTGTCGCCAATGCCATAAATTGCAGGGTAAGGCATGTTTTTATGTGTTGAGTCGGTCGCTGGTTTTGCACCACGCTCTACTGCTGTTTCAAATGCTTTTTGCGCATTCTCAACACGCCAACCCATTGAACAAATAGCAGGGCCATGGCTTTTAGCAAATTCTGCAGAAAAACCTTCACGCTCGTTATTCAGTAAAAAGTGAATATCGTTTTGGTTGTAATAAACAATGTCTTTACCTTTGAATTTTTTAAGCTTGGAGAAGCCAAAATCAGTAAATACTTTATCCATATAATCAGCATCAGGTGTTGCGTACTCGGTAAATTCAATACCGACTAAACCTAAATAGTTATTTACTTCACTCATTATTATTACTCCCGCAATTAAGCACTGCGATTATGTGTTGTTGTCATATTGCAGTAGATAATCAACCAGATTTTTAATTTGGGGAAGAGGAGAGCGCTATTTAGTGTCTAGTGCATGTGTAAATTTTATAGGACGGTTATTATAAAGTTACGTGTTTGTAATACAGTTAAGTAAAATGAAGTTATATGGTATAAATTCAAGTGGGAGTGCTTGTTTTTAAGTTATTGTATTTAAATACTAAAAAGGAGGTTTAACCTGCGTTAAACCTCCTTTTATAATTAATAAGCAAAAGCTTTTTCGTACTTAATTGTTTACACTTTGAGAGGCGTTGCCAAAAAACTTGTTTCGCTGCTCTAGCCATGGGTTAGTTTTTATTGCTGGAGCTGCTTTGTAGTGACGTTCAATTGTTTGGTTTAAAGTACGTGTAGATTGCTCAAATGTTAATTTTTGTTGTGCAGCGCCCATACGCTTAATTTCATCTCGGGTCATAGCACGGCCAGCATAAAGCAATGCATTCAAGTAACCCGCTACGGTTTCAAAATTATTATCGGTAAATAAAAGCACCGTTTTATTGAGTGCCCATTGACGGTCAATTTCGCCGTCTTCTTTAACGCCAGCTAATTCACCATCAATGTATACTTCAAATACCCCACTTGTAGGTGCTGTGTAGAAAACAAATGCGACACGGTGCCATGCTTCTGCCTGAGTATTACCAAAGTAGCCACTGTCGCTTGTTGATTTACCATAACCACCACTTGGGTCTATAAATATGTCAGCATCGTCATCCAGATAATTGTTTGTTTCTGCTTGCATTATTGCACGATAAATATCTTTGCCTTCTGAAGGCCAATATAAATCCATAACAAGTGTGTAGTCAGATACCATTCCTTCGTTTGCAAAATCACCATTTGCAGGGGTGTTTAATTCAATTAATAAGCCTTCTGTCGGGGAGTGGCGCGAAAATGCCATGACACCCGAAGGGCCGTCAGTTAAATCATCAATATTTAACTGAGTGGTGGTGTTATATTGGGTTTCATCAGTGCTCCAATTGGTTTCATTTGGATCGAAATAGTTAAGTACTGAAGGCCCAAAATCAGCCGCTAGCGGATTGTTAGCATCCTCAAAATTCCATACAGTTACATTTGCTACGTTACTGCACGAGTAAAGCTCAGTGTCGGTATCCAAATGTAGGCATTGGCTTGTTCTAAATCGAGCATATTTATCAAGTAGCCACCAAGCTTCGGCTATTGGCTCTATGTTTGAGAATGTCACACTATTAAAAAATAAATCAGGATTTAAAGCCGCGCCTTTAAATAGCGCAACTTCGTAATTATTTGTGGGTTGTATATCTTCAGGTTTAAGTGAAAACCAATCAGGTTGACTGGCAAACATCGCTGCTAAGTCGCTTCCCGATACTGTTACTTTATAGACAGAGTTAAACCCAGGCGTATTTGATGGCTGCCTTTCTACATAAAAAGCTTTATGAAAATCTTCTTGGGTAAGCGCGCCCGGTGTCCAGCGTTTTTGTACTAGCTCAGGATTTAAAAGCGCTGCGCTTATTGAGCTTGAATGCTTTGCAGCTAAGGCGGTTATTTCAGCTAATTGTAAAGTAGTTGGATAATTTTCTGAAATAGTTATTTCTGTTTCAGCGTCAGGAGCATAACGACCCATAATTTCATCAATAGCTTTTTTAGTCGTTTCATCTCGTTCATTAATAGAGTCGGTTTCAATTGTTTTGTAATCAACAACCGGAGATGATTTATCCGCTAAATCAAAATCAAGCGTTAAATCAGTAATCCCTTTAGCATAAAAATCTGGCTGAATAACAATCGCGCCGTTGTCTAGTGTCTCGAAACTTTCACCACCATGCGTGTGGCCGCCAAGCACTAAATCAATGCCTGCGACGTTAGTTGCCATATCAGTATCAAGACCGACACCTAAATGGCTCAGCATGATCATATAATCTACGTCGTCACGATATTGACTAACAATGCTTTGCGCTACTTGTTGCCATTGCCAGCTCATTTTAAATTGTTTTATGAAATCAGGGATTGGTTCATCTTCAATTGGTTCATCAAGTTCATTCCATGGCACAGAAGTCATACCAAACAAACCTAAAGTGACACACCCTACTTGTACTTTTGCAAATCCAACGCCTGCAAAATCTTGTAGTTGCTCACCTTCATACCGTGTATTACTCGCCAGTACGATGGCATTCTCGTCTTGTGAATAACGTAATAGTTTTTCTGGGCCCCACGCGTAATCATGGTTTCCAACAACACGAACATCAAATTGCATCGCTTTAATTGCTTCTTCTGTTGCAGTACCTTGTGATAGTTGCTCTGCAACGGTGCCTTTTTCATAGTCATCACCACCATTTGTAAATAAGGTATGAGGAGTTTGGCTTGCTACTTGGTTGTAATAGGCTTTAATACGGCTGAAATATTGCTCTTGGTAGCCAAAGCGAGCATGTAAATCGGCAACATGCACAAACCTCACTGATTGTTTAGTGGCACTGGCATCACAAGTTGGGCCTATATTGGCAAAAGTTTCATTACGCTGCATTTGTATTGCGTAGGTGCCTAATGTGTTCACTTGCGCGCTAACGAAGCCATCTAACACGGTTGAGCTTTCGATTATGTCCCATGTATTGGTTGATAGTTTTGCTATAAAGAGTTGCCCGCCTAATGCATAGTCCACAGGGATTTTTATTGAAATAGTGATGGGGGTAATTAAAGTCAGCGAGTTTGGTGTAAGACTATGTAAATCTGAAACTATATTTTGTTGCTCATTTGCTTCATCTAATAGTGTTTTCTCGTAAGTAAGCTCTGTATTACTAGAAGTCGCACCAGCAGGAGCGGTTAGTATAAAATTACCTTCATCTAATGTCGTGTCTAAACCAGTCGAGCTTGATAATGTTAGTGTACTTGGCTCTGGTTCAACTGGGTTGTTTGGATTGAGTGTAACCTCGTCACTGGAGCCGCCACAAGCTGATAAAAGCATAATTAAAAATGCTAAAATTGTGGCATGTAATATCGTTAACGATTGCATATACAGCTGTTCCCTGAGTCTATTCTCTAATCAATCAGGCTATAATATCAGTTAACAGTGGTGCGGCAAAGTTGAATAAAAAAATCCCTCATAGCGGTTATGAGGGATTGGTTTTTAGCTATATTATTTAAAAAACAATTAAGAAGCTTTTTCTTCTAACCCTTGTTTTTCCCATACTTTAGCTTTAAATGTCATGAGTACTAAAACAACACCAACACCAATGCTAAATAATGCAATTTGTAGGTATAGGTTAGGGATTTCTTGGACATTATTCGGATCGAAATTACCAGCAAGTAAACCTGCGATGATGTTACCGATTGAGTAAGTTAATACAAATACACCCATCATTTGACCAGTGTAACGTTTAGGCGATAGTTTACTTACCGCACTTAATGCTACAGGGCTTAAACAAAGCTCACCTACTGTATGTAAAAAATAGGTAGTAACAAGCCAGTAAGGCGCTACTTTTAAGCCTTCAGCAGCGTAATGAGCCGCCATAAACATAACTAAAAAGCCTGACGCCATGATAATTAAACCAAGCGCACACTTAACGCTGTAGCTAGGTGATACTAGACTTTTAGATAAATTAATCCAAAGCGCTGCAAAAAATGGTGATAGGGCAATAATAAACAGCGAGTTTAAAGATTGAAACCACGTTGTAGGGATTTCAAAAGTACCAATAAGGCGGTCAGTATAATCGCGTGCAAATAAGTTTAATGATGAACCTGCTTGTTCAAAACCAGACCAAAAACATGCTGATGCAATACATACTAAAAATAGCGCCCACATTCTTTGTTTTTCAGCATCAGTTAATTTACCTGTAAAGTAAATAACACCAAAATAAACAAAAAAGATAATAGTGAATACAACAGCTACGTATCCTGCAACCACTGTTGGATTGATTACAATTGCGCCGGTCATTGCCGCTGTAGTCACTGCTGCAGCTATAATTACAAACGCAGCAATACCACCCCATGCGCGGGAAGTACCTTTAGGGCCTAATGGGTTGGCTGGTAAAACGCTATGCTCTGGCAAGTTATTAAGTGAGCGCTTATATTGCACTAAACCAATAGCCATACCAACAGCTGCTGCGCCAAACGCCCAGTGCCAGCCTACGTTTTCCATAAAGTAACCACAAACGTAGTAACCAATCAAAGAACCTAGGTTAATACCCATGTAGTAAATAGCGTAACCACCATCACGACGTTCGTCGGCATCACTGTATAACTGGCCAACCATTGCGCTGATATTTGGTTTTAATAAACCAGTACCCGTCGCTACAAATATTAAGCCAATAAAAAATGAATAATCATGTGGAACTGCCAAAATAATATGGCCACACATAATAATAATACCGCCATACCAAACCGCTTTTTGACCACCGAATAGTCTATCGGCTAGCCAACCGCCAGGTAAACCTAAAAAGTATACTGCGCCTGTGTATAAACCATATATTGCAGCAGCTGATGCAACGGTAAAGCCAAGGCCTTCTTGTTGTAAGCTTGCCGTCATAAATAATACGAGCATAGCTCGCATACCGTAATAACTCATTCGTTCCCACATTTCAGTGAAGAACAATGTTGAAAGTCCTTTAGGGTGGCCAAACCAGCCACTATCTGGAGCTGAACTCATATTTACTTCCTAACTTTAAGAATTGTTGTAATGGCCTTATAATTTTTTGCTTTAGCTATTTTAGTATTTGTATTTACTAGAATGCTCGACCATCAGTATAGTATTTGTAGCTAAGATAATGATTTGCTATAGGGTAATAACACCACAAGGTAAGAGGCACACCCTTATCCTAGTTACAATTGGGCACAAGTATACATATACCTTAGTGCTAGGGGAAGTATTGCGCGGTGTATCACCTTATGCCGAGTTAGAACTCGACATAAGGTACAATTGGAGTGCCAGGAAATTCAAGAGTGCCATATACAGGGTTGAAGTAGTATCGCATATACAATTGGCCAAAGTTAGGCTCGTAAAAGTCTGAACGATCTATTGCCAGGTAACCACCAAAAAACCAGTGTGGCGTTATTCTATATTCAAAGCTGCCCTCTAGGTTATAAGAGATACTTGAACTTGTGTCGCCCTCAAACGCTGGATTTGCTCCCGTTTCAAGCTGACGAATAAACGCTTCTGCTTGTAAGTCTGGATCGTTAGGGAAAAAGTCAATTGCTTGGGTTTTAGTTTGTGAATATGAAACGCCCGTTTTCAAACGATAAACAAAATCATTTCCCCAACGTGCGTCATAACTAAGTGGTACTGATAAACCAACGTAATTTTGTGGACTATAGTAACCACCATGCCCCCAAGTTTCTTCACTTAAATTATATTGGTATGCCCAATGTAATAAGCTTGCCCCTACAGTAAATTCGCGTTCTTGATTGCTAATTACGCGATAATAACTGCCACCCATAATACGATATCGCTGATTGTCTTTTACATTTTGGCCCTTATATAAGGTAAAGTCAGCACTAGACCAAAATCCCCAATTACCACCTAAATCGTGTGATATATTTGCAGTGAGGCCTGTAGAGCGTACGCCGCCCCATATTTTACCGGTGTTTATATCTTCAAGACCCGCATAAGAAAGTACTGAGCTGGTAACGGGACGCTTCTCTAATTCAAGGCTGTATCCAAAGTCGCCAATATCATCGGCGTAATTTACGCCCCAGACAATATCCTCAATTAAAAACCCTAAAGGGGTTGTACCTATATCTAAACGCCAGTTTTCATTCTGCCAGCCTAATCCAATATCTACGCCGCTTTCTTTTGGGCTTACTTCATCAAGAGAACACGTAAATATACATAAAGCACCTTGGCCATAACGGCTTCCCGCAAATTGCTCATCAAAACGTGTTGTTTGCGCACTAATTGTTGTCGGGTCTATTTTTACAAAGCCTTGACCTTGCCAAAGTGGGAAATAGGCTTCAATAGGCACTAAACCAGCCCCAAGGGTTGCTTCACTTTCAGTGCTTGTCTGGCCACTAAAGTTAACACCAATAGCGATGTAAGCTTGGTTTTTGTTTTGTTCATTAATAAGCTCACGCTTTGCGCCGTTTATATACCACTCATCGCTTTCATTTATTAGCGAAAGCGAGTTATACAGCTCTTTTTCAGTTAATGTGCGGTTAGGCGAGAGTGTTTGTGTGTACCAAAGTTGAGCTTGTTCTGTTTCATTGAAATTGCTGGCCACTTGGGCGCCCAAATAACGTAACTCTGTATCATTTGGCGATTTAGTAATGAGTTCTGCAGCTAAACCAAGTGCGTCACCTGAGTAATTAAAATCATTAAGAGATGCCATAATTTGACGCTGTAAATAGCTTTCCTGTGATGAAGTTTGCGTTATAGCTCGTTGTGTTACTTCTTTGGCTTGAAAATCATCACCTTGCTCTCTGTAAGCTTTAGCAATCGCTAGTAAAGCTTGTGGCTCAATAATTTGCTTATTTTGCACTTTTTGCTGATATAAGATAATCGCTGCTTGGCGTTGTTCAAGCGCTAAATTTGCGTTAATTAATGCTGTGGTTATTGCTGCGTTATTTTTATATTTTTGGTCTAGTTGATTTAGTTTCGCAATTAAATCGCTGCCGCTGTAATACTGGTTAATATAGTTGTTTTGTAACTGTACATATTGATTAACATCATTTTCAGATGCATTTTCTGAAAGAGCATAACTGGTGAACCATTGTTTAGTTTGTTGCTCATTTCCTTGTTCTAATAGCCATTCGCCATAAAGCATATGCCAATAAGCAGAAAGTGTAGGTTGTGCCGTTAATGCTTTATTTATAAGTTTAACAGCGTATAGCTTTTCATTAATTCGATACCAATTACGTGCTAATTCGGCTTGCATTACGGGAGTTAAGTTTTGTGCTTCTAAGGCGCTTAAATGATAGATGGCTGTTGCTTTATTTTTAGCATCAAGATGGCGCTCGCTTTGGGTTAAAGATTCGTTAAGTTGTAGCTGTTGTTCTAACGTAACAATATCTGCATTTCTGGCTCTAAAGGGAATATATTGCAAGGTTGCAATAGCGCCTTGGTAGTCATCAATAGATCGTAGAAAAAGCGCGTGGCTATAGCGCAACTGAGGATTTAAAGGGAACTGCCACAATACGTTATTAAACAACGTACGAGCTTTATTAGTAAGCCCTTTTTGTTGGTATATAAAAGCTAAGTCGTAATATAGCCAAGATTGCTCTGGTGCAATATCTATTGCCTCACGCAACACTTTTTCAGCCTGCTCTAAATCACCAGCTTGCGCTAGGGTATTTGCTTTTGCTCGATATTGGCTACTAAGCGATATTGAATAGGATTGCTTAATTTGCTCCTTTTGAGCAAATGTTAAACGGTTATAAAAAGATGTTAAAGCTTGTTCACTTTGTTCAAGTTCAGCGATTTCAAGCAAACCTAATAAGGCGCTGTTATTGAGAGGGTCATTCTTTAAAACAACTTGATAGGTTCGTTCTGCTTGAGAGTATTGCCCTTGAGCAAATTGTAACAAGCCTCTGTTATATAAAACTGCATTAGGGTTTTGCTCCAATGCATCAGCTAAGTCTAATTTTAGCTTTGCTATTTTAAATTCATTCTTATTAATTGCATCTTTGGCTTGGCGTATATAAAGCCAAAACTTTGCTGTTTTAGCTAATCCTTTTAAGGTTTCTCTTTGTGCAAAATCGGCGGTGTGCTGTTGCGCTCGTGTAAAGTACTCATAGGATTTTTGATTGTCACCTAAGCGTAAATAAAGAATACCCAGACTTCGCATTATTGCACCGTCTTGAGGTCGCCCACTTATCGCTTTTAACAGTAACGGTTCAGCCGCTTTTAATTTGTTTTTTTCAAGGAGTTTATCGCCTCTAACCCAGAGCTGATAGGCTGGATCTGCAATTAAGGTTTGACGTGCTGTTAAATCTTTTTTGAAATCCTGATACTGTAACTCACCTTTAGTACTAAACGGGTAAAGCATAAAGTAGGTTTGAAACTCTTTATCAGTGGCACCACTAATTGGCATGTTTGCTAGCGAACCGAGCCAAATCTCTTCTACTTCATTACTAAAGCTAGAAGTTGAGCCGTATTTACTTAGAATACGAATAGCGTGCTTGTCACTTGGGTTACGTCTGAGTAAATGCCTCGCGTAAGCAATCTCAACTTGGCCTATATTAGAGTAACTTTGCAATAATGTTTCGTAACCATTTTTAACACTTTGCCATTGAGAGCTGTCTTGCGCGTACCAGCTTAAATGTTCTAGTTCATAATTGAGTGTTGGGTATACATTATTAAATATTTTATTATAAATTTGACGTGCAGGTTCGTACCGACCTGCGCGAGCTAGTAATTTAGCTTCTTGAATAGCCGATTTATCTTTGCCTTCAATTCGAGACATGACTTTGAGTTTTTCAATGCAAGGGGATTGCTTAACAAGTCCGTTATCTAACTTGCTTAGTAGTTGATTTGCTCCATCTAAATCACCGTTAACAAAGCTGTAATGCGCTTGAGCACACTGTGTTTCTATGCGGGTTGGAGCAATCGCGACCAGCTTTTTCAAGCTATCTTCAATAAGCCTTTTATTTTTTTGTGCTTCACCAATATTTATTTGGCTTAGTAACCACTCAACAGATCGCGTATCAATATCATTTACTGTTTTTGCGTTTAGCATTGGGCTCAGTATTAATACGCAGAGTAGGGCAACCTTTAGCTGCATTCAGTACTCCATTTAGGTTGTAATGTTCCATCCGCTGTAATTGCAAAACGTTTATTTAAAGTACTTGTACCAAATAAATTTAATACACTGTCGTAGTAACGAGTTTGAGTGAATGACTTATCAACCATTAATTTTTGCTGAATTGTCATCGCTAAGGAATCATCGTCTTGTATTGTAAGTAAAGGTAGTAGAGCTGCATTAAAACCTAATGGGCCTCTTTTTTCTGATTTACCTGATTTCGAAAACGTATTTAATGGCACATAACCACGGTCATTAATTGTTTTTAAAAATGGATTAAATTGTGCTAACAATTCTTTTTTATAAGGTGCATCGTTTGCCATCATACTGGCCCATAAATAAACCCTAATAGCGTTGTAGCTTCCTACGTCACTTGTTTTTTTATCGTAATAAAAACCATTATTAGTGTCGTACATTACCCAGTCAGGGCTAACACCTTGTTTGGCCGTATCTAGAATTAACTTTGCTGAGCTTTCATGCAGTTGCTCCCAAGGAGAATGAGGATATAGTTTTTTAAATTGTTGATATATAAACAAAGGTGAGTAACTAGGGTTTAATTTATATTGTTCATCTTTAAATTCAAAGCCAGCTGGAGCCGGTAGTAATGACAAACCAAGACCAGAAATATAGGCTGTTTCTTCTCGTATTATACGCTGAGCTAGTACGGCCGCTAAAATACTATAACGACGGTCATCCCAGAGAATAGCAGCTTGTGATAAGCTATAAGCTATCCATAAATCAGAGTCAGCGGCAGGGTTTGAATCTAAAATTGCTCCTACATTTTTTTCATTTATACCCCATTGCCATGCTGGTAAACGCGTACTTAAATCACCTTCGGATAAATGATTTTCGGTCCAATCAAGTACTAAATCAAACATTGCTTTATCGTTTGCTATTACAGCAAAAAATAACGCGTAAGACTGACCTTCAGATGTTGTAATACTCTGCTTACTACCTAAATCAATAACACGACCATCTGGGCTTATAAAGTGGCTTTTAAATACTTGCCATGCTTGCCACGGCTGACACTGTTCTATCTGTGCTTTCGCATTAAAAGCAAATAATGCCACAGCAACGCAGAATACCTTTATAAGTGACTTCATTATTTATCTCCTTCAGCTAAACGCTTGTATGTAAGTGCTTGTAATAATCGCCATAGAATAAATGAGATCAGCAGTAGCGTTAAAATAGATAATAACGCTAATATAAATGGGTGATCTGATAAGTGAAACCAAATTAAGGTATGAACAGGGATCTGACCAACAAAATACTGTTTATCTGTTTTAATTGTTTTAATGCCTTGAGAATTTATGACCGCAGCACTGCCTTTAATTTGCGCAAGAGCTTGTGAACTCATTAACGCATCATCTAAAAGAGTAAAGGCTCTTTGTGATGTTGCACTTAGCGATACAATTGAGCGTTCTGAATCAAACGGTGATTGAAAGCCTGTAATAACGGCCATATCACCACTACTTTTTATACTTACTTGAACTTTATCTGTTGTTTGTTCATCGTAAGCTCCATTGTATATAGCTTGTTTAATAGCGCGCTGATTGTTATCAAGCAAGATATTAGTTTGCGCATCTTCATCTAAGTTGTTAGCAATGCTATTAGGTTTGGCGATTACTAAGATGTCTTTATCATCTAAGTTGGCATCTTCATTTAAATGAGCAACGCTTATTCTATGAGCGGGGTAACCTGTGATAGCACCAAAGTGGCCTGTTAAATTAAACAATACAGATAGCGCTTTAAGTGATGGAACTTCATCTATCAATACTAAAGTTTGTTGTAAATCCGCATATTTTGTAAATGGGAATCCGCTGTTTGCAAATACATTTAAATCAGGCAGAGCTATGTAATGGTCAAACCCACTTACATCAATGTTGGAGTTTCCATCAATTACACCGTACTCGCCACCAGGTGGAGCAACGGCACACTCGCCTTTTTTAAGCACTGCAAATCTAAAATCAAAGTTTAGTTCATTGCGATTGGCAAGGTTAATACCCTCTAATGAAAAATCATCTGCGCTTTGTGCTGTGTCTGTGTTAGCGATTAAAGGCAGCAACGTTTTAGCGGTTGTTAAAGATGTATCTTCTTTATCAAGTAAATAACCAGTTATGAACTTTTGATTTATTAACATGTTCAAACGTGAATTTAAGGTTTCGCTATCTGGCGTATTACGGTATTGCAAAGTGATCGGAATCCCCTTTTCACGCCAAGTAAATAAATCAGGTGCAAAACGTACATTGAGTTTTATAGGGCCGTTGTTAAGACCTTCAGCTTGTAACTGAGTTGGGTAGTCAATAAGTTCGTCAAAGTGCACAGGGCGATCGCTTCTGAGCCATCGAGGAGCATCGTATGCTTTACGCAGTGGTAGCTTATTAATTGCTTCGATGCTTGCACTTCGGCCAGTCATAATTTTATGACCAAATACAAGACCCGTTACGGCTGTTTTTAAGTCTTTTTCATCACGCCCCAAAATTAACAGCATTTTATTGTATCTGTGAATAGGGCTTGAAATTAGCTCGACGGTTGGCTTTTCAACATCTGGATAATCTTTTAAAAAATCAGGTTTTGAATCATTAGTAATAAACACCACACTGTGCTGTTCTGGTGTTTTATTTAAAACTACTGGAAAGTTAGCGCCACGCCAGTCTGCTTGTGCGCCAAACCAACTAGATAAAGTGGCTGCCGCTTCTATTGCCTGTGTATTTGGTGTGCTTGCAAATACAAAAGGTAAGTTTAATTTGTTGTAATCTTTAGCATCAAAAAATGGTTCTGGTAAATATTCAAGGCGGCTATCAATTGCTAACTGCTTTTGATCAAGCGTTATGTGGCTTGATTTGTTTATTTCAGTCCAAATTGAGCGGCTAAAGTAATCTTGGCATCGTAAATCATAGTAACCAACTAGTTCAAAGCGAATTTGGTTGTAGTCTTTAATGTATTTAGCATTTAGGTCTAGGCTGTGACTTACCGTATTTTTTACAACACTTAGTTGTTCATTAATAGGCAATACTGTTACTAAGTTATTGTTAAAATAAACTTTTAAGTGCGATACATTAGCCAGTAATGAAGGTGAGTTAGTGTACGAAAAGTTAAGCTTTAAATTAGTGCTTAATTTATCAATTCTATTTGTGAAATCGACACGAGAATTATTATTCACGCCGTCGAGTTTATAGTCGTTGAATCCTAATTTTTCAAAGCTAAGGCGTAAACTAGAAACCTGAGCACTCTCAGGGTAGCCATTTACAAACAGGATTTTGTCATGCATAGGCTCGATAGCGAGCACTTTATATGCGCTACTAATAAGTAACAATGTTAGAAATGTATTAAGTAACTTTTTAATCATAATTATTATGCACTATCGGTTTTTTTGGAGTAAATGAATTTATATAAATGACAATATTAGTCATTAACTTAATAACTGGTTGTAACGCTCTTGGAGCATGAAATAATAAATTACTAAAGCCCCGTAAACTGGTTTTTTGTACTTCTTTGAAGCTATACGATGGACGGTCATGTCTAAAGTTATTTTGCCAATCTAGCCAAGCATCTGCTCTTGAGAAGGTACATTGTATAAAAGCTCTCTGTTTTTCGAGAGATAAATCTTTAAGTGTGAGGCCAATTTGTTTTTTGCGGGTATTACATACATACGTTGTAAACGAAAATTGCTTATTACCGCGACTCATTAATAATTCAATTTTATCGTTAACACGGCATAAATGCGCGTGATCTGTCTCTATGCCTACGCCGTTATCTGAATAATCCGTTATTTTTACTTTTAAAGTATGGCCATTTGCTAAACGAACGCCGGCAGGAAAGTTTGCCTTTATACGATGCGAGTGCCTTACTTGACGAGCTTCAGCAGCAACAGCAACCGCAGCACCTAAAATTATAATATTATAAAAAGCCCAACCCATACTTATTATAAGTACGCCAATCTGGCTTGGGTCACCTAAAAATAAACGTAATACACCCACAAATATACCGAGTAAATTAATAAGTAAGAGAATTAAATACGGTTTAGAAATGCCCCAATCGTAATGTTCTTCATCATTTAGCCCACCTTTTTCTGTTACATTAAACTTACCTTTATTAGGATTAAATAAGGCAACAGTGGTTGGTTTCAATATGTACCAAGCCAACACCGACTCATACACTTCGCCCCAAAATGAGTACCTGTATTTACCTTGAATGCGTGAGTTAGTCGCTTTAATTTGAATAAGCGTAGGTACTACATAAATAAAAATAGCTAAAAAAGGCGCATAGATAATATAGGCATTAAAGTAGATCAGTGCTAAAGGGGCTGTTAAAAATACAATACGAGGTATTCCCGATAAAAAATGTAACATTGCGTTTATATAGCACAAGCGTTGAGGAATACTTAACCCTTTGCCCATTAAAGGGTTATCAAGTCTGAAAATTTGCGCCATACCGCGTGCCCAACGAATTCGTTGCCCAATATGCGCCGATAAACTATCCGTAGCGAGTCCTGCGGCTTGTGGAATGTTGATATAAGCTGTTTTATAGCCTGCGCGTTGCATGCGCAGTGCTGTGTGAGCATCTTCGGTTACAGTTTCAAATGCAAAACCACCAATGTTATCCAGCGCTTCTCGTTTTAATACCGCACAAGAGCCACAAAAGAAAGTCGCATCCCACATGTCGTTACCGTCTTGAATAAGCCCGTAAAATAACATGTTTTCATTTGGGATTTGGCTGTGATTGTTAAGGTTTCTTTCAAACGGATCAGCAGAGAAAAAATGATGTGGTGTTTGCACTAAACAGACTTTACTGTCTTTTAAAAATTGGCCCATGGTTGTTTGCAAAAAAGAACGCGCAGGAACATGGTCACAGTCAAATATAGCAATGTACTCACCGTGGGTATAGCGCATAGCGCTGTTCATATTGCCAGCTTTGGCGTGATTGTTATCCGGACGCGTTAAATACCCTACGCCAACTTCTTTTGCAAAATCAGCAAATTCAGGACGTTTACCATCATCGAGAATATACACATTTAACTTGTCCTCAGGCCAATCGATACTTAGCGCTGCTAATGTAGTTGGTTTTACAACACTCAATGGTTCATTGTAAGTTGGGATATACACATCAACCGTAGGCCATAAGTCAGTGTTTCTAGGTAATGGTATGGGCTTGCGTTCGAGTGGATTAATAGTTTGGAAAAAACCAAGTATTAAAACAAGCCAAGCATATGTTTCAGCAAGTAGTAGTCCTGCTCCTAAGGCTAAAGCAAGAGGAGCATCCCAATTTAGTGTTTCAGTGTAACGCCACCATAAGTAACGTGAGGACGTTGTCACCGATAAAGTGATCATTACAATCGTTGCCATCTGGCCTTTTATTCGCTTAAGTGAATAGGCGACTAATAAAATGAAGCTTATAAAAATGGCTTGCGCTTCTAGACTGAAAGGAATAGTGATAAAAATTGTTAATAAAAACAATATGAATGAAATCACAATGTATTTTACATATTTATTTTGCCAAACATGCGCATCGGCAATAGAGTAAAAAGCACTTTGTTTAGGTTTATTTTTGCTTTTTGACAGTATACGCCTTAGTAACTTACCTAATTTTAAATCAAACCACCTAAACTGCCTAAAGAGACGATTCACTGAGTCATAGAAATGGTGTGATATTTTTTCTTTCGTCGCTCTTTTTTTTGTCGTTTTTTTAACGAACGTCAAAAAAACGCTTTGTAAAATAAAGCGTATTGAATTTGAATAAGGATGGTTTCTATACGGTTGTCTTAAATGCGGATAATTCACGCTTATCGATTCACGAATATTACGCTTATGAACGCTAATTTTTACAAATAGAGAACTTACTATAATCAGAAATGGCATCAGCAATGCTTCAATCGCATTCATTCTGTGTTGATTGAAGTAGCCGTGAAACTTAAACAGAATCAAACGGACTAATTTTTCGCTAAACAATAAACTCAGCACCAGTCGAAAGGTGTTTTGAAAAGGGTGTTTATGAAGTGCCTTAAATGAGATCATAATGCTGTTTTACTTACCAACCAGCCAGCCAGCGTTTCGAAATCGTCGTTAGCAATGCTATAAGGTGCACAGTTTAGTGCCACGTTACGATAAGCCGTTGACTCTTTAATCACTTCGTCACTATTTATAAAAAAAGGTGCCATAAGTGGGAGTGTTGACTGCCAAAGTGAGAATAAATCGAATTCTAATTCAGAGGATGAATTGTATCGGTTAACTAAAAAAAAGTGATGCCACGAATTTTCTGTCTTTTTTAGTTTTTGCAAACGTCTATAAATAAGACTGTGGCATACCGCATCGCAATTGACTAACTCAATGACAATATCGTCTTCATGTAAGGTGTAGTTACTGATATCTATATGACTAGGACAATCGAAGAGTACCCAAGTGTTTTGAATATTGTCCAGTTTATTGCAATTATCAATCAGTTCGTTTAATGCGGTATTAGAAGGTGTTTTTTCGCCATGGGGTAAAAAAATGATGCCGTCACTATCTTGGTAAAAACATGTCAGGATATCGTTGAAATTTTCAGCGTCGCTCCAGCCTTGTGTGTTTTTCCAAGGCAAACCAAAATGCAGCCCTAAATCACTTTTTGGGTCTAAATCAATCGCAATTACGTGTACATCGGATTTTTTCAGCACGCAGGCAAGATTAGCCACAATTGCGGTACAACCTGTACCACCTTTTATACCTTTTAAAAAAATTCTTTGCACGTGATGGGGTTACCTATAGTTTCAACGGCTAGTAATAGACGCAAGTTCGTTATCAATTTCTTTTAATAACGCATATTTATTTATAGTTTGCATGTTTTTTTGCGTATTCACTATTTCAATGTAATCTTCACTTTTACCGCCAAAGCGATGAGCTAAGTTTGCTATATCGTTAGATGTAAGTGTTTGAGGGTTTTTTGAAATTAAGTTTTGCATTACTACCTGTATCAGTATGTTTTATTTTATAATATATGGACATTATTTGACTATTATATATAGAATAGCGGCTAAAACTAGTAAAAAAGTATTTTTTTGAAAGGTGTTTTGTGTGCATAAGTTTAACATTTTGGGATTAGACCCCGCAGCTGAAGAAATAAAACCTGCTGCAATTTATGCTGTTTTAGCGCCTTTGGACAATTTTTCTATTGAGTTTATATTGCATTCAATAAGCCCCAATGATGTGAAAGAAAATATTTTTATAGTCTCTTCTCAGATAGAGTCATTCTTTGAATCTTCTTGTTCGAATTTATTACTTGATGCTAGTGAGCAAGGCCGAGTACATTCTTTTTCATTTACAAAAGAAATTAGTGAGTGGAATGCAAAACGCATAAATAAAGGGATTATTAAAGAGTTAAGTGCGTATGAAAATATAAAAAATGCTCTAATCGTTGTTCATTTTGGTACTCAGCAATTACGTGATACCACTGAACAGCAATTTGAAACGCTTATTGAGCAATATAAATCATTTTTAATTGATACAAATACTAGTCTTCTATTTTTAATCTCAGGTCCTGAAGTTACTAATTATCGATTTTTAGTAAGGCGCTTAAATCAACTCTTTAGCGGCGTTGTGTTTGTCGATAATGATTCGGCTGCACGAGTACTTGAGTACGACTATTGGAGACACAGCACAGGGGTATTATCAAATACTCACTATCAGTTAATTTTGCAAAATGATCGGTTAGTTGTAGAAGAAGGGAAAATAGAAACCCAAACACTTAGCAATAAATATTTTAATGATGAAGATGTTGTGTGGTTAGTACAAAACTCAGTACCAGAGGGCACAAAGCTGCCTGCAAATTACCATGTTGTAAAAAGTAACAGCGATTTATTTGAAAAAGGTCCTCAGCTAGAAGCCGCAACATTAGTATTTTCGGTTACACGCTATACCGACTTATCTGAGTTGGGTAAACAATGTTTTGAATTGAGAAAAAATTGTGGTCGTTGGTTAAAACTCGTGATTCAAAATGTAGATGGGATTATCAGGCACCAAGACGAGTGCTTATTTTTAACGCTGGGTGTTAATCTTATTTTGTATAGCTTTTCCGAACCTTCTCGGTTGTTATCGCAAATTCAGTCGATCCAAGGCTTTCAATTTTCTCGACCATTGCCTCCATCTGTTGAGCATGTATTACGATATACTGAAAACACGTTTTCAAAAGGTTACTTACCATTTATTGATTTTACTCGCCAAGTTGAAGTGCACAGTGACTCGGCGGTTAATTTAGGGGTCAGCGGGGTACTGGTTGTACTTGAGTTATTACCAAGAATAGATCCTATTCACCCACTTCATCTATTTCACATAAAACGTGAAGGTGATGTATTTAGTGTTGCTGAAAACAAAGTTTACTTGTATCTACATGCTTGTAGAGAAAATGATGTAATGAATGCGATTAAACATTTATTCAAATTAGAAACCAGTGATTTTTTTGCTCAACAGAGCATTATTTCGGACCACTTCTATATTCAGCAAGAATGTAAACAATTACGCCGATATTATAGAGATAAAGATGTGAGTGATTTTACAAATCAACTAAAAGAAAATGACAGTTACAAGTTCGATCCTGCTTTAGCAAAAAATCCCAGTATTGATATTGCTACGCCTGAATTTTTCACTCAGGAACGTCCTGATGCAAAAGCTTTTACAATGAAAGTTAAAGAGCTGTGATATGAGTATTAATCAACTTTTAATTACAGCATTAATCTCGGGGTTATTTGGTGTTTTATTGTGCCTAATTGGCTCTTACATAGTATCTAAATTAAAAAAGTATTATTACAAAATGACATTTAAGCACGAAGTGCTAGAACCCTATACACCTAAAAATAAGGAACGTAAGTGAAATTGTCTGGTCTAGGGGTTTGGAATCTCTATTTTTTAGTTAAATTTGCCCTGTATTATTACGGCGTAATCGATTTTAGTTTTTTGAGCAATGCTGCGTTGGCCGCTTTGTTAGTAATACAATTTAAAAATGCGCGAGTTGAGAAGGTTAAACACATTATCGCACTGATTATAGCTGTGATTTTACTGTATAAAGATTCGTGGTTACCTCCCATTAATCGTTTAATTAAACAGGCTGGTAACGTTCAAGATTTTAGCTTTGATTATTTTATCGAACTAGTTGGGCGGGTAGTTAATGTCGATATGCTACTTGGCTTATTCATTATTGTTGTTTTATTTTGGTACAGCTCTCAATGGATTCGGTTTACTACAGTGACTATTATTGGCTTGGCGTTTATTGGCTGGCAAGGTCAAAGTAACTCATTAGATATTAATGAAAGCCCTACAGTGGTTAATAACAGTAGTATTGCAACTCAAAGTAAGGCGCCTGTTGTAACAACCCAATACCAATCGCCCGACCAAAAGCTTAGTGATTTTTATCAACAACAAAGCTTATTAACAAGTCACTTTCCAAAGGAATACAATGGCGAGTTGTTTGACGTTATTATTTTAAATATTTGTTCTATGGCAGTTGCTGACTTAAATTTTTTAGGTATTAGCGTTACAGACATGTATAAAGATTTTGATGTGGTGTTTCCTGATTTCAACTCAGCCACATCATATAGTGGTCCAGCAGCCATTCGATTATTAAGAGCAAGCTGTGGACAAACAAACCAAGCGTCTTTGTTCAAGGATGCGCCAGAACAGTGTTATTTATTTAAGAACTTAGAAAAACTAGGCTATCAAAACAACGTAGTGATGAATCACGATGGGCATTTTGATGAATTTAAAGGCCTAATAAATAGATATGGTGGCTTAGACAGCAAGCCATTTAATATTGATTCTATGCCTATTGCTCAGTATGGGTTTGATAATAGCCCTATTTATTCAGATGGTGCGGTTTTAAACGGCTGGCTTGACCAACAAGCTAAAGACTGTAAGCCTTGTGCAATGTACTACAATACCACGAGTTTACACGATGGTAATCAACTTGCTAATAGAGCCCGCATGAATAGCCAGCAAAGTTATCCTCTTAGGCATGCAAACTTATTTTCTGATATTAATGGCTTTATTAAAAACCTAGAAAAACGTGGTAGAAATGTAATGCTGATGGTAGTACCTGAGCATGGTGCTGCACTAAAAGGAGACAAAGTACAATTTGCTGGTTTGCGAGAAATACCAAGCCCAGCTATTGTATCAGTTCCAGTTGCAATTAAATTTATTGGCCCTGATGTGCAAAACTATTCCCAAATTGTAATTGATGATTCAATCAGTTATTTTTCATTGTCAGAATTAGTGAGTAAAACATTGAAAACTAATGTTTTTGGTGGGAAAAATAGTATAGCAAATTTGTTAGATAATTTACCGAAAGCTCCAAAAGTTGCTGAAAATGCAGATACTATAATGATGTATGTTAATCAACGACCATACATACAATTAGATGGCGGTGATTGGTCTGAATACCCACAAGGTGATTAATTTTTATTAAGAACTGCAATAGCAGTAGTGGCATATTTCATGGAGTAAATATGTTATTGCTGTTATTGCGTGAATAAATCCATGTATCTACTCATTTATTATAAATACTAGTATTGTCCAAAAATGTTTACAATAAACTACCTTCTCATAGCCACTTAGCGTATTATTCAATTAATATAGTTTTCCTTCCTTAGAGGATGTATGCGTTTAGATATTCATTGTGCTGACAGAATCGGTATCGCCCAAGAAATTCTCAATATTTTAGTTAATTACAGTGTTGATCTAAAAGGAATAGAGGTTGATTCAGTTAATTGTCGTATGTATGTAAGTTTCCCTGAAATTGAGTTTGAACAGTTCCAGAAAATAATGCCATCAATTCGTTTAATTGATGGTGTTCATGATGTACGTACAACCGCTTTTTTACCCTCTGAGCGTGAGCATAATGAGCTAAACACATTGCTTCGAGCATTGCCCGATGGTGTTATTTCTATTGATGCCAAGGGTTGGGTACGCTTATGTAACGATGCGGCTTGTAAAGACTTACAATTGAGCGAAAAAGAGGTTATTGGTGCAAATATCAATAATTTGTTGAAAGGCTTTAATTTTACTCGCTGGTTAGAAAGTAAAGAAGTATTAGGGCAAACCACCAGAGTGGAAGTCGCTGGTGAAGACTTTATAGCCGATATTTTACCTATTGCTGTGCCGCAAGGTGGTGAAGGTGATGTACTTGCCGGTGCTGTTATTAATATAAAATCACAAAGCCGATTAGGTCAACAAGTTAGTGCGTTTAGACGTTACGGACAAGAAAGCTTTGCAACTATTCATAACTTTAGTACTGCTATGCGTCGTGTTGTTCGCGAAGCGCGTAAAATGTCTCAGTTAGAAGCACCAATACTAATTACGGGTGAAACAGGAACAGGTAAAGAGCTATTAGCACGGGCGTGTCATTATGCATCTAATCGCTCAGTGAAGCCTTTTATTGCGCTGTCGTGTGCATCGTTACCAGACGATGTTGCTGAATCTGAGTTATTTGGCTACGCAGGCTATGAAGAAAATGCAGCACCTAAACGCGGCGTACTTGAGCAAGCCGATGGTGGGACTGTATTTTTAGATGAAGTGGGCGAAATGTCGACTCAACTGCAAACTAAGTTATTGCGCTTCTTACAAGATGGCACATTTAGGAAAGTGGGTGATGAGAACGAAGTTAAAGTTAATGTTCGTATAGTCGCAGCTACTCAAAAAGACTTACCTGCTATGGTGCAAGAGGGCGTGTTCAGAGAGGATTTATACTATCGAATCAACGTATTAACATTAGATATTGCACCACTTAGAGATCGCAAAGCCGATGTTGGGCCACTCGCAGAGCATTTTATTCAAAAATATGCACAGCAAAATGGTCACGCGGTGCCACTGTTATCTCAAGAATGCTTAAGCTTTTTACAACAGTATCCTTGGCCTGGGAATGTACGCCAATTAGAAAATGCAATTTATCGTGCGGTATCTTTATTAGATGATAGTGAGTTACGAGTAGAGCATTTACAGTTACCTACGTTTACGCATGACTTAGGGTATTTAGAATCTGATTTTGAAGGTTCACTGGATCAAGCGGTAAAACGTTTTGAAGCAACATTATTACGCAAACTTTATCCAGCTTATCCAAGTTCACGACAGCTCGCTAAACGTTTAGGTCTTAGCCATACAGCAGTTGCAAATAAACTACGAGATTACAGTATTAACCGTAAAACAGTTAAAGTTTAAAATACGGCAATATTTAAAATAGGGCGCTAATTAATTTTTAGTGCCCATATTTTTTTTGACACCATCAATGGCAATCGTCTTTATACCATCTTCATCAAATTTCATAACAATACTGGCATTATTACGAGCAAAAAAGTAACTTCGGCCATCTAACTCAATAACATAATTCCCTTTCACTTGATCACTAAACTGTTGTTTTTTTAGAGTGATGGTGTGCTTGCCTATTGTCCAATCAAACGCTTCTATAAATCCATTATTAAATTCTTGAACCCATACTTGGCTGCCGTCTTTTGCAAGCGTGATGGCGACTGAGTAAGAACTAGGAATTTGATCCATTTCATAACTCTTTGAGCCAATAGTAAACTTCTTAAATTTTTGTTGCCAAGCAAAACCAAATTCAAACGATTTTTCTACCCCTGTAGAGTAAGTAATAGAGCCATTACCGGGGAAATTAAAATCGGCTAACGCGTGGTGGCTCACTGTTAAGAATATACTAGCAATAAGGATGTTTAATTTTGAATTCATAAGTAAATTTTTAGTTGTATTTATAACCTCAGATTAAAGCAGAATATTCGTCTTAGCAAGTGCCTGTGTTACACTCAGGTAAATTGAACTGGTAAGACCTTTGCTGTGAACTTATATATTCGACTTCTTTTATTATTTTTTAAAATTAAGCGTAATCATCAATATCAAGACTTACTTGATACAGTAGATATTGATTACAAAGCACTACCAACTGATTGCGATATAAATCTGCATTTAACAAATTCACGTTATTTAGCCATGATGGATTTGTCACGTACATGGATGACGGAACGAGTGGGTTTGCTTAAGCAAATTTTGAAACGCCGTTGGTTTCCTATTGTTAATGCTACCGCTATCACGTATATCCGTGATATTAAACCAATGCAACGCTACACTATTAGTACAAAACTAGTTGGTTGGGATCATAAGTATTTTTATATAGAACAAAAATTTCATTCAGCACGAGGCTTACATGCTATTGCTTATGTACGCGGTGTGTTTAAAAGTAAAAAAGGCATTGTAAGTATCGAAGAAATGCTTGAAGTCGCTAGTTTTAAAGGTAAAACACCGATACTACCAAGTGAAGTTATGCATTGGAAAGAAATGCTTGAACAGAAAAAAGCAAATAACTTACCCAAATGATTAGTTAATTAAAATAAAAAAGGCCTTTCGGCCTTTTGCACACACATGCATTAAAGCATTTTTAAAAATTATACCTAACCCCAAACATGGCGACTACTGGGTCCAGTTCAACGGTTGAAGTGAGAGCTTTTGCGCCATTAGCATACACTGTGGCATCAGTATCAATATCCATAATTGATACCATTGCATGTAAACCCCATTTTTCATCAATTTTATAATTAGCACCTACTTGTGCTACAAATCCAAATGAGTCGTCTAACTTTACTTCTACATCATTTGTACCAAGCGTTGTTTTAAGCGCTTGCGACGGTTGCTCATCAAAGAATGTTGTATAATTAACTCCAATACCAACAAATGGTCTTAATGCATAACTTGTATCTAAAAAGTGATACTGAGCAATAAGTGAAGGGGGGAGTTGTTTTATATTCGCGATTTTATTACCCGCTAGCCCACCAGTACCATTAACATCATGCGAAAATGGCGTTGCTGCAATAAGCTCTAGCACCCATTGGTCGTTAAATGCGTAGTCAAGCGTAATACCTAGTTGCGTATCAGAATCACCTTTTAGACCTAAAGTCGGTGCTTCGTTAATTTTTGAGCTGCTGTTATCAGGGTTAATGTTAATAGCACCCACATTTACGCTAAAATTGGCGTGTGCAGCAGGAGAAAGTGCTAATAAAGAAGTCAGTAATGCAATACTAATAGTGGTTTTCATGTTGTTCTCCAAGAACTACTTTTTGATTGACGCTATTATTGCAGTTTTAAAATGTTCAAAACCTGTCCTAGATCAAAGTTTCAAAAATGTTTGAACGTTGTGAAGTGTTTTATTGATTTAGATTAATTTTGATGTTGATTAGCGACAGAGATACTTGACTCTTGATTTCTTAAATAACTAAAAGCGCTGTTCTGAATGTGTTTAGTGCGTGCAAGTTCAGGTTTTTAGGTAGCAAAAGTTATAAATCCCCCTTAACCAGAATCGAGAAAACGACGTCTCTTTTTTTCATGATTAGGCTCTGCCTTACCTGATTGCCACACAGTTTGCTGTAAATTTAACCTCAAAAGTTAAACAGCTCATAATAATAAAATATAAAAAATAGTCACAGCTGTGTATTAATACTGACATCGCTTAGTCATAAATTCAGGCTTTAATAATAACTCAATATTTTCGTGAGTCTCTTAACTAAAGTTAGGGCTAAGCAATAAAGGGCGTTTGATATGGCTATCGCTATTTTTGATAAAGCAATCAGTGAAAGAGAATTCCAACGCGACGTTGTTGCATATTTACAAACGCTTATTCGATTTGAATCTGTTACACCTAATCAGGCTGGAGCAATTGATTGGCTTACTAGAGAATTGAGTGACTTGGGATTACAATGTGAGCATTTTAATGTAAACGGCGTGAGTAATTTAATCGCTTCAATTAGTTTTGGAACCGGACCATGCGTCGCCTTTTCAGGGCATATAGATGTAGTACCAGCAGCAACAGGGCAATGGTTAAGTCCACCTTTTGCAGGGAATATTGTATGTGATTCAGTGTATGGTCGAGGCGCTGCAGATATGAAAGGTGGTGTGGCTGCAATGCTTAGCGCAACAAATAATCTTATTAATAATAGCGAGAATAAGCAAGGAACATTGTATTGGCTTATTACATCTGATGAAGAAGGCGAGGCTGAATTTGGCTCTCAAGTAATTGTTAATAAACTGGCCGAGCAAGGTGTTGTACTTGATGGCTGTATTGTTGGAGAGCCAACCAGCCATATGTGCGTAGGTGACACTATCAAGAATGGGCGAAGAGGTGCACTCTCTGCACGCATTAAGGTAACAGGTAAGGCTGGGCACGTGGCTTATCCTGATAATACGATCAATGCAGCTTTTATAGCTGCTAAAATAGTTAATTACTTGAGTGAACAAACGTGGCAACTTGATGAACAAAGCTCAAAAACCACATTGCAAGTAACGGGTATTAATATTGATAACGTTATTGATAATCTTGTGCCAGCTTATTGTGAGGTTACTTTTAACGTGCGTTATAGTCATGCATATAGCAGCGAGGCGATTAAAGCATTATTGACACAATCGCTTAGTGAGTTTGCCCATTACTTTACAATAGAGTGGGAGCGTCCGTGTGAGCCATATTATACAGCAGACACTAATGACTGGAGTTTACTTTCTCATGTTGAGCAGGCTATTTACAAGCAAACAGGCAGTTATCCACTGCTCAGTACCAGCGGTGGAACATCCGATGGGCGTTTTTTTGCAAATAACCACACTCAAGTTATAGAGTGCGGTGTGCGTAATAATACGATACATCAAGTAAACGAACATGTACCTATAAGTGATTTAGTAAAAATAGAAGAAATTTATAGCTCTTTGCTCGAGCAGGTTTTTTTAAATAGCTAGGGCGTGTTGATCTTTGTGGATTGAAATTTGTTCAATCTAGGGTCGATTAATCGCGGCGCGAGGTTTGTAACCTAGCGGGCTCGGTAACTGCTCCTGCGTTACCCTAGTGGCTTACATCCGTGTAAGAATAAGTAAAAACCGAGCAACAAAGAGTTAATTGTCCCTAGAAAGAACCCTTTAGCCTGAACTCTACTTGAGATAGATTTATCCAGAGTTCAGGTTATTTAATCGGCCACGTCTATGCAATGCCGTTACTGTGCATAAATAGGCAATGAGATAACATGAATGCCAAACACATGTTGTAATAAATTTTTCTAGTTTTTGCACTAGTTATTATTTTTTTAAGTAACGTTTTGCTTTGTTCTCTTTTACGCTTTCCAGGTCGACTAAAACCAAGCCGTCTATACAATTGTTAAAGTCGGGATCAATACTAAAACTTAAAAACTGTACGCCACCGGGCATACAGAGCTCAGTGTATTGTTTAAATAACGTGGGGACTTGCGCTCCCATATTGGCTAGTACGTGCTTAAGCTCTACAAAATCTTCTTTCACATTGTTGCCACTGAACACTGTTTGGCATTGTGTGAGTTGTTGATCGCTTAGTCTAAATTCATTGTTAGGCATTGCTAGTTGCACATTGTTTTTGTAGTAATGTTGATAATAATAAACAAGCATGGCTTTTGCCTGCTCTGGTAGGGTATTAGGTACGGTTACAGCGCCAAATAAGTAACGGTATTGTGGGTAGTTTTTAATAAAGGCGCCGATACCATACCAAAGATAGTCTAAGCTTTTACGTCCCCAATACTTTGGTTGTACAAAGCTGCGACCAAGCTCAATACCTTGGTGTAAGTAGGGGGTCATGGCCTCTGTATAGGAAAATAAGCTATCAGTGTAGAGCCCTTTTCGTCCGTGTTTTTTTATTATATCTTGCGCACAAGCTAATCGGTATGCACCAACGAGTTCTAATTGAGTAGGATCCCATAATACAAGATGTTGATAATCCATATCATATTTATCTATATCTCGACGCTTACCGCTGCCTTCTCCCACTGCTCTAAATGCAATTTCCCTTAATCGACCTAGCTCTCTAAACACCGCAGAGCTACCGGTATATTGATAAAGGTGAATATGCATATCGTCGATTGTTTTACCCAGCAACTGGCATTGATCAATCGCTTTTTTTAGCTCTTTTCTGCATTCAGGTATAGCAAGAGGCATTTGTGTTTTTAGTGGTAACGGCTTTTTAGACGTTAGCCTATAAAGCTGCTTACGAATAAGGTTTACAACTTCTTTATCTTTTAGATTTTCTATCAAATAAGACTCAGGCGGAATTGAAGCTCCAATTTCAAACTCCAATGACTTTTGACGTTGCTTAAACATTTCTTTGACCAGTAGCAAACTCGCTAGAGGCTTATAAATCATTGATGTGCCATAAAATAAAGGGCTGTTTTTAGCTTTTATAAAAACAGGTAAAATGGGGCAGTTGGCTTTTTTTGCCATACGTAAAAAACCGCTATTCCACTTGCAATCTTTTATGCCTGTGGGGCTCAAACGAGAGACTTCACCGGCAGGGAATATAAGCAGTGCACCTTCGTTTTTTAAGTGTTGGTGGATATTATTGAGTTCTTGTTTTTTACTTGTTCCAGATAAGTTATCAACGGGTAGTAACAGTTCATGCATGGGGGTAACCGACATCAGCATACGGTTAGCTACAACCTTTAAATCTTGTCTAACAGTTGAGAGTACTTTAATAAGTGCAAGTGCATCCAAAGAGCCGATAGGGTGGTTTGCAACAATAACCAGCTTACCTTCATTGGGGATATGTTCAATTTGTTTAGGTTTGTAGCGTGTATCAAAATCAAGCTCATCTAATACCTGTTCAACAAACTCTAAACCTTGCAAGTGAGGGTAAGCATCACCAAAGGCAACAAACTCCTGTTCATGTAACAGATACCCTAGCCCTTTTTTTACAAGGCCTTTTACTTTTGGTGATTTTTCTAATTGTGGTAAATTTGCTGCAATCACTTTATCAATACTAATCATATAAACCTCTTTCACGCATTGGCATGTTTACCATTTACTTAGAATAAAAAAAGGGTGTGACAGTTACTTTGCAGTTGTGTGACTTTTTAAAGTGCGAATTGAGCCAAGGCATGTTTATCTTTTGAGGTTAAACATCCGCAGCCCGTAGGACTCTGCCTAGGGGCAATTTACTCTTTGTTGCTCGGTTTTTATACCAATCAGCTTATATATGGGGTCTATTTAACGTTAAGAAAATTACGCTAGGACTAGGCAAAAATTTTTGTATCTAGTTGTTCTCGGCAATTGCTCCCTGCATTGCTCTACCTCCTGCATCCATGCAGTCGTAAATAAAAAAAATTTTAACGACGTTATAGTGCAATTTAATTCGTTAAATTGATCAAAGATTTATGCAGGTTGGTATTACTTATTCTTACATGGATGTAAGCCACTAGGGTAACGCAGGAGCAGTTACCGAGCCCGCTAGGTTACAAACCTCGCGCCGCGATTTAATCGCCCCTAGATTGAACGAATTTCAATCTAAAAGGTCAGTAGGCCCTAGGCAAAGATATCTTGATTAGTATAATTAGTTAAACTCGAACTTATTTGGAAATAAAGATGTCTGTATTAGTTGCTATCACAGGGCGAGATAACAAAAAATTAATGGCGCAATTAAAAATACGGTTACCTAATGTATGCATAGAAGAGTGGCCAGATTGCCAGAGTTTGGATAAAGTCGACTTTGTACTTGCTTGGAAAGCCCCGCAAACAATGTGGTCACAACTTCCTAATTTAAAAGTTGTCTCGTCTTTTGGTGCTGGAGTTGACAGTATCGATTTAGCATTATTACCTAGTAATGTTGAGGTTGTGCGCATTGTTGATACTCAGTTGGCAGAGGATATGGCTGAATATGTACTTGCTCATGTATTAGCGCAAAAGTTACGTTTTAAAGAGTATTTTATTAAACAAAACCAGCAAAGTTGGCAGCCAAAGCGTGCTTATAGCTATAAAAATGTTGGTATTTTAGGGTTTGGTGAGTTGGGCAAGGCGTGTGCAAAAAAGCTTGTTAGTAATGGCTTTCTTGTAAGTGCATGGGCGCAAAGAGAGAAAAAGGCAGTTAATGTTGAAATGTTTT
Source organism: Pseudoalteromonas sp. 20-92 (assembly GCF_030847595.1). Classification (NCBI taxonomy): domain Bacteria; kingdom Pseudomonadati; phylum Pseudomonadota; class Gammaproteobacteria; order Alteromonadales; family Pseudoalteromonadaceae; genus Pseudoalteromonas; species Pseudoalteromonas sp. 20-92. The sequence continues at coordinate 254,509 of NZ_JANJGQ010000001.1, forward strand.
ATTCTAAACAAGGCCTTAATAAAATGCTTCCTAATATAGATTATCTAATTTGTTTATTGCCACTTACACAAGAAACTACCGGTATAATTGATCGCACATTATTATCAAAGCTTCCAGTTCATGCAGGACTCATTAATGCTGCCCGTGGGGAGCATGTTATTGAGCAAGATTTATTAGATGCTTTAAATACAGATAGCTTACGAGTAGCTACTTTAGATGTTTTTGAGCAAGAGCCACTCGCAATCGACCACCCATATTGGCAGCACCCAAAAATAACACTGACGCCTCACTGTGCCGCATTATCTGATTTAAGAAGTGTTATTGAGCAAATAGCAGAAAATATTGAATGTTTAAGGCAAGGTAGTAAACTTAATAATCTAATAGATAGAACGAAAGGTTATTAATGGATAGTTAAATAATTTAACAAACTACTTGTTAACACTTGTAATTTTTATTATTGTTGTTAGGTATTCTCATTAATAAAAACAATAAAGAGGGTGTTATGAAGACGAATCAAGGTGGTGTGAAGTTAAGTTTAATTGTTATTTCGATTATTGTATTGGGTGTATCTGCTTGGTTTAATCAACCGACTGTTCTGTAATTATACAATGCCACAGTCAATTATTTAATTTTGCTGTGGTTATTTCCAAATTTTTGCTTTTTTATCGTTTCCATAAATACTATTTAACCTAAACTTTGGTTAAGAGATTACTTAATCGACTGAAACCTTCGGGCCTATTGCAAGTAAATCCAACGCAGTTAGCGCTGAAAATAGCTGCCTGAGATTGATTTATTATCCAGAGCCAAGTTATTTCCTTAGTATTACCCACTCACATCTAGGTAGTACCAATCCGCAATAATACTTAATCATTTTGAGGGATTAAATCTGACCTAACTGCGTTAAATATTTCTGATATACGACTGCACGGATGCAGGAGCAATTAGTGATAACAACTAAATAACGAAATTATTGCCTTGTTATTGGCACGGTTTTCTTACCTCAAAATACATCACTTAATTAAGCTAATAGGTATAAGAATAAAAAATTCATCGTCTAATTTTTGTATCGAGCGTTGGATGTAGGCGAGCAAGCAATCCATTATACAAATTCAGCCTTAAAAGAGTAAACACGGCCTTACTCACCCAAAATTTCGCTAATGACAATAATTTTTCTAAATTTATGATGTTTCCGAGAACCTTTCTATTTTTGCAATAAAAAGCCCAGCAATGCTGGGCTATAAAATAATCTAAGGGAAAGTTGTTAACTTTGAGTTACATTGAACTGTCCAAATGTATAAACTTTGAACAAGTAAAAAGTATTTATCAGCACCAAACTCATATTTGAAATAACACTCGACGACATAAGATCTAAGCTAAAAGATAAAAATAACAAACCACATGCACTAATCGCGGCAACGCGTAGCAGTGTTATCTGGTTAATAAAGAATGCACCTAAACCTAGTGCAAGTAGTATCGTGTTTAAAAGCCAATCTAGCTCGTTTAGCATGGTCGTTTCAATAGTTCAGTTGTAGAAAAAAGGAGCGCCATTATGTTGATATTTTGCGCACCTTTCAACCAAGTAATTTTAAATTTTCAGATTAGTTTTTTTAATGCTAAAAATAACTTCCAATCGCTGCAAATAAACCATGATCTGCTATGACTTGATACTTTTGACAGTTATTTAAACTTTCTGGATTAGTACATAAATAAAGGGACTTTCGTCTAGAATCTAATTGTGGGTGCAAGTTTGAATCTATAATGGTAGCTCCGTAGCCAAATACACCAGGCCAATAAATGCTCTCGCTTACCATCCCTAATTTTTTATAGGTGAGTAATGTCGGCTTTGGAAACGTTATTATTATTAATAGAGCAATGCTTAAAGTTATTATTAAACCTTTTTTTGACTTAGTTTCTTTGCCACCTTGGCTAGAAATAGTCGGACTTTGAGTTTCACTTATTGCGCCTTGCGATGCTGTACGAGGCCTACGTTGTTGTACTTGCTTTTTTTTGGCAGGCGTTTTTCCAAGTAGTGTTTGTTTTTTTTGTGTTTTTGACATAAAGCAGATCTGGCCTTTTTGGTGTAGGTCTCTATAATTAAATGAATAAATTTATATACCAATATAATAACGTAAATTTGGCTTGTAGCCTATGAGGAATGAAGATGAATACGCAGCTATCAATTTTAATTGTAGATGACGTTAGCACTGTACGCAGCTTTTTAAGTCAAACGCTGATGCATTTAGGGATAGATAACGTAAAGGAAGCATCTACCGCCTCACAGTGTATTAGCGAGTGCCGCGCTGCAAAATATAATATCATCTTTTTAGATATTGAATTACCTGATGGTGATGGCAAAGAATTAATTGCACAAATAAATGAATTAAGCCCTGAAACTAATGTTGTTATGGTATCGGCTCATTCGGGTATAGAGAATGTAAAAGATGCGATAGATAAAGGCGCTAAAGGTTTTGTGGTTAAGCCATTCACTCCTAAAAAAATAGCGGCAATGCTTAAGAAGTTCTATCCAGATTTAGAAAACGTGTAATTATATAATTAAATTTTAAATAAAAAAAAACCGGCAAAAGCCGGTTTTTTATATTCTATCAAAAACAAATTATAGAGCTTTAATCTTAGCTGCTATACGGCTCTTATGACGAGCTGCTTTGTTTTTGTGAATTAGACCCTTAGTTGCGTAACGGTCTAGGATAGGTGTAGCAACAGAAAAAGCTTGCTGTGCAGCTTCTTTATCGCCCGCTTCAATAGCAACAATTACTTTTTTGAAGTAAGTGCGCATCATTGAACGACGGCTTGCGTTGTGCTGACGGTTTTTTTCGCTTGTGATAGCGCGTTTTTTTGCAGACTTGATGTTAGCCAAGGTTTGCTCCTAACAATCTTAAAATAAAGCTTAAATTAAAGGCCGTGGAATATGCCTGTTTCAATCATGAATGTCAATTTAAATTTAACAATCCAAGAAAAACTGCACCATATAACGAGCATCAATTTGCCGCTTTAGCAGTTAATACTGACATTGTAACAAAGCACAGACCCCCAGCCTAGTGCTTTAAAGCGATTTATAAAAAAGACTGTGGCATAATCGCCTCTCTTAGGGATTTTTGAGTAGGTTTAAGGTGTCAAAAGGTTTATTTCGCTCCGGTATGATAGTTAGTTGTATGACTATGATATCGCGTATTTTAGGGCTCGTTCGAGATGCTGTCGTTGCCAATTTATTAGGTGCAAGTGCAGCGGCTGATGTTTTTTTATTTGCTAACCGTATTCCTAATTTTCTACGTCGTTTATTTGCAGAAGGGGCGTTTGCACAGGCATTTGTACCCGTGTTGAGTGAAATTAAAGAGCAACAAGGTGACGACAAAGTCAGGCTTTTTGTTGCACAAGCGGCAGGTACATTAGGAACCATTTTATTGATTGTCACTATTATTGGTGTTGTTGCCTCACCCGTTATTGCAGCATTATTTGGTACAGGTTGGTTTATAGATTGGTGGCAGGGAGGGCCTAATGCCGAAAAATTTGAACTTGCAAGTTCATTACTTAAATTTACATTCCCTTATTTATTTTTTGTAAGTTTAGTGGCGCTTAGTGGTGCAGTCATGAATGTGTATAACCGTTTTGCTGTTGCTGCATTTACACCTGTTCTACTCAATGTTTCTATCATTACGTGTGCCATTTTTTTACATGATAAATTTAGCGTCGGGGCTTATTCTCTCGCAATTGGCGTATTTATTGGTGGCGTTGTACAGCTTTTGTTTCAACTTCCATTTTTATACCGTGCAAAAATGTTGGCGCGTCCGCGTTGGGCATGGCAAGGCGAAAACGTAAAAAAAGTACGAAAACTTATGCTACCGGCTTTGTTTGGTGTCTCTATTAGTCAAATTAATCTGTTGCTAGATACCATGATTGCGTCATTACTGATGACGGGCTCAATTGCATGGCTTTATTATTCAGACCGCTTAATTGAATTTCCGCTGGGTTTATTTGGTATTGGTATTGCGACAGTTATTTTACCGGCGCTTTCTAAACTACATAGCAGTAAAAAAAGTAGTGACTTTCAGCATACTCTCGACTGGGGGGTGCGTTTTGTTATATTTTTAGGCCTACCAGCAATGATAGGTCTAATGATCATCAGCCCGCTTATTATCACCGTATTGTTCGACCACGGTGCGTTTAAAGAAGACAGTGTTGATCATGTTAAAGCAGTAAGTTTAGGCGTAGTCGCATATTCAGTAGGGCTTGTAAGTTTTATGCTAATTAAAGTACTGGCTCCTGGCTTTTACGCTCGCCAAGACACTAAAACGCCCGTGCGTATTGGTATTATTACCTTAGTGTTGAATATGGTATTTAATATTATGCTGGCTCCTTTCATTGGTTATTTAGGATTAGCACTTGCTACTTCGCTATCGGCTAGTTGTAATGCATTTTTGCTGTATAGGCAGCTTAAAAAAGAAAATGTGTATCAGTTTTCATCAATGAGTATGCGCTTTACACTTAAATGTGTTGTTGCAAGTATGGTTATGGGAGCTGTTACATGGTTTGTGAGCAGTTACTATTACTGGGCTACATGGGCTTTTACACAGCAGGTAGTCTTATTAATAGCACTCGTGGCTTTGGCAGGTATTAGCTACTTTGCAATGCTATTTTTAATGGGCGTTAGACTAAATACGATAAAAAGTGTAGCAATTACTGAATCAAACTAAAAAAAAGATTATAATCGGCAACTCTGCGGCTTTAATTAATTTTTAGTCGTAATTAATAGCTCGCTAAACAAGGCATTAGGTGGCATGGAGTTAATTAGAGGTATACACAATATTCGCCCACACCACTTTGGTTGTGTGTTAACTATTGGTAATTTTGACGGTGTTCATTTAGGCCACGCAGAAGTACTAAAAGGCTTACTTAGCGATGCTAAAGCGCATAGTTTGTCTAGCACTGTAATGCTATTTGAACCCCAGCCACAAGAATTTTTTGCTAAAAACAATGCCCCAGCACGGCTAACGCGCTTACGAGATAAGCTACGTTTGCTTAGTGATTTAGGTATTGAGCGAGTTATTTGCATTAGCTTTAATCAGCAATTTGCAAACATGCATGCTGAGCAATTTGTTAATGATATTTTGATTAAAAAGTTAGGTGTTAAAGCTCTCACTGTGGGCGATGATTTTAAGTTTGGAAAGCAGCGCCAAGGTAACTTTGACTTACTTGCTAGCATGGGCAAGCAAGCGGGTATGGACGTAAAAAGCACCGCGAGTTTTCGCCAATTAAATGCTAGAGTAAGCAGCACTTTAATACGAGATGCTCTGGCATCTGGTGACTTAGCAAGTGCTAAAACAATGCTTGGTCACGATTATGCTATTTCTGGGCGTGTTATACACGGCTGGAAAAGAGGGCGTGAACTCGGTTTTAGAACTGCAAATATTGCCCTAAAACGCCAAGTGTGTCCTGTCGACGGGGTGTTTGCAGTGCAAGCAACGATTGCAGGAAAACAGATTTTTGGAGTTGCAAATGTAGGCAATAAGCCGACATTTAATGGAACTCGTGCATTATTAGAAGTTCACCTTTTTGATTTTGCACAGGATATTTACGGACAATTTATGCATGTGGAGTTAATAAAAAAACTTCGCAATGAAAAAAAATTCGAGACATTAACACAATTAACGGCGCAAATAGCAACTGATGTTGCTGCCGCTAAGCAGTGTTTTGGTTTAAATCAGGTAGCCGATAGAGACGGAATGTAGGATAAATGAGCGACTATAAACATACTTTGAACTTACCGGAAACACCGTTTCCAATGCGTGGCAATTTGGCACAACGTGAACCAAAAATGCTTAAAGCATGGTATGAAGACGACCTGTACGGTCAAATTCGCAGCGCTAAGAAAGGTAAAAAGACCTTTATTTTGCATGACGGCCCTCCGTATGCAAATGGCGACATCCATTTAGGCCACTCAGTTAATAAAATATTAAAAGACATTATTGTTAAGTCTAAAACATTATCTGACTTTGATTCACCATTAGTCCCAGGTTGGGATTGTCATGGTTTACCAATCGAGTTAATGGTTGAGAAAAAAGTAGGCAAGCCGGGCGTAAAAGTAACCGCGAGCGAGTTTCGTGAAAAATGCCGTGCATACGCTAAAAAACAAGTTGAAGGTCAAAAAGTTGATTTTAAACGTTTAGGCGTATTTGCAGATTGGGATAAGCCTTACTTAACAATGAACTTTGACTTTGAAGCGAATGCAATTCGTGTACTTGGTCGTATTATTGAAAAAGGTCATTTGCATAAAGGTGCTAAGCCTGTGCATTGGTGTACAGATTGTGGTTCTGCACTAGCTGAAGCTGAAGTTGAATACCAAGATAAGCAATCACCAGCGATTGATGTACGTTTTACATTTGTTGATCAAGATGCTGTTGTAAGTGCATTTGATTTGGCTGATGGTCATAAAGGTGAAGGCAGTGTTGGTACTGTTATTTGGACAACAACACCGTGGACGCTTCCAGCAAACCGCGCAGTAGCTGTGCATGCCGATTTAGAATATGCATTGGTGCAGGTTGAAGATGAAGGCGTACAACAACGTCTAATTTTAGGCTCTGAGCTTGTTAAAGATGCAATGGACCGTTTTGGTTTTAATCACTTCCATGTATTAGGTTATGTAAAAGGTGCTGCACTTGAAAACTTACAAGTAGCCCATCCTTTTTATGATTTTAGCGTACCTGTCATTGTTGCAGAGCATGTAACGACTGACTCAGGTACCGGTGTTGTACATACAGCACCAGGACATGGTCAAGAAGATTTCGTGGCTGGTTTAAATTACAACCTTGAAGTAGCTAACCCTGTTGGCGCAAATGGTGTTTATTTACCAGATACTGAACTTTTTGCAGGTCAGCATGTATTTAAGGCGAATGCGAGCGTAATTGAAGTATTAAAAGAGCGCGGTGCACTTATGCATCATCATGCACTTACGCACAGTTACCCACATTGTTGGCGCCATAAGACTCCAATTATTTTCCGTGCTACACCACAATGGTTTGTAAGTATGGATCAGGCTAACTTGCGTCAAGACTCTTTAAAAGAGATTAAAAATACGCAGTGGTTACCAGAGTGGGGCGAAAGCCGTATTTCTAACATGGTTGAAAGCCGCCCAGATTGGTGTATTTCTCGCCAGCGTACTTGGGGTGTTCCAATTGCATTGTTTGTTGATAAAGACACCGGTGCACTTCACCCAAATACACAAGAGCTAATTGCTCAAGCAGCAGCGCTTGTAGAAAAATCAGGTATTCAAGCATGGTACGATTTAGAACCAGCTACATTACTTGGTGAAGAAGATGCCAAGCAATACATGAAAGTGCAAGATACGCTAGATGTATGGTTTGACTCAGGTGTTTCACATGCATGTGTTGTAGACGCACGTGAAGACTTAGTTGGTCCAGCTGATTTATACCTTGAGGGGTCTGATCAGCATCGTGGTTGGTTTATGTCGTCAATGATGACGTCAGTGGCAATTAATGGTCATGCGCCATACCGCCAAGTATTGACTCATGGTTTTACTGTTGATGAAAACGGCCGCAAAATGTCTAAGTCGTTAGGCAATGTTATTTCTCCACAAAATGTGATGAATAAACTAGGCGCCGACATTCTACGTTTATGGGTGGCTTCTACCGATTACACGGCAGAAATGACTGTGTCGGATGAGATATTTAAACGCTCAGCCGATCGTTACCGTCGTATTCGTAACACCAGCCGTTACTTGCTTGCTAACCTAAATGGTTTTGATCCAAAAACTGATCAAGTAGCTGTTGATGATATGGTTGAGCTTGATAAGTGGATTGTTGGCCGTGCTGCTCAGTTACAAGACGAGATTTTAGCCGCGTACGACAGCTACCAAATGCTATTAGTAACGCAAAAGCTAATGAACTTCTGTACGGGTGAACTTGGTTCGTTCTATTTAGATGTTATTAAAGATCGTCAATACACAGCTAAGAGCGACAGCCATGCACGTCGTTCTTGTCAAACAGCGCTTTATCATATAGCAGAAGCAATGACGCGTTGGATGGCCCCTATTATGAGCTTTACCGCACAAGAAATTTGGGAAGCTTTACCGGGTGAGCGTAGTGACTACGTATTTACATCAGTTTGGTATGATGGCTTACAAGCACCAACAAATAGCCAATTTAGTAACGATGACTGGTTAGAAATTCTAACAGTACGTGACGAAGTAAACCGCTTATTAGAAGCTGCACGTAAAGAAGAAGTCATTGGTGCAACACTTCAAGCAACGGTTAATTTATTTACGAGTAAAGAGCTTGCCGCTAAGTTAAATGCGCTTGGTGATGAACTGCGTTTTGTATTGTTAACATCAGCGGTAAATGTTACTGAAGTTGATAGCCAGCCTGCTGATACACAAGCTACCGAAATTGAAGGTTTGTTCATTAGTGTTGCTGCAACAGATGCTGCTAAATGTGAGCGTTGTTGGCATTACAGTGAAGATGTAGGTGTTAACCCAGCTCATCCTGAAATTTGTGGTCGCTGTGTAAGTAATGTTGATGGCGAAGGTGAAAAGCGTCAATTCGCTTAGGAGTTATTCTTAGTGAGCAAACTAGCCCAAAAAAGTGGTTTAGTGTGGCTTTGGTTGAGTCTATTACTTTTAGTAATAGACTTTGCCAGTAAAACACTTGTTGTAGGGACAATGGCTTATCAAGAGTCGATAAATTTACTCCCTGTTTTTAGTATTACTTATGTGCATAATTATGGTGCTGCTTATAGCTTTTTAAGTGAAGCGGGTGGTTGGCAGCGTTGGTTTTTAAGTGCAATTGCCATTGCTATTAGTGCTTTGCTTGTGTGGTGGCTAAAACGTTTACCTGCAACAAACAAAGTACTATGCGGTGCCTATGCACTGGTACTTGCAGGCGCTATTGGTAATTTATACGATCGTATTGCGTATGGTTATGTAATCGACTTTATTCACGTATTTTATAAAGACTCACATTTTCCTGTATTCAATATTGCTGATTGCGCTATTTGTATTGGCGCAGCACTATTGTTATTTGACGCCTTTACCGGTGAGAGTCCGAAGGAGCATAAAGCATGAGCCAAGCTGTAATTGGTGAAAACTCACAAGTTATTTTCCATTTTTCTATTAAATTAGAAGATGGTTCTGCCGCCGACTCTACCAAGGTGCACAATAAACCTGCTAAATTAACAATGGGCGATGGCAGCTTAACGGCAAACTTCGAAAAGTGTTTATTAGGGCTAACTGCAGGCGAAAGTAAAACGTTTGAATTAGAACCTGAAGATGCGTTTGGCCAGCCAAACCCAGATAATATTTACTACGTTGACCGTAGTAAGTTTGGTCCAGAAACACCAGCTAAGGTAGGTGCAATTATTGCGTTTACTCAACCTGATGGGACTGAACTTCCAGGTTTAGTACGTGAAGTGCAAGGCGAGTCGGTAACGATTGATTTTAATCACCCTTTATCTGGTCAGCGTTTAACGTTTGAAGTTGATATTATAGAGGTAGAAGGTTAATGGAAATATTATTAGCTAATCCACGCGGCTTTTGCGCTGGTGTTGACCGTGCTATTAGTATTGTTGAGCGCGCTCTCGATATTTTTGAAAAGCCAATTTATGTTCGCCACGAAGTAGTACATAACCGCTATGTGGTTGATGGACTAAAAAGCCGTGGTGCGGTTTTTGTTGAAGAGCTTGATCAAGTACCTGACGACAGCATTGTTATTTTTAGCGCACATGGCGTATCGCAAGCTGTTCGCAGCGAGGCTAAACGCCGTGACTTAAAAGTATTTGATGCAACGTGTCCGCTGGTAACTAAAGTACATATGGAAGTTACACGTGCGAGTCGCAAAGGTATTGAGTGTATTTTAATTGGACACCATGGTCACCCTGAAGTAGAGGGAACAATGGGACAATATGATAACTCAGCCGGTGGCATTTACCTTGTTGAAACTGTTGACGATGTAATTGCGCTTGATGTAAAAAATGCTGAAAACCTTTTTTATTGCAGCCAAACAACACTCTCAGTTGATGATACAGCTGATGTTATTGATGCGTTACGCAGTAAGTTTCCATCAATTGACGGACCGCGTAAAGATGACATTTGTTATGCAACGCAAAATCGTCAAGACGCTGTGCGTGACTTAGCTGACAAAGTTGACGTGCTATTAGTCGTTGGCGCTAAAAATAGCTCTAATTCTAATCGCTTGCGTGAGCTGGCAGATAAAATGGGCACGGTTGCTTATTTAATTGATGATGCAACTGATGTGCAAGAACAGTGGGTTTCGGGTTCTAAATCAGTGGGTGTTACTGCGGGAGCCTCTGCGCCAGAAGTACTTGTACAACAAGTTATAAGCCGATTAAAAGAGCTAGGTGGCACACAGGTTGTTGAAAACCCAGGCGAAGAAGAGAATATCGTATTTGCTGTTCCTGTAGAGCTACGTTAATTTAAAATTTAGATTAAAGGAGAGTCGTTATGAGCAAGCCACTTCAAAATGATGGTTTGCTTTTTTCGGCTCTTTTTAATGAGCGAGGCGTATTAGCTTCGCTTATTGTTTCTCAAGTTATTGCTATTGTTTTAGCCTTTGCACCCAATGTAGAAGGCGATATTTGGCTTCGACTTGGGATCATTAGCTTATTTTTACATTTAATTGTTTTAGTCGGCACTTCTTCTTTATATTTTTGTCGTTTTTTTTTACAAAACCGTACTCAAGCTTTTCAGTTAAGTCTATTTTTTGCCTCTTTTTTATTATCTACATGCATTTTTAGTATTTTATTTTCCCATTTTGCTTTTGATATAGATGATACAAAGAACCTAATTTATTTTACACTTCGCAATTGCATTATAGTGGCTTTGCTGGCGGCTTTATTCGTCCAATTTTTATTAATTCATTTTGAAAAAGCGCAACAAACTAAGGCGCTCTCTCGTGCTGAGCTTGATGCCTTACAAGCTAGAATACGTCCTCATTTTTTATATAATAGTTTAAACACTGCTGCAGAGCTTACCCATCATGATGCCGATGCGGCAGAGCAAGCCATTTTAGCATTAGCCGCCTTATCGCAGGCTGCAATGCACTCAGGAAAAAATGTATCTCTTGACGATGAAATAACACTGAGTAAGCAATATATAGCACTTGAAACATGGCGTTTTGGTAACCGCTTAAGAGTTGATTGGCAAATACCCAATGAACTACCTGCATTGAGTATTCCTTGTTTAACCCTGCAGCCATTAATTGAAAATGCGGTATGCCACGGCGTTGAAACAAGTGAGCATGGTGCAGAAATAAAAGTAGAGCTGCATATTACTACCGGCTATATAACCATGATTGTATCTAACCCCATAATAATTTCTAATGCTCAAACTAGGCCTAATAACGGCATGGCGCTTGAAAATATTCGCCAGCGATTAAATATTTATTATAAGAATAAAGCGCAGCTAACAATTACTAGTAAAAATGATGTGTTTAGGGTCAAGGTCGTGATCCCTAAGCTAATTGAGGGCAGTGTATGAATGTACTCATTGTTGATGATGAACCTCTTGCGAGATCGCGCTTAATTCGTTTGTTAGCACACGACAAAAGTATAGTTGTACAAGGTGAGGCAAGTAATGGTAATGAAGCCCTAATACTTGCTAAAAAGCAAACGCCAGATTTAATTTTTTTAGATGTTGATATGCCTGGAATGAATGGTTTACAAGTTGCTAATGAGCTCAATAGTTTAATTCTACCTCCAGCAATTGTTTTTATAACTGCTCACCCTGAGCATGCCTTCGATGCTTTACAATTAAGCGCAGCGGGTTATTTAGTTAAACCTATTTCAGAGCAATCATTGCAAAAGGTGCTTAAGCAAGTCGGGCGTTTAAACAAAGTGCATATTCAAAAACAGCAAAATGTAAAAATTTCTTATCAGCTAGCTGGTACTCTACGTAGCGTTGATATAAAAGATGTTTTGTATTTTAGTGCAGAAGAAAAATACACCAAAATGGTATTTTTAACTGGAGAAGCTTTACTAGAACAAAGTTTAAAGCAGTTAGAATTACTCTATCCAGCGTATGTTTTACGAATTCATCGTAATACATTAGTTAATAAAAAAAGGGTTATTGCTTTGCATTCGCAAGGGAGTAGTCATCACATGATTGAACTTAAAGGGAGTCGCGAGTTACTGCCTGTTAGTCGTCGTGAGCTCAAGGCTGTCAAAAGCGCGCTTTGATTTTATTCCTCTTAAATATATTCTGTTAACCGCTTATCAACAAATTTAACCGCCTATCGTAGTATTGATTGAACATTACCATTTAGCAGATAAACTAATAATTAGATAATTTTCATTTGGTTTTTTTATGCAATCTTACTTTCCTTCTTCCAAAAAAGGTTTCACACTGATAGAAGTGCTTATTGCATTTATTATTCTCAGCTTTGGTTTGTTAGGTGCTATCGCACTACAAGCTAAAGCAAAGCAAGCAAGTTTTGATTCAATGCAGCGCGCTGCGGCTGTAGCGCTTGGCAACGATATTATTCAACGTATTCGTGCTAATGATACGTCTCAATTAGGCACACTCTATAAACAAACGTTTAATAGCCAAACCGCTATGAAATCGGCAACTACTTGTTTTAGTAATTCATGCAGTTCAGCACAAATTGCGCTGTTGGATATTGAACAGTGGAAACGAGCTATACGCGCTCGCGAAAATACAGGAACGCTGGATGGGGCCACAGTATGTATAAACCCTTCAGCTATTGGTGGCTCAGGCGGTAAAGCATTCAACTTAGAGGTTGTTGTCTCGTGGCAAGGCAGGCAAGAATTTACCGCTAATAAAGCGACGGGCGATATTAAATGCGGGACAGCAGATAAACGACGCCGTCTAGTTGTTTTGACCAGCTATATTTATCTTAGGAGCTAAGCATGAAACAAAAAGGGTTTACACTTATAGAAGTCATGATCTCTCTTTTTATTGGTGGTCTTGTACTTGGTGGCGTCATGTTTACCTACATAGGTATGAAAGTAACAACTCGAGATACTATGACAATAGGCGAGCTGCAAGAATCAGGTCGCTTAGCTATAAATATAATGCAACGAGATATTGAGCAAATTGGGTTTTGGGGAACATTTTATGATGATTCATTTTCATCAGCGAACACGACGACATTAGCAACACCTAATGCAGCAAACGATTGCCTTGAAGGCTTAAATAACGGCAGTTTCCCAGATCTTTCCAGTACCACTAACTTTCGCACTATTTATGCCAAAACAGCGGGAGCCGTAAAAGAGCTTAATTGCGTAACTAATCCAATAGGTGGAACGGATATCCTGCAGCTTAAGTTTTTACAGGGTGATCCAATTACAGTTAAAGCGGGCAGTAATGAAACACAAAATAAAGAAAATTACTTTATAGCAGAGCAAGAGCGTGCACAATTTGTGCGAAATATTGTTGATCCAGCGACGCTAAATGTTAATGCGACAGTGTGGCCGTATAGTCATCATGTTTATTATATTTCTAATCAAACCTATACGGTAAATAATAATAAGTTAACGGTTCCTGCATTAATGCGTAAACGTTTGGTTGACGATGCTATGAAAACCGAAACAATAATGGAAGGGGTCGAAAACATGCGTTTTGTTTTTGGCTTAGACACAACAAATGATAGTCGAATAGATATGTATAAGAGCATTGATAATATGGCTCCAGCCGATTGGGAAAATCGCAAAGGAATTTTAACTGTGCAAGTATTTTTATTGATACGGGCCCTGCAACCTGATGCAGACCTTAGCATTAAAAATCAAACATACACGTTAGGCGAAGATGCAGATAATAGAGAATTACAATTTACAGATAATTTTAGGCGAACTGTTTTTACAACGACTATTCGATTAAATAACGTTGGGGAAAATTTATGGCGCATTTAATGAAATCACAAATCAAGCAACAAGGTGTTGTACTGATTACTGCTTTGATAATGGTAATTGCTGTCACGGGTATTGCGGTAACATTAATGAGCAGTAGCAGTATTGATATTAAAATTACGAATGCAGCACAAGAGCGCGAAGTAGCTGAAAATGAATTGATAGGCGAAGTACTTCGCGTGATTGCTGAGGAAGCAAATAAAGGTGCGGCTAATCAGTTCTTCTTGTCACCCGAGGAAGTCACTAAAATAGCTGACGAAAGCACCGACGGAATGCTTATTGCTGAACATAATGGTATGCCAAGTAAAATGATTAACTTAAATAAAGGCGCACTTAATCTGGAGTGTCCCAGGTGCTATAGCTGCACAAAAGGGGTTGCTTGCAATATGATGCAAGTATCAACAACAATAGAGTATGGCTCTAAAAGCAAACATCAGTTAACCATTGTTACCGGTATTGCTCAACAAATGGCTAGTACAGGCAAAGGAATTTAAAATGAGACTTAAATTAAATAAATTATTTGCTGCATCTCTAGGGTTAACAATGAGTGTACCGGCTACCGCTGAGGATATAGAGCTCTACGTGAATCATAATATTAACGTGGATGAAAAACCACGTGTGCTGCTTATATTTGATACATCGGGAAGTATGGCGTTTTCATCAAGTTCGGGTAATGATTGTGGGTACAGTAATAATCTAAGACGCTATATATTATGCTCGGATAGTCGCCTAGGTGCGGCACAATATGCGATGAATAAAGTTATAGAAGATAACGATAATATTGACTTTGGTTTAATGCGTTTTAAAGAGACTGATGGCGGTTATATTATAAATGGCTTGGGGAAAGACCCCTCTGTGGTTAAATCGTCAATCGCAAATTTACCAGCGGATGGTGGAACGCCGCTAACAGAGACACTCTGGGAAGCCTATTTATATATTACAGGGCAAAGTGTGAGCTATGGTTTGGGAGCAAGCGAAGTTGAAAGAGATACCAGTGTTGAAGATATTGTAACGACTCAGATAGAAAAAGAGCATTGCTATTGGACTGGTTGGGGGCGAAATCGCAGAGAGGTTTGTTATAACTATTATGATACACAAACTACTTATACGTATGTTTCTCCATTTAATGACAGCGTAGAGGAAGCGAAGCGTTGTGATAACTCAGTAAATATTATTTATATGACTGATGGTGATCCGTCAGGAGATAATGATAGTGATAGCGTAATTAGTGATGAGCATAAGAAGTACTTTGGGCAAGGCCTAAATTGGAGTACTGATAGTTATTACAGTAGCTATTTACATCAGTTGGCTAAAGTTATTCATGGTACGAGTAATGTAAAAGTAGATTTGTATCCAGCGACTCCTGATATTCACGAGACAGGGCGTCTATACACAATAGGTTTTGGTTCTGGAATGAGTGCTAAGGGGCAAGAGCTTTTAGTTAAAGCTTCGTCATTAGGTGGTGGCGAAAACTTTCCAGCCAGTACCCCAGATGAATTATCTAAGTCACTAAATAAAGCAATTTCTAAAATTCGAGAAGTAAATGATAGCTTTTCATCGCCATCTGTAGCGAGTAATAACGTCGATCAAACTCGTAGTCGAAATGCTATTTATTTCGCTATGTTTTATCCTGAAATAGGTACTAGGTGGAAAGGAAACTTAAAAAAATTAAAAGTTTCTGGTAGCCGTATTATTGATTCAACGAATAAAGCGGCGCTTGATTCGAATGGTTTAATTGATGATGATGCAAAAACCTATTGGTTACCAAGTGATCAGTCAGCTGATGGAAGTTTGGTTGCAGAAGGTGGTGTAAATTATCACTTAAGTTCACTGACTGGCAGTGATGCTTTAAAAAGGCGGAATCTTTATACAAATAAGCAAGGAAGTATTGTTGAATTTAACACCACGATTGTAAGCGAGATACTTGATTCATTAGATGACAATCCGATTACTTTAAGTAGCTCTGATATTAAATGGTCTATGGGCATTGATGTTGATGATGAAAACGGTGATGGCGATAGAACAGATCAAAGAGGTAATATTTTTGGTGACCCCCTGCATTCTAAACCGATAGCGATAGATTACGGCAATGATGATATTCGTATTCTAATAGGCACTAATGCTGGATTTCTGCATATGTTCAAAGATGATGATGTTAATAATGAAGTGAGCGAAAGTTGGGCATTTATACCTTCTGATCTATATGACATTATTAAACCTCTTCGCAATAATGAAACCGGTAAACTGTATGGTATGGATGGGCCGATTAGTGTTTATTTTAATAATAAAAACCTAAATGATAATGGCTTAAATGATGGTGTTATTGATGCAAGTCAAGGTGATCAAGTCTGGGCTGTAGCAGGTATGCGACGTGGTGGTAAAAACTATTATGCACTTGATATTTCAGACCCTAGTGAGCCAAAAAAGTTGTGGGCACAGCCAATCGAAGGTGGTAAAGGCGATTTTAAAGAATTAGCTCAAACGTGGTCAAAGCCACAGATTGCTTACATAAAAGCATTTGGTGACAAGCCGTTACTTGTGTTTGGTGCAGGGTATGATACGAATAAGGATGCGGCTATTCGAAGTAAAGATAATATAGGTAGAGGTATTTATATTGTTGAAGCTGAAACAGGAAAAAGAGTATGGGCGCTCACCCCTGATATTAATGGATTTGAGGGCGAACACAGTATTGCTGCTAATGTTTCTTTACTTGATTCTGATTACGATGGATACATTGATAGAATTTACGCATCTGATACTGGAGGAGATATATGGCGTATTGATATGCCAGGAGACGATGTAAATAAATTTAGTCACTTTAAGTTTGCTGAATTGGGAAGTAGTCAAGCAACAGAAGATAGACGCTTTTTTTATAACCCATTAATAGTAAGAACGATGTTTAGCAAAGTTTCTGAAGTGACTGTAAATGGTAAAAAAGTTATAACTCGGCTAGATACACCCTTTGATGCTGTGGTATTAGGGAGCGGTAATCGTTCGAAACCGAATGATACCAATGAAAAAGATCAATTGTTAATGATTCGAGATGAAAACACGGTAACACGAACGTTTACAACAAATACACCAGATGCGATTAAACTAGCTGATTTAATGCCGATGAATTTAGACCCTTTTGGTAATGCATTAAATGATGTTGATAAATTTGTCGACTTAGAAGTAGATTTAGCTGGATTCAAGGGCTGGCACTATGAATTAGGCACAGGTGAAAAGTCGTTAGCTGCAGCTGCCGTTGTAGGTGGTGTTGCTTATTTTTCATCATTTAAGCCAGCTTCAGATACGTCAACTGAAAACCAATGCTCGCTTAGTGGGGGAGGAGGTTCTTTATATGCATTCCATTTACACTACGGGACGAAAGTGTATGACGAATTAAAATTTTCCACGAGTTATGATGTACCCGATACAGCACAGCTTTATTTTGGCGAAGGAGAATCTTGTGTGGATGAAAATAATAATGGTAAATGTGATGCAGAGCCTATTCTGGATGAAAATGACCCTACACCACCAGATATCATTGATACAGACATAGATGTTAAAATGGAAAGTCAGTTCTATTTAATTGGCCCTGGCATCAAAGGCGAAAATGCTGAAAATCCAATGAAACCAGTCGAGATTGTAGGGCCTGGGTTAAATGTTGTTGATGGTAAGATTAAGTTAGTTAATGATGTTCAACCTATCGGCTTTGGCTTCAAAACGCAGCAAACTTATATTTATAAGCGTGAAGAAAATGACGAAATCAAAAATTAAGGAAAAATAGATGAGCAATAAACAAGGTGGATTTACGTTAATTGAGCTAATGATAGCTGTTGCTATCGTTGGTATATTAGCTTCAATAGCATTACCTAATTACACTGAGTATGTTAAGCGCACTTCGCGTGCTGAAGCCGCTGCGGCATTATTGGATGCGGCAAATAAAGAAGAGCAGTTTTTTGTTGATAATAGGGAATACACAGAATCGTTTGATAACCTTGGTATTAATAATAAAACAGAAAGTAAACATTTTGAACTCAGTATCGAAGTGAAACAAACGAATACGTTTACCATTAAAGCAAAGCCCATAGGTGGCGCAGTAAAAGGTGATGGTGATTGTACTGAACTATCTATTACTGATATTGGCTTAAAGGGTGCAAAAGGTACTAAAGGAGCTACTGACGTTGACTATTGTTGGGGTCGGTAATTATTAGTTAACCTGAACTTTGGATAATAAATCTATCTCAAGCAGCTATTTTCAGTACTGACTGCGTTGAATTTA
Source organism: Pseudoalteromonas sp. 20-92 (assembly GCF_030847595.1). Lineage (NCBI taxonomy): Bacteria > Pseudomonadati > Pseudomonadota > Gammaproteobacteria > Alteromonadales > Pseudoalteromonadaceae > Pseudoalteromonas > Pseudoalteromonas sp. 20-92. Next base: position 272,684 of record NZ_JANJGQ010000001.1, read on the forward strand.
CTTGCAATAGGCCAGCTATTGCAAGTAAGTTAGCCTTGTTTTCACTGAAAATCTCTGGCTAGAGAAAATAAATTTAAACATCACCATGATTAAATACGTTAGTAAACCTCTTAACCAGAGTTCAGGTTAGTTACTTTTTTGACATATATCGGTTGATTTAATTCGTATTCGACCCGTTTGACTTACTGACAAGGCAAGCCCTTCAAGATTTGCCTTGTCGCTATTTGGACAATAGATAAAAGTGCCATTTTGAAAGCCATTTAGTGAACCGTCAGGCCTAAAAGTTATTGCATCACGAGGGTATTTTAAGCTATCTGCATCATGAGTATGTTCAAATGTACTCAAAAGTAGTTCATCGTTATTTAGTGTAGTGGATTTATCATTATCGATAAATAAAGAGATTCGACCGTCCCAATCATCTTTCACACATTCCTTTTCTTTTAACGTACATAGCGTAACGTAGGTGCTATTTTCGATTGCATACAGCCGTGCGTAGTTAATATTACGATGTAATAGGTTAACTTGATTGTCGGCACGATTTAAGGCTAAAAAATCTGAAAAGAACCATATTGAAAGCTGACTGATGATAGCAATGATTGATAAAGCCACCATTAACTCTATGAGAATTATCCCTAATATTTTGTTTGAACGTGTTTTAAACCTCATCCCTGAAGCCTTAAATCAATCTAAATGATTAATTTAGTCTAGTAAACAATCAGAATATGACAAATTTAATTAGTGTGTTTTTTAATCACATTTTTCTGTGGTATCTCCTAGATAAAAGGCTGTTCCTGATTGAGAAACTCTGAGCGCTTTATTGTTTTCAGTACCGTTATTGGGGCAAAAGATAAAGTCGCCTGGATTAGTCGTGATACGACCGCTGGTATTAAAGCGCAGCATTTTTTCATTTCCAGTGTATTTTAATTTATCTGTAGAACTAATTTTTTCCATTGCTCTAAAAATAGTGTCTGTTTTTCTATTAAATTTACCATTGTTATTTTTATCAACAAATAATGCTATTACCGAATCGCCTTGCCATGTGTTTTGACAATTAAAGAATTTATTTTCGCTTATCTTATTTAATGGTCCAGGGCATAGCACCATTATTTCATCAGTACTTGCTGCTTGAGAACGTGCATAGCTAATATTTCTTTTCAACTCTAACAAAAAATTTTCAGCCCTATTTTCTTCAAGCATGTCGCTACTGTTCCAAAAGGCAATAGAAGCAATAATACCCACAATAGAAACAGTGACCATTAATTCTAGAAGGGTGAATCCGTTTTGTTTATTGTTCATATTAATCTCATTACTGCGAGTTGTTTAAGTATAGCTATTTTTATTTGGTAAATTATACCATGGTTGATTGTTTTATCACCGTCATTCAATTGCTTTGTTTGCTATGAACTCTATGATTGTCTAAAATCGAAGCATCTGAAGCTTTAAAAAAGTAGTTAACATGAAAAAAATAGAAGCAATTATTAAGCCTTTTAAACTTGATGATGTACGTGAAGCATTGTCTGAAGTAGGTATCAATGGAATGACCGTAAGTGAAGTTAAAGGTTTTGGTCGCCAAAAAGGGCACACTGAGCTGTATCGTGGTGCGGAGTATATGGTTGATTTTTTGCCAAAAGTAAAATTAGACATCGTACTTGGTGATGATGATGTTGAACGTGCTATAGAAGTTATCGTTAAAACAGCGCAAACAGGAAAAATAGGTGACGGTAAAATATTTGTCACTGATGTTGAGCGTGTCGTACGGATCCGAACAGCAGAAGAAGATGAAGACGCGATTTAACGTTTTAATTAATACAGGGCCTGTTTATACCAACCTGCATAAATCTTTGATCAATTTAACGAATTAAATTGCACTATAACGTCGTTAAAAATTTTTATTTACGACTGCATGGATGCAGGAGGTAGAGCAATGCAGGGAGCAATTGCCGAGAACAACTAGATACAAAAATTTTGCCTTGTTCTAGCGTAATTTTCTTAACGTTAAATAGACCCCATATATAAGCAGATTGGTATTACCTTTCAGGTTTAAAATTTGTTCTATTTAGGGGGTTTAATCGCGGCGCGAGGTTTGTAACTTAGTGGGCTTGGTAACTGCCCCTGTTTGATGCTATTGGCTTACATCCGTGAGAAAATAAGTCAAAATTGAGCAAAGATCCCGTGTCCTGCACACACCCCTAATAAAAACCCCTGCTAATTACTTAGCAGGGGTTTGTGTATAAGAGGCAGCTTACAAGCGCTTTTCTATTTGGTTCTATTATTCAGTTTTCGCGTTTGCTTTGCATGTTTGCTAAGTTCAGTTAACCCTAGTTTGTCGTAACTTTTTTCCATCATTTCAAGTGCAGGGTCTAAATAGCTGCTTTGTGAATAATGCTCAACAACAAATTTACCACGATTAGCTGCTGCTAAATAAGCTTCACGTTCGTAATAGTAAGTCGCTACTTTTAATTCGTAACGTGCCATGCGGTTTAACAGCCACACCAAACGACGTTTAGCTTCTGGTGCATAATCACTATCTGGAAAACGTTTAACCAATGTTGATAAATCGGTAAATGCAACACGTGTTCGGTTTGCATCACGGTCAGCTCTATCTACACCAAAGTATTCTTGAAATGCATTTTTGTCTGCTTTGATGTTTACCAAACCACGCATGTAATACATGTAATCTAAATCTTTATGATTTGGGTTGAGGCGTATAAAGCGATCGACTGTTGCTAATGCTTGCTCTGTATTACCCGATTGATAATGCGCATACACTAAATCCATTTGTACTTGCTTAGAAAACGGGCCAAATGGATAACGAGAATCTATTGCACTTAGAAGCTCAATTGCACGTGCATATAAACCAGAATCTAGTGTTTCTTTTGCATCTTCATACAAAGCTTGTGCTGATCTGTTTGGTACACGTTGAATATCTTCTTGGTCAGGCGCAGACGAACAAGCGCCTAAACTAAGTACAGAAACTGAAAAAACAATGGCAAATGCACGTTTCCCTATTTTATTTATCATTTTATTTGTTACCTTCGATGTCTTCGGCTAGGCCAAGTCGGTAAAACCGAGTAAACTATACGTATTATATTATGCTTTTATTAAAAGCGATTCTAACCCAGTCGAGCAAAGCTTGCACTGGTAAATTGGGTAAAGTTACTAATGACAGAGCAAATTTCTCTTCAAGCCGAGGTTCCAACTGACTTAGGTGGTAAACGTCTAGACCAAGTATTAGCGCAATTGTTCCCTGATTATTCACGTTCACGTATAAAAACATGGATTTTGGATGATAAAATTACTGTTGATGGCGAAATATTAAACACACCACGTACTAAGTTATTAGGTGGTGAGCTTCTTAATGTTGAAACAACTATTGAAGCACCGCGAGAATACCTTGCACAAAACATCGATTTGAACATAGTTTATGAAGACGATCATATTTTGGTAATTAATAAACCAATGGGGCTTGTGGTTCACCCTGGGGCGGGTAATCCTGATGGCACAGTATTAAATGCGCTATTACATCACTACCCGGAAATTATCAATGTTCCGCGAGCTGGTATTGTGCACAGGTTAGATAAGGATACGACCGGATTAATGGTTGTGGCTAAGACGATCCCTGCACAAACGCATTTAGTGACAGCACTACAAAAACGTGAAAACTTCACCCGTGAATATGAAGCGCTTTGTAATGGAACCATGACCGCTGGTGGCATGATTGAAAAGCCTATTGGTCGCCATGCGACACAGCGTACACACATGGCTGTTCATGAAATGGGTAAGCCTGCTATTACGCATTACCGTGTGGCTGAAAAGTTTCGCGCACATACTCGCTTGCGTTTGCGCTTAGAAACCGGTCGTACACACCAAATTCGTGTTCATATGGCTTACTTAAATCACCCATTAATTGGTGATCAGTCTTATGGCGGCCGTCCGCGTCCACCAAAAGGTGCAACTCCTGAGTTATTTGAGCTACTTCGTAGTTTTAGACGCCAAGCTCTCCACGCGGTTAAATTAAGCATTGCTCATCCTATTACGGGTGAAATGATGACATGGCAAGCGCCTATACCTGATGATATGGTTGCTATGACGCTAGCACTACGCGAAGACACCAAAGCTAATCCTGATATAGATAGATAGTGTATTTATTATCAGCGACATGGCAAAACCTTCATAATGTAGGTACGTTAAGTACTACATGTGAAGGTGGCGTTTCTCAAGTCCCATTTAAAAGTTTAAACCTTGGACTTCATGTTGGTGATAATAAAGAGTACGTATTAAAAAATCGCGCATTGTTAAATACGCATATTCCAAAACCAGCGGTATGGCTAAATCAAGTTCACAGTAACAATGTTGTTATTGTTGATGAGCATTTTGACTTCACTGAGTTACATAATGCTGATGCTCTTTATACACAACTAATTGATCAACCACTTGCTATTATGACCGCTGATTGCCTTCCCATATTATTAAGTAGTAATGATGGCAATGAAGTTGCGGCCATTCACGGAGGGTGGCGAGGGTTAGAGCAGGGTATAATTAAAAGTACTCTTGATTGTTTTGATGCAAAGCATGAGGATATCAATGCATGGTTAGGTCCTGCTATTGGTCCAAATAAATTCGAAGTTGGCTCAGACATTTTTGAGCTATTTCAAGCTCAATCATCTCTTTTTGTTGAAGCGTTTAAACTACAAACTAACCACAAATACCTTGCCGATATTTATAATATTGCTCGTATATTACTAAATAAATCAGGTATAAAAAAAATTACAGGGGGAGAGTACTGCACTGTTTCTCGCAAAGACCTGTTTTTTTCTTATCGTCGTGATGGCCAAACTGGACGCATGGCAAGTTTGATCTGGCGCAAGTAATTTATCATTGTTGTGATTATATTTTCTGCTACACCTTGAACAAACGCCTAAACATACCCATTAATTAAGCAATTAGATTATTTGATAGGTAAACCCTTATGCGTTTAGATCGATTTACAAGTAAATTTCAATCTGCGCTTTCTGATGCGCAATCGCTGGCACTTGGCCGCGATCATCAATTTATTGAACCTGTACACTTAATGTACTCATTGCTTCAGCAAAGCGGGTCAAGTGTTCGAGCGCTATTTGCCCAAATAGGCATAAGTGCAGACGAACTCAATACCAAGCTCTCCCAAGAAATAGAAAAGCTATTTAAAGTAGAAGGGGTCGGCGGTGATGTTCAACTGTCCAATAACATGGTGTCGCTTATCAACTTATGCGATAAATATGCGCAAAAGCGTAAAGATAAATACATCTCTAGTGAATTATTTGTACTTGTTGCATGTGATGATAAAGGCCCACTTGGGACTATTTTTAAAGCGTTAAATATAACCGCCAGCAAAGTTGAGAGTGCGATTAAAGCGATTCGTGGAGGTCAAAAAGTTGATGATCCAAATGCAGAAGAAACACGCCAAGCATTAGAAAAGTTCACCATTGATTTAACTGAACGCGCTGAGCAGGGTAAGCTTGACCCTGTTATAGGCCGTGATGATGAGATTCGCCGTACGATTCAGGTTCTGCAGCGCAGGACTAAAAACAACCCTGTACTAATAGGTGAGCCTGGCGTTGGTAAAACAGCAATCGCTGAGGGCTTAGCGCAGCGTATTATTAATGGTGAAGTACCAGAAGGATTAAAAAATAAACGCGTACTATCACTTGATTTAGGCGCGTTAGTTGCGGGTGCTAAATACCGTGGCGAATTTGAAGAACGTTTAAAATCAGTATTAAACGAATTGGCTAAAGAAGAAGGCCAAGTCATTTTATTTATTGATGAAATACACACCATTGTGGGGGCAGGTAAAAGTGACGGCGCAATGGATGCGGGCAATATGCTAAAACCAGCATTAGCGCGCGGTGAATTACACTGTGTTGGCGCAACCACGCTTGATGAATACCGTAAATACATAGAGAAAGACGCAGCGCTTGAACGTCGCTTCCAAAAAGTACTCATTGAAGAGCCTTCAGTCGAGGATACCATTGCTATATTACGCGGCTTAAAAGAGCGATATGAGTTACATCATTCAGTAGAAATTACAGATCCCGCGATTGTTGCTGCAGCGCAGTTATCTCACCGCTATATTAGTGATCGCCAGCTACCGGATAAAGCGATTGACTTGATTGATGAAGCGGGTTCTTCAATTCGTTTGCAAATTGATTCAAAACCAGAGTCATTAGATAAACTCGAACGTCGTATTATCCAACTAAAGTTAGAAGATAATGCACTAGCGAAAGAAAAAGACGAAGCAAGCCAAAAACGCCGAGCTGAAATGCAAGAGTTGATCACCGACCTTGATGGGCAATATCGTGAGCTAGACGAGATATGGAATGCTGAAAAAGCATCACTTCAAGGCACGCAAGTAATTAAAGCTGAGCTTGAACAAGCAAGATTAGATTTAGATGTAGCGCGAAGGGCAAGTGACTTACAGCGTATGTCAGAGCTGCAATACGGGCGTATCCCTGAACTTGAACGAAAACTTGATTTAGCCTCACAAGCCGAAATGCAAGAAATGACTCTGCTTAAAAACCAAGTCGGTGAGGATGAAATAGCAGAAATACTTTCTCGCTGGACCGGTATACCGGTATCGAGAATGCTACAAGGTGAGCGTGAAAAGCTACTGCAAATGGAAGATAAGTTACACAGTAAGGTAATAGGCCAAGATGAAGCTGTTGTTGCTGTTTCTAACGCAATACGCCGCTCTCGTGCCGGACTTGCTGATCCTAACCGTCCGATTGGCTCGTTTTTATTTTTAGGCCCAACGGGGGTTGGTAAAACAGAGCTAACTAAAGCACTGGCTGGTTTTATGTTTGATACCGAAGATGCCATGGTGCGTATCGATATGTCTGAATTTATGGAAAAACATTCAGTTGCACGTTTAGTTGGAGCTCCTCCTGGTTACGTGGGTTACGAAGAGGGCGGTTATTTAACCGAGGCTGTACGCCGTAAACCTTATTCGGTAATACTGCTTGATGAAATCGAAAAAGCACACCCTGATGTATTTAATATCTTACTGCAAGTATTAGATGATGGTCGTCTAACCGACGGACAAGGTAGAACCGTTGATTTTAAAAATACCGTTATTATTATGACTTCAAACCTAGGCTCAGATATTATTCAAGAGCAGGCTGGAAATAATGATTACACAACACTTAAAGCTAAAGTGATGGATGTATTAATAAATGAATTTAGGCCTGAATTTATAAACCGTATAGACGAGACTGTGGTATTTCATCCATTAGCTAACGAACATATCAAAGAGATTGCTGATATTCAGTTAATGAAATTACGTGAGCGTTTAACTGAAATGGGTTACTTACTGGAAATAACGGACACTGCGCTTGAACGCATTGCAGCAAGTGGTTTTGATCCCGTTTATGGCGCGCGTCCACTTAAACGTGCGATTCAACAAACCATTGAAAATCCACTCGCGCAAAAGTTACTCAGTGGTGATTATCTACCTGGCAGTGTTATCATTATTGATGCAACCGATGAAGGTCTAGTATTTACAAATCGCTAATCAATAGAAGTTAAATATATAAAGCCGCTACCTAAAGTGACACCCAATAGTTGGACATTCCAATTATTGTGGGCCACTTCAATCAGCGGCTTTTTTATAGGTGCTAATTTAAACTTTAAACGTCAGTAAAAGGTCATTTACTTTACGAGAACCTTCAACCAGCTCTGCTGCACCTTTTGCGACATTAAAACTTAAATTGAGATTTTCGTCACCAAACCCCTTAATCTGCGATACATTATTACCAATATCATTACTAACTACCTGTTGCTCTTCTGCTGCAGTCGATATTTGAATTGCTAGTTGAGAAATCTCACTTATTTGAACAAAAATACCATCAAGTTCGATCTGAGTTTTAGCGGTTGTATCTACGCAAGTATCGGCTTGAGTTTTAGTGCTCTGCATTACTTTAGACCAGCTAAATAAGGTATCTTGTATTTCTTTAATTGAGCTATGGATTTGTGTTGTTGCATTTTGAGTCCTTGACGATAGGGTTCTTACTTCATCTGCTACAACGGCAAAGCCTCGACCATGTTCGCCTGCTCTTGCTGCTTCTATTGCTGCATTTAATGCCAGTAAGTTTGTTTGATCCGCAATCCCTTCAATTTCACTCATCACTTGACCTATTTTATCAGCCTCAGAAGCTAAGCTGCTTGCGGTTGTCGCGGCTTGTTCCACCTGTGTTGCTAAATCAGACACCATGATACTGTTTTCGGCAATATGATTTTTAATATCAGAGCAGCTTTGGTGAGTGAGGTTTACTTTATCTGCTGTTTCTGTGGTGCTATTTGATATTTCACCAATTGTTGAGCTCATTTGTGCCATAGCTGATGCTATTTGTTCTAAACGCTCACCTTGTGCCGCAATACCTTTTTCAGTCATCGCGGATTGTTTATCTAAGTCGGTCGCAATGTTATTAAAGCTTAATGTTGAATCTTTCATACGACCCAATACAGTACGTAATTTTGCACTGATCATTTGTTCTCTGTAATCACTTATACTATGCGGGTTATAGCCGCTATAAATATAACGAGATACCGAATCAGACTTAGCTTTTTGATCACGTAATATTTTAGGTGTCACAATTAGCTCTTCATAATTAAGAGCAATAACTAAACAGCAAATAAATAAGTTTATTAAGACAATGCTTAGCGAACCAAATAGAGCAACATAAATTAGCCATAGTAATATGCATACAAAGCTGATGCTTTGTCTTATTGTTGTTTGTTCTTTGAGGCTAAATAGTGACTTACCCGCATTTATTTTATTATATAAGTCTTGTGCTTGTTGTTTTAGTTGTTGGCTTGGTTTTGTTCTTACAGATTGATAGCCAATAAGCTGACCATGTTCAAAAATAGGCGTTACAAATGCATCAACCCAATAGTAGCGGCCATCTTTACAGCGATTTTTTACCATACCTCGCCAAGAATGGCCTTGTTTTAAGATATCCCACATTTCTTTAAATGCTGCTTTAGGCATATCAGGATGACGTACTATATTATGATTTTTTCCTATGAGTTCTTCTGAGGTGTATCCAGCGATGATACAAAACTCTTGATTAGCATAAGTTATTACTCCCCTTAGGTCAGTCGTAGAAACAAGTTCTTGTGACTCATCAAAATGGACTTCTTCATTTTTTAAGCTTTTATTATTGCGCATTGTATTTTTTATCATCCTTTATCGTTGGCGTCATTATATTGCTTGTTAACTACAAAGCAAAAAAACAAAGTATTTCTTTAGTACTTATAATTTAAATTTCATATTTTTATGATCTACATCAAGTAATTGAATTGTTAAGCTGATTATTGAAAGTTAGGTGAGCCAATGTCGTGTAAGTGCCGGTCTATTTATTGATGAAATTTAATCTTTACTCTGAACGCAGATTAAAATGAATCGACTGCAAGTGGATTCAACACCGTAAGTACTGCAATGAGAGATTTTGAGTCGCGTGAGTCTTCACGTTTTTTAGGTTAAATACCCATGCAAAAAAATTGTATAATACCAAGAGCGGTGGCAATATTAGGGTTTACTGTATGATGCCTGCCATATCAAACGCATATCCAAATTGGATAAATGATAATTAATTTTGAGAAATTGTTTTGTTCTTAGCAATTTAATCTTGAGTCTAGGTAATTAGCCCCCATAACCCTATGATTAAGCCACGTGGCCCGAGGAAGCATTTTTGACAACACATGATTTAACAAATACGCTAAACGCGTTATCAGCAAATGAGCATAAACACGCAGTTAAAGGCATTAAGCGTGGTATTGAGCGAGAGTCGTTAAGAATAAAAAACGATGGTGTTATATCAGCTCAAGGGCATCCTAAAGGGGTTGGAAGTGCATTAACTAATGGGCATATCACCACTGATTTTTCTGAGTCTTTGCTTGAGTTCATTACCCCTGTTAGCGAATCGTCTATACAGACACTTAAGCAATTAAAAGATTTGCAAAAATTCACTTTAGAAAAAATGGGCGATGAATTACTTTGGCCTATTAGCATGCCGTGCTTTATTGAACATCAAGATGATATTGTATTAGCACAATTTGGCAGCTCAAATACTGGTCAAATGAAAACGTTATACCGTGAAGGGTTAAAAAATCGTTACGGTAGTATGATGCAAGCAATTGCAGGCGTACATTTTAATATTTCTTTTCCGGACACACTTTGGCAATCACTTCATTCACTAAAACAAAGTAACGCCAGTTTACAAGATTTTATCTCTGATGGTTATTTAGCACTGATCCGTAATTTTAAACGCGAGCTGTGGTTGATAAGTTATATGTTCGGTGCATCTCCGGCGCTATGTAATTCATTTTTACAAGGTCGCAAAACCGACTTGCCATTTAAAAAATTAGGGAAAGGTACACTTTATTTAGAAGTCGGTACTGCACTTCGTTTAGGTAATCTGGGGTATACAAATAGCGCACAGTCATCATTGCGCGTAATGTATAATTCACTAGATGAATATGTAGCGGGTTTGAAAAAAGCGATCAATACCCCATCTGAAATCTATAGCGATATTGACGATTATACGAGTGAAGCTCCTAAACAGCTTAATAAAAATATTTTGCAAATAGAAAATGAATTTTACTCACCAATTCGCCCTAAACGAAATGCTAAAAATGGTGAAACGCCGACAGACTCGCTGCTTAGAGCTGGCATTGAGTATGTAGAAATTCGCGCATTAGACGTAAACCCTTTTAGCGAAGTGGGTATTGATATAGAGCAAATTCACTTTTTAGATGTATTTTTAACATATTGTTTATTAAAAGATTCAGCTCCAATGGATTGGAAAGAACAAGCGCGTAGTACTGAAAACCTCGACACAGTAGTAAATCAAGGTCGAGAAGAAGGACTAATGCTTAACTTTAATAACGAAGAACGAAGCCTGCAGTCGTGGGGGGGCGAAATATTTACCCAGCTAACGGATGTTGCTAAATGGATGGATAATGCTTACGGTGTTAATTATTACTCAGATACTATAAAGCGTATGGCAACGTGGATTGATAACCCCGCACTGACTTACTCGGGGCGTTACGTTTCACAACTAAAAGAATCTGGTTTAGATAACGGGCACTTCGCATTAGCATTAGCTAATAAGTATAAAAAAAGTCATGCTGAAACTGACTATAGTGAGTTTTTAAAGCCTTGGCTGGAACAACAAGTTATAGAGTCTAATGAGGCACAAGTGGCAATTGAGCAAGCGGATACGCAATCGTTCAAAGCATTCTTAGATGCATATTTTGCCAGTAAGTAAGTTTAATGCCCACTATTTTTAAACAAAAAAAACGCAGCCCAAGTTGGCTGCGTAAATACTTTTCAGGGATGAAACAATGCTGTACTGCTGCATTATAAAATCAGACCCACACTTTTTATAAAAGTTCAGTGAGATCTAAAAACATGAAAAAAAATGCACTAATGTTATCTCTAGCTATTACTCTTGCGGGGTGCGCTACAGCCCCACCAAAGCAACCGAATGATATTTGTAAGATTTTTAAGGAAAAATCCGATTGGTATTTCGATGCAAGAGACGCTCAAGAAAAGTGGGGTTCACCTAAGCATGTATTAATGAGCATGATGTATCAAGAAAGCTCATTTAAACACGATGCAGCGCCACCAATGGAATACTTTTTGTGGATAATTCCAACTGGGCGTGCCAGTGACGCTTATGGTTACTCGCAAGCTAAGACTCCTACATGGGCAGATTATATTCGCGAAACAGGTAATAATGGTGCTGATAGAGATGACTTTGATGATGCAATAGATTTTATGGCATGGTTTGTTTATAAAACGCATAAAGTGAATGGTATTTCTAAATGGGATGCTTATGCGCAATATCTTAATTATCACGAAGGCTGGGGCGGATATAAGCGTGGTACTTATAAAAAGAAAAAATGGCTAATGGGCGTCGCAAATAAAGTTAAACACCGAGCTAGTCGCTATGGCGCACAATTAAAGCGTTGTGAAGAAGAGCTTGATAAAGGGTGGTTAGAGCGATTATTTAGTTAATTAACCTGAATTCTGGATAATAAATCTATCTCGAGTAGCTATTTTCAGCGTTAATTTTATTGAATTTACTGAAAACCTCTTAACCAGAGTTTAGGTTAATTATTTTCATTACTAAAAAAGGAGCCAATTCGGCTCCTTTTTACTTTAACGAGTTCGTTTATTGGGATGTATTTTTACCTGTTTAATCATGTTCTCTTTTACTTCAAGTACTTCAACAGGGTATCCCGCAATACGTAAACTAATATTTGCATCAGGAATATCTTCTAAATATTCAACAATTAAACCACTCAATGTTTTAGGACCGTCAAGTGGGAAATCCCAACCCATTTCTTTATTTAAATCGCGTACGTTAGCACCGCCATCCACAATACAAGAACCATCAGTTTGGGTTGTTACTTCTTCGCTCGGAGTGCGTGTTTGTGTTGTTGTAAAATCGCCAACCACTTCTTCTAAAATATCTTCAAGGGTTACTAGGCCTTGAATATCACCGTACTCATCAACGACGAGGCCAATACGTTCTTTAGATAATTGGAATTTTAAAAGTTGAGTATTAAGGGACGTACCTTCAGGAATAAAGTAAATTTCACGTACAGCACGTAGCAGCGAAGGTTTATCAAACTGCTCTTTTGTAAGAAGCCTAAGCGCATCGCGTGAATGAATAAAACCGACGGCATCATCTATGTTATCTCTGTATAACAACACACGGGTATGTTGTGCATGAGTTAACTGGCGGCTAATTAGTTTCCAATCATCATTTATATCTATCGCCACAATTTCGTTACGTGGGATCATGATATCTTCAACGGTTACTTGTTCTAAGTCTAAAATTGAGGTGAGCATGCTTTGGTGGCGTGCAGGAATAAGTGCGCCTGACTCATTGAGTACGGTTTTTAATTCTTCTTTACTCATACTGTGTTCGTCTATTTGAGCGGCGCTAATACCAAATAATCGCAGTATTCCGTTGGTCATCCAGTTAATAACAACGACAAAAGGGAATAGAATTTTTAGTAACCCTTTAAGTATTATTGAGCTTGGAAAGGCCACTTTTTCAGGATAGAGGGCAGCAAGGGTTTTCGGAGTTACTTCGGCAAATATAAGCACGACTAAAGTTAACACACCCGTTGCTATAGCAATACCAAGGTCACCGTAAAGGCGAATGCCTATAATCGTTGCAACTTGGGCTGCTGCTATATTAACAAGATTGTTACCGATTAAGATTAAACCGATGAGCCTATCTGGACGGCTAAGTAATTTACTGACTCGTTTAGCTGCACGATGATCCTCTTTAGCGAGGTGTCGCAAGCGTATACGATTGATTGACATAATTCCGGTTTCTGAGCCGGAAAAGTAAGCAGAAAAAAGCACCAAAAAACCTAAAATGATAAATAGGGTACTTGTCGATATGTCGTCCAACGATGGATCCTTTTCTTATAAATCAATGCGTATTAAGCTAGAGTGAGCAAGCAGAGTCAAGTTAAAACTTATTTAGTATTACTTCTTGTATGAAACGGCTGCCAAAATAAGCAAGTGTGAGGATAAATGCAGCAATCATAATTGTAATAACGACCGGTTTTCCTCGCCAACCTTTTTTCATATGACCTAATGCAACAACAGCAAAAATTACCCACGCGATTAACGACAGTATCGTTTTATGGATAAACTCTTTAGCAAACATCCCATCAAGAAATAAAAACCCTGACAATAATGCAAAAGTAAGAAGGATTGTCCCTAAGTTTAAAAGTTGGTAGAGCTGGCGCTCAACAACCATCAGAGGGGGTAAATGACTGTGTACAATTGCTAAATCTTTTCGTTTTAATCGCTTATCGATAAAGTAAAACTGTACGCCATATAGGGTAGCAATAATCAAAATACAGTATGCGAGTAAAGAAATAGAGATATGTGTCACTAAACCTATTTCAACATTTATACTTTGCAACAAAAGATGGTGCGGTATAAATAAACTAGCGATAGTTAGAAGTGCTGCGAAACCGTAAACAACCGGAAGTAATAGGGTCGCCGGAAACTTTAATGACACGGCTGTGACAGATACAACAATAACCCAACAGGTAAGTAAAGAGACATTAACGATACTTAAATCTTGACCATCGGATCGAAACACTGAATTAACTAACAGCAGCATGTGCGCCAATATAGCAACCGTACTTAATATTACAGTTACTTTCTGGCTAGGGCCTTGTTGATGAAACAGTCGTGATAGCACGTGAGACGTTGCTAACACATAAAATAAACTGGCAATAATAGTTAAACTAATAATCAGCATTGTGCTTGGGCCACTTAATTTGAGTCAAAAAATCCTTGTTGTTATATTGGCATTGTATTTTATAGCAAAGCAAATGGATAGACCTTAAAAAAAGAAACTCAACTAGCGGCACTTGAACACTGTATTGTCCGGCACCATTTACGGTATACTGTTTTTAATTCAAATTTAATAATATCAATATCCTTAATTGGATGGCTAAATAAAAAAGCTGTGTAATTAGATTGATATAACGTCTTATCGGAACCGATACATGTTTGAGAACCTCCAAGAACGATTAGGTAAAACCTTAAAAAATATCAGTGGTCGTGGCCGCCTAACTGAAGACAACATTAAAGACACTCTTCGTGAAGTGCGTATGGCTTTTTTAGAAGCCGATGTGGCGTTGCCAGTTGTTCGTGACTTTGTAAAGCAAGTAAAGGAACGTGCAGTCGGTGTTGAAGTTACAAAAAGCTTAAGCCCAGGCCAAGTATTTGTAAAAATAGTACGTGAAGAGCTTGAAAAAGCGATGGGTGAAGCAAACGAAGAGCTAAGCTTAAACGCGCAACCGCCTGCGGTTGTAATGATGGCTGGTCTTCAAGGTGCAGGTAAAACAACCAGTGTCGCAAAGCTTGCAAAATTTTTAAAAGAGCGTAAGAAAAAATCTGTACTAGTAGTGAGTGCCGACGTATACCGTCCTGCGGCAATTAAGCAGTTAGAAACGCTTGCTGCTGAAGTTGATGTTGATTTTTTCCCAAGTGATATCTCGCAAAAACCTGTAGATATTGCAACAGCAGCTATTTCTCATGCAAAAAAGAAATTCATCGATGTAGTACTTGTTGATACCGCAGGGCGTTTACATGTCGATAGTGACATGATGGACGAAATTAAAGACCTTCATAAAGCAATCAACCCAATTGAAACATTATTTGTTGTTGATGCAATGACAGGTCAAGATGCGGCAAATACAGCTAAAGCATTTGACGAGGCATTACCACTTACCGGTGTTATATTAACAAAGACTGATGGTGATGCACGTGGTGGTGCGGCTTTATCTATTCGTCATATCACAGGTAAGCCTATTAAGTTTATGGGTGTTGGTGAGCGCACTGACGCACTTGAACCTTTTCATCCTGACCGTATAGCGTCACGTATTTTAGGCATGGGTGATGTACTTTCATTAATCGAAGAAGTCGAGATGAAAGTAGATAAAGAGCAAGCTGCCAGAGTTGCTGAAAAAGTATTTAAAGGCGCAGGCTTTACCCTTGATGATTTTGCGGATCAACTAAAGCAAATGAAAAATATGGGTGGCATGATGTCGATGCTCGATAAACTCCCTGGTATGTCTAACTTACCAGATGCAGTTAAAGGTCAAATGGGTGATAAAACATTTATCCAAATGGAAGCTATTATTAGCTCGATGACTAAAAAAGAGCGTGCACGCCCAGAAATTATTAAAGGTTCGCGTAAAAAACGTATTGCAGCTGGCTCAGGTACACAGGTACAAGAAATTAATAAGTTGCTTAAGCAATTTACGCAAATGCAAAAAATGATGAAAAAAATGAAAGGCAAAGGCGGCATGACCAAAATGATGCGCGGTATGAAAGGCATGTTACCTCCTGGAATGATGGGCGGCGGCGGCCCTAAATTTTAAATATTAGCCTTTAGCTATTTTTGAAAGAATAAATAAACGACAAAAAAGGAGCAAATAGCTCCTTTTTTATTGAATAAATTATGCGCGTAATACCTCATAAGCTCTAATTTTCAGTTGAGATCACGGTTTAACCTACTAAACTGCCTTTTTGCTGCACTTCTTACTTGCGTTATTGCCAAAAACTCGTACAATTCCCCAGCTCCCCATTCTGGGGAGTAAATCTTATTAATGAAAACAGTCAATCTTTATAGAGGACGGTATGGTAACTATTCGTTTGCAACGTGGTGGCGCTAAAAAACGCCCTTTCTATCAAATTGTGGTTGCGGATAGCCGTTTCTCGCGTGACGGTCGCTTCATCGAGAAAGTAGGCTTTTTTAACCCAATTGCTTCAGGTCAAGAAGAAAAAATTCGTTTAGATTTACCACGTGTTGAACACTGGGTAGGTCAGGGCGCATCTCTTTCAGATCGCGTAGCTAAGTTAGTAAAAGACGCTCGTAAAGCGGCTTAATAGGCGTAAGTGTAACCATGAGTCAAGAGAACACCTCATCAATAATTGTCGTAGGAAAGCTCGGTGCCCCATATGGTATAAAGGGCTGGCTTAAGGTACATTCATTTACTGATGATCCCATAGGGATCTTCGATTTCAGCCCGTGGTTGATAGGGCAGCAAGGTAAATGGCAGTCCTTAGAAGTGGTCGACTGGCGTCGCCACAACAAAGGCTTTATCGCTAAATTTGCGCAAATAAACGATCGAGACGAAGCAATGGCTTATACCCATGCAGAAATTTCGATGGATTCAGCGCAATTACCTGAACTCCCGCAAGGTGAGTTCTATTGGCGAGATCTCATTGGCATGTCGGTTGTAACTGATAAAGGTTATAGCTTAGGCATTGTTGATGACCTGATGGAGACAGGATCAAATGACGTACTAGTTGTTAAAGCAAATAGTAAAGATGCATTTGGTCAAGCTGAGCGTTTGATTCCTTTTTTAACTGATTCAGTTATTAAAGAAGTTAAATACGACGCAAGAGAAATTACCGTAGACTGGGATCCTGGGTTTTAATGACGCAAACTAGTTCATTATGGGTAGGGGTGATAAGCCTTTTTCCAGACATGTTTGACGCTATTACAGACCAAGGTGTTACCGGTCGCGCAGTAAAAAATGGCTTAATTGATTTTAACTGCTGGAATCCGCGAGACTACGCTTTAGATAAGCATAGAACCGTAGATGACCGTCCTTACGGGGGCGGACCGGGTATGTTAATGATGGTTGAACCATTAAAAAAAGCGATTGCCGAAGCTAAAAAAGCTGCTGGTGATGGTGCTAAAGTAATTTATATGTCCCCGCAAGGGCGCAAACTTGATCAGCAAGGCGCTAGCGAACTCGCTAACGCTAAAAAACTGATTTTGATTGCCGGTCGCTATGAAGGTATAGATGAGAGAATAATAGAATCATATGTTGACGAAGAATGGTCGATTGGTGATTTTATTTTGAGTGGAGGTGAACTACCTGCCATGACATTAATTGACGCAGTAGCGCGATTAGTGCCGGGTGTGTTAGGTCATAACCAGTCAGCGGAACAAGATTCATTTTCGGATGGCTTGTTAGATTGTCCACACTATACACGACCAGAAACATTGGACGACAAACAGGTTCCTGCTGTATTACTCAGTGGTAACCACCAAGAGATAGCAAAATGGCGGCTTATGCAGTCATTAGGCAGAACTTGGTTACGACGTCCTGACTTGTTGCATAACCTAGCTCTGACTGAGGAGCAAGCGGTATTACTCGCGAAATTTCAGCAAGAGTACCAAAAAGCTTGTGGCTAGAAGACAGTTACACCTAGGAAAGTGAGAAACATAATGGCAAAAGTAAACCAAAATATTATTAAAGCGCTTGAAGATGAGCAGCTTAAAACAGACGTACCTGCATTTGGCCCTGGTGATACAGTGGTTGTACAGGTAAAAGTAAAAGAAGGTGCTAAAGAGCGTCTACAGGCCTTTGAAGGTGTTGTAATCGCTAAGCGTAATCGTGGTCTTCACTCAGCATTCACAGTTCGTAAAATCTCGAACGGTGAAGGCGTTGAGCGTGTATTCCAAACGCACAGCCCTCTTATTGATAGCGTAACAGTTAAGCGTCGCGGTGCAGTTCGCCGTGCTAAGCTTTACTATCTACGTGAGCGTTCTGGTAAATCTGCACGTATTAGAGAAAAACTTAACTAATACGCGCTGTTTATCAACGCAAAAAAACGGGTTGCATCCTTCGGGTTGCAACCCGTTTTGGTTTTAGAATATTATTTTCTCAATTCTCAATTCTCAATTCTCAATTCTCAATTCTCAATTCTCAATTCTTCATTAGTAAAATTTCCGCTTTAGCCTTTTCTCAGTTACCTGATCCTGTTAGTATTTATCGTATTGATTAGTTTACTTTTATGTAAATTTATATTTACGTTATTTGTTTTTTAAGGTGGGATGAACGTGGCTGACATAAGTGATTTAGCACAGCTAAGAGAGGGTATAGATGAATGCGACGCACAACTTGTTGCCTTACTTGCTAAACGTAACGGTATTACGCAAAAGATTGGTGAGATAAAACAACAAACAGGCGCGCCTTTACATGCACCTGAACGTGAAGCAGAGCTATTAGCAGCAAGACGACAAGAAGCGATCAATCAAAGTGTAAGCCCAGATCTTGTTGAAGATATACTAAGACGCATGATGCGAGAAGCCTATCAAAACCAACAAGCAAAACTTGCATGTGCTGCGCCAGAGCTTTCACCTATTGTTATTGTGGGCGGCCAAGGTGCCATGGGTCAGTTATTTGCTCAGCAGTTTATTCGCTCAGGTTACAACGTTAAAATTTTAGATAAAGATCAGCAAAACGAAGCGCAAGATATTTTAAAGGGTGCCAAGCTAGTAATGATCAGTGTGCCAATTAACGCATTGGGCGCTGTAGTAGCTAAGTTACCTAAACTAGATGATGATTGCTTACTTGTTGATATTACATCGGTAAAGCAATCGCCTATTAAAGCACTAAAAGCCGCGCACAGTGGCCCTGTAGTTGGCTTGCATCCTATGTTTGGCCCCGACATATCACACTGGGTAAAACAAACAGTCGTTGTATGTGAAGGGCGAGATCACCAAGCCGCAAAAGGATTATTAGAGCAATTACAGGTTTGGGGTTGTCAGCTTGTTGAGCTTGACGCAAAAAAACACGATGAAGCAATGCAAATTATTCAAGTAATGCGTCATTTAACAACCTTTGTCTACGGACAGTTTTTAGCAAAACAAAGCCATACACTTGAGGAACTACGTAGTTGTTCATCACCTATTTATCAACTTGAATTAATGATGGTAGGGCGTTTATTTGCTCAATCACCTGAGCTTTACTCTGATATTATGTTAGCGCAGTTTGATGATGTAGAGACTTTACTCGCGCAGTATCAAGATACCTTTGCTAACACATTAGAAAAATTAAAGGCGGGAGATAAAGCAGCACTTATTGATTCTTTTGCGCAGGCTAAAGTTTACTTTTCTGACTCGACAGAACACTTTTTAACGCAAAGCAGAAGCTTATTAAATAAAGCGAATGATTCAAAAGTGCTAGATTAATATTTGTTATACCGTTTGCTTAGATATGGGGGGGGAATCCCTCAAATTGATTAAGTATTATTGCGGGTTGGTATTATACAGATTAGCACTGGTTAACTAAAAGGGCCTATATCGGCCCTTTTTGATTTATAAAATTGCTTATTGAGTATTCACGCTTACTGCCTGTAATGACTCGCTTTGGTAGCATCCTAAAATACGTACATATTGGGTGTGCTCTTTAAGTTTTTCTAGCGCTTCTTTTACTTGGCTATCCGCTAAATTTGCTTCTAAATCGACATAAAACACCTCTTCCCATGGGTTACCAGGCATTGGGCGAGACTCCAGTTTAACTAAATTAATCTTATGCTGTTTAAAAATCATTAACGCGTCAGCAAGCGACCCCGCTTGTTGTTTTGTAGACATGATCAAACTGGTCTTAGTTGGAATTTGATTCGAAACTTGCAGTGGTTTGCGAGCAACGACAATAAAGCGGCTATGGTTTTCACTTTGATTAGCAAGATTAGTTTTAATAACTTCTAACCCTACGTTTTTCCCTGCTTGCGCTGAACCAATTGCAGCACTCATTGGCGTATTTAGTGCCGACTGCAGCGCGCTTGACGTTGAGTCACAGGTTTCGTGTTGTAACTCACCTAAGCCCTGTAAAAAACGACTGCACTGCGCAAATGGTTGAGGGTGGGCGAATATTTTTGTTAATTGGCTTAGTTCTGTATTAGGTGTCGCTAATAAACAATGTTCAACGCTGTGTGTTACTTCACCAACAATAGATACTTGTGCGTGTTGGAGTAAATCAAACACCTCATTTATACTACCCGAACTGGTATTTTCAATAGGTAATAAACCAAAATCAGCTTGGCCGTTTTCTACTTTACCTGTTATTTCGTCAAACGATGTACAACCAATTTCAACTAATTTACCAGGGCGGCGGCTAAAGTATTTATGACATGCTAGCTGGCTATAAGAACCCTGACCACCTAAGTAAGTTACACGATGTGTTTCACTAAGGGCATCTGGATTAAGGTTTTTTTGTAGCATAGCTTGTTGGTGTAAAACAGAATCTTCCAAAATAGTTTGAAAAACATTATTTACGTAGTAAGCATCTAAACCTAGTGATTTACCATAACCAATCAGTTTCTCTAAAAGTGCGAGTTCACGTGCTTCATCGCGAATTGGTTTATTGTTAGCAATTTTGTATTCAACCACACCATGGCTAATGCGGCGGCGCTTGGCGAGCAACACAAGTAAATCTGAATCTATTTCATTTATGTCGTGTCTTAATGTATTTAATACATCATTGGTCATTTTGGTTTCCTCATTCCAAAAAACAAGCTGTTATTATGCAGCAGAAATAAAAAAGCCTCCCGATTGGGAGGCTTTACTATTCGATTGATTTTATCTCACAAACAGGTCAGCCTCTTTTATATAAAGAAGCTAAAAAACGAAAAGGTAGTGTGAGAACAAATAATATTCATAATTACAATGTATGGAGAGTTACCATTAATGTCAACAGACAGTTATGCGAAATAATGACTTAACTATAAATTTAATATTTATCATTCTATTTTTTTAGAGATAAACTATAAAAAATTTATAATTACGAAGCGGATCTGGTATATTTCGGCTACTGGTTAAAAATAATAACAATTACTAATAAGGTTGACCTGTGGTGTATCGACGCCCTCCATCGCGTTTTGGTGTTAACTCACTAAGTGTAAAATTATCATTGCTAATATCTGCAATTTGTTTAATTGCGGGCGTGTGTGCGGCTGCCTTAATGCTCAAGTCAGAAGAAAAGCAACTTGTTTTTGAAGAGCACGAAGTACTTAAAGGTTCAACAGAGTTACTTGTTAAGCAATTTGATGGATTGATTAAAAGCAAAGTTAATACCGCAGAGCAGGCCAATAAAGTTGTTGCAGAGCAGCTGTTTTCTACACAAGTTTCAATTGATCTTAAAAACAGGTCTCAGTTACAGTTTAACAGTGATGGTACAATCCGAAGTGCGTCTGCAGATGGTTTATCAGCAGCTTATTTACCGCAAGAGAGTTACTCACCTTTTTATAAGCAATTAATTAACGACTCAGAATCATTATGGCGAATTATCTCCCCAACAATTATTAATGATTTTTTTAATTTTTACTTAATTACTAAAGATAACTTTATACGGATATCTCCGCCTAATTGGGCACTAAATGCACCCGCCGGATTTAAGTTCACTAAAGGGCCTACATTTAATTATGTTCAAGGAAAAACTAACCCAAGCCGTGAACCAACGTGGTCAAATGTTTACTACGATAAAGTTTGGCGTAAATGGGTTATTAGTTTATTAGTTCCGATTTATGTCGATAATGAGTTTTTAGGTGTGACAGGCAATGATATTGCGCTTGATACGCTTATATTTCAGTTGCCTGTGGGCGACAAAGAAAAACATTTATTAGTATTTGATAGCAAAGGGCAGCTGTTAGCGCACCCAGAAGTAAGTTCGAGCTTATTAGCCAGTTACGGGAGTAAAGGTAAAGTACTTAAAACCTACGACTTTGTTAACCAAGAACTACAATCGATTATTAGTGATGCAACTAAAAGGAAGTTACCTGAATACGCGAATTCATTTAAGCAAAATGGTGAAGCGCATATTATTAATATCCGTAAAGTAGAAGGTTTAGATTGGTATATTGGTGTCTATAAAAAACGTTCATCGACGCTCTCAGCTCTTCAAGAACTGAAGCTTAAGTTTTTTGGGTTATTCATTCTATATGCGATTTTAGTTGCTTTATTGCTACATCAAGCACTTTATCAGCTTGTTCTTCGTCGCCTTCATACTTTAGTTTATGCAGTGACAAACTTTGGCCAAGGGAAGTTAACAACTGAATTCCCTGAAGAAAATAAAGATGAAATTGGCACATTGAACGGCTCATTTAGAGATATGGCAGTAGAAATACGCAAACTCATTGATGGCCTCAATATGCGTATTACAGAAAAAGAAATAGCAGAAAAAGCAGCTAATCGTTTATCCAAAGCGGTTGCATTTTCTGGGACTGGTGTTGTGATCACCGATGAAAACTTCTTTATAGAATATGTAAACCCTAAAATGCTTGAGATGACAGGGTATCAAGAAAGCCACTTTAGTAGAGCGCCGTTGTTAAGTATTATTGCCACCGAAATGGCCATTTTGGTTGAAGACATAGACATTGATCTGAGAAGTCGTAACTATTGGCGTGGTGATACACTTATTCAAGCTTTAGATAAACAACCCATTTGGGTTTCGCTGAGTGTTTCTCCAATTCGCGAGGACGGCGGAAAAATAACAAGTTATGTTGCGTCTGCGCAAGATATTTCATTTGTAAAAGAAAGTCAGCGTAAAATGGAGCAGTTAGCTTATTTTGACACATTGACTGGCTTAGCAAATAGAACGTTTTTTAGAATGCAGTTACGCAAATCGATGGCACTTGCAGAAAGAGGGCATTATGCCTTTGCACTATTTTACTTCGATTTAGATGAGTTTAAACGTATTAACGACACACTAGGGCACGATGCTGGGGATCAGTTGTTAATAGAGGTGGCAAATAGGCTAAAAAAACGTTTAAGAGCAGAAGATACCATTGCTCGATTAGGCGGAGATGAGTTTGCGGTTTTACTCAGTGGTATTGAGCATCAAGAGCATGCTACCGATGTTGCTAATACGATTCAAAAAACGTTAAATGTGCCTATAAAACTTGGCAGTAATGAAGTCATTATTAGTGCCAGTATAGGTATTACAATGGCCCCTTACGACAGCCTTGAAGAAGATCAGTTGTTAAAACATGCTGACTTGGCCATGTATGAAGCCAAAGCAAAAGGGCGTAATACATTTCACTTTTATAGCCAAGAATTGGACTCTGCGGCAAATGAGCGATTATTTATAGAAAACGAACTACGACAAGCCTTGAAAGAAAAACAATTCGCTGTTTACTATCAACCACAAGTCGATAGCCGAACTCAGCATGTTGTTGGCTATGAAGCTTTGCTTAGGTGGTTTCACCCAACAGAGGGGCTTATTCCTCCTACCAAGTTTATACCAATTGCCGAGGCAACAGGTTTAATTGTTGAGTTGGGTGCTTGGGTACTTCAAGAAGCATGCGATTTTGCAGTTAGATTACAAGAGAAAGGCCGAAGTAATAATATTTCGATTAACTTATCTGCTCGTCAATTTAAAGATGCTAGCTTAGTACCAATGCTTAGTAAAATGATTATTAAATCAGGGGTGTCTGCTAAGCATCTGCATTTAGAATTAACCGAAAGTATGCTAATGGGAAATGTCGAAGCAGCAATAACGCAGTTGCATGAGCTTAAGGCATTAGGTGTTTCGATTTCTATAGATGATTTTGGTACAGGTTACTCGTCTTTAAGTTATTTAAAACGATTCCCGGTCGACATATTAAAAATTGACCGTTCATTCGTAAAAGACATTCCAGAGGATAGCAATGATATGGAAATCACGGCTGCAATTATTGCAATGGCGCAGAAGTTAAAACTTAATGTGGTTGCTGAAGGTGTTGAGACGATAGAACAAATACAATTTTTGCAAAATAATAATTGTTTTATAGTGCAAGGGTATTATTTTAGCCCACCAATTACTGAGGCTGAGTTACCAAAATTGTTTGATAGGCTAAAGGATATACCTGACTTTGAAGCGTTACAAAGTGAGTAGTAAAATGCGGGTTTAGCCACCCGCAATTTTCACTTTAAATTTTAAGCCTTCGAGAATCGCTTTTAGCTTGTCTCGATCATCACCTTGAACTTCAATAGTGCCATCTTTAACTGCCCCACCTTGGCCCATTTTGCTTTTAATTGTTTTGGCCAGCTTTTTTAAATCATGATCTTTTGCATTTATTCCAACAACCAGCATAACTCCTTTGCCTTTACGTCCTTTTGTTTGACGTTCAATACGCAAAAAACCATCTTTAAAAATTTTTCCGGTACTTTCTTTTTCTGGTTTAGGCTGACTAATGCGCCCAGAATCCGTCGAATATACTAAGTGATTATCACTCATACCTAACCTACATAGATAAAATGAATTAAACAATGGCTCAAATGATAACAAATTTGCGCTAGTGTGTTTTTCTTTTTGCTAATTAGTTTTAACAGGTTATATTTAGTTTAAAGGAAATATTATTGGAACCCATATATGAACTTAACTAAGAGCACATCAGCGGATGGAACGACCTTAACAATACAAATTAAGGGTAAGTTTGACTTTAATTTAGTGCAATCTTTTCGACAAGCTTACGCTCAAATAAATGCAAATATAGTAAAAGTAATTGTTGATTTAAGAGAAACAGAGTACATGGATAGCTCGGCATTAGGCATGTTACTTAATATGAAAAAAACAATAGAAAGCCAAGTAGGTACAATTGAGATAAGTAATTGTCAGCCACAGTTACGAAAAATATTACAAATTTCACGCTTTGATAAAAAGTTTGATATTTGCTGATGATCCATGTGCTTATTGTTGATGATCAGGCGCTTAACCGAATCTTATTAAGTAAGATGCTTGAGGAGGACGGCTACAAAATATCGATGGCGTATAACGGTCTTGAAGCATTAAAAGTGCTTGAAACTCAAGATATAGATATTATTTTACTTGATGTAATAATGCCTGTAATGGATGGCTTTGAAGCAGCTCAAAAAATAAAACAACGCTTTGATGAAGTTTACCTACCGATTATTTTTATTACTTCTTTGGATGATCAAGGTAGTTTTGAGCGCTGTTTAGAAGTTGGCGGAGATGACTTTATTCAAAAGCCTTTTGAAAAAGTTATTTTGCATGCAAAAATTAAAGCGCACAGCCGCACTCGCCAACTGAGTAAAAAAGCCAATCAACAAAAAGAACTTCTTCAATATCATCACAACCAAAACGAAAGAGAGCATGAGATTATTGAACATATTTTTAATAACTCACTCGAAAATCAAGATAAATTTAAAGACCACCTCGATTTCAACCTATCACCTGCATCTATGTTTAATGGAGACATGTTTTTAGTTGCACAAAGTCCCATTGGTAACCTTTACTGTATGCTTGGCGATTTTACGGGGCATGGTTTAGCTGCTGCTATTGGTGCATTACCTGCCTCGCGTGCCTTTTATAGAATGGTAAGTAAAGGTATGGCTGTGAACGACGTCGCCTCTGAAATTAATACGTTACTTTATAACTTACTACCTGGTCATATGTTTTGTGCGGCAACAATTATAGAGCTTAGTTCTTCTGGGAAAAGCATATCGGCATGGTTAGGCGGATTACCAGATGCGTATTTAATTGATCAAAATGGTGATGTTAAGCAAGTCCTTGAATCTCAACATATGGCATTAGGTATTTTAGATGAAGATGAGTTTGAGCACGAAGTTATTCATTTTGAAACAGATCATGAAACTCGTTTAGCATTTGCAACAGATGGGATTATAGAAACAACTAATAAAAATGATGTTTTTTTTGGTGAAGAACGCTTTTTAGAAACGTTAAAAAGTAAACCCATGGTTAGCTGTGAAAACATAGTTGGATATGTGAGTGAGTTTGCGGATGGGAGCGAGCAACAAGATGATGTCAGTATTGTTTTACTTAATTGTTTGCCTCTTGCTTCGCAAGAGCAGGTTAGAGAGACGTTTTCAACGTTAGCATTTAATTTGTCGCTAAGTTTAAATGCTAAGCAAATAAAGCAAACCGATCCCGTATACGATTTAGTTAATATTTTAAGCGGGGTAGGCGGATTAAAAGATCATCGTTCAAATATATTTTTATTACTTTCTGAAGCTTATAATAATTCGCTTGACCATGGCGTATTGGGTTTAGACTCAAACATTAAACTACAAGAAGATGGTTTTTTTAAATACTATGAGATGAGAGAAAAAGCCCTCGCAGCGTTGTCAGATGCGATGATTATTATAGATATGCGTTATTGCCCAGATACATTAAGTTTATATTTTATTATTTGCGACTCGGGTCGAGGTTTTAATCGTGGTGAAAGTGAACTTTCTGCTACGAATAGTGAATTTGGTCGAGGTTTGTCATTACTTAAAGAGATAGCCGAGAAAGTAACTTACAATGCCAGTGGGAATCAGGTAGAAATGTGTTACAAGTTGAGCTAGCTCTGTAAAAATATCCATGCTATTATTCTGAAAACTTTAGATGTATGGATGGCTAAATGATTTCTTCTTACCTAAAACAAGCACAACTAAGTGCAAATCCTACTTTGATTTCAACAGAGCTTGAAAAGCTTGAGTTGCATCTTACAAACACAATTTTGCCTGATGTGCGTTGGGAGTATCAAATACCTGAGCTTGGCGAGGGCGGTGCGTGTAGTTTATTTGGTTACCTACAAGATGAGCCATTCAAATTAACTGACTACCTTAAAAGTGATGAGCAAACACAGTTTAAGCTAGCTAGTCTACAAAGTATTGTAAGCTATATTGAGCAGCAAACAGGTGTCGACTGGTATGGTATTTATCAATCAACCAATACCAGTGAAGGTAAGCAATTACTCAAATTGGCTTATCATGGGGTGCCAAGTCGTCCGTTGTTTCCATTAACAGAAGCTTTTGCTGCTGGTAGCAACAATGTACAGGTAGCGTTATCTCATCATGGTCGTATTATCAATAACGTCGAGGCGTATTTATCACAAGGTGGTGAATACTACACATGCGATCCTAAAGTTAAATCAGAAACCTGCTTACCTCTATTTAACGCGCAAAATGAATGCGTTGGTATTATAGATGCAGAAGCCTTTAAAAATGACTTTTTTGATGACAAGACACTTGCCGTTTTAATTGCGTGTTGTATTAAAATTCCTCACTTTCTAGTATAAATAACACTAGTCAATGTGACGTGCTTTTATGTTAAGCTTAGGCTAACAGCTAACCCCTAAATAACGATAAGAGATAGCCAATGTTCTCAGTATTAAAACCATTACCAACAGATCCTATTCTTGGCCTTATGGCGGCCTATAAACAAGATACAAACCCTAATAAAATTGATTTAGGGGTAGGTGTCTACAAAGATGAGCAAGGCAATACACCGGTACTCAAAGCGGTTAAAAAAGCTGAAGCGTTTCGTCTTGAAAACGAAATGAGCAAATCTTACATTGGTTTAGCGGGTAACTTAGATTACTGCCAAAAGATGGAGCAGTTACTATTAGGTGAGCATCAAGTATTACTAGCAAATCGCGTGCGTACCGCGCAAGCTCCTGGTGGTACAGGTGCACTTCGCGTTGCAGCTGAATTTATTAAGCGTTGTAATACTAACGCGACTGTTTGGGTAACTAATCCAACATGGGCTAACCATATTAGCTTGTTTGAAGCGGCAGGCTTAACAGTAAAAGAATACCCGTATTACGATTACGAAAACAAAGACTTACTGTTTGATGAGATGATCAACACACTTAAACAAGTGCCTAAAGGGGATGTGGTTTTAGTGCATGCATGTTGTCATAACCCAAGCGGTATGGACTTAAACGAAACACAGTGGAACACAGTTGCTGAACTTGCAAAAGAAGTTGGCTTTACACCACTTGTTGATATTGCATACCAAGGCTTTGGTGCTTCACTTGAAGAAGATGCACGTGGTTTACGTATTTTAGCTGATGCAGTAGAAGAGCTAATTATTTGTTCTTCATGTTCTAAAAACTTTGGCTTATACCGCGAGCGTATTGGTGCATGTTCACTAATTGCAAAAGACAGTGCAACAGCAGATATTTCAAACTCTGTAATGCTAAGCGTTGTGCGTAGTATTTACTCAATGCCGCCAGCGCATGGTGCCGATATTGTTAATACTATTTTAAGCAGTACAGAGCTTACACAATTATGGCACTCTGAGCTTGATGAAATGCGTAGCCGCATAAACGGTTTACGTAGCTTAATTAAACAAAGCTTAGCAACTAAAGATATTGCGCAAGACTTCTCATTTATTGAACGTCAAAACGGTATGTTTTCTTTCTTAGGTATTAATAAAGAGCAAATTGCTCGCCTACAAAAAGAATACGGTATTTACATTGTTGGCTCAAGCCGCGTAAATGTTGCAGGTATTAGTCATTCAAATATTGAATACTTTTCAAATGCTGTAGCTGACGTTTGTAAATAAACGCAGTTAGTATAAAAAACCGCACATCATAATGATGTGCGGTTTTTTATTATCTAAATTTAAACAAAAAGCAGTAACCTTTAACCGATAGCAGGAATAAGCCCCGCCATTTGCATAAACTGCGCAGTAATAATAGTAACTCCGCATACTGCTGCAATTCCAAGTCCTACATTTCCGCTACGGACTTTATAACCCGCTTTGACTGAAGAAGAGCGGCGTTGTTTATAAACCATTGCCACGGGTAAAAATACAGCAAGAACAACAAGTGCAATTGCCGCATAACCTAAAGCCATAATAAAGCCTTGAGGATAGAATAATGCAAAGCCAAGTGGCGGCATAAACGTAATTAAGGCTGTTTTAATTCGGTCTGTTTTATTGTCACCTTTTTTAAATGCATCGGCAAAAAAGTCGAATAAACCTAAACTCACCCCTAAAAATGATGTTGCAAGGGCTAAATCAGCAAATAACTTAACGGCGGTCGCTACGCTTGGATTATGCGCAATACCTGCCACGCTAGATACAAACCCATTAAGGCCTTGGCTGTTGAGTAAATCAGTTTGGCTCATAATACCTTGGCTCAGTAATTGCCAAAAAATATAAATCACTAAGGGCAGAGCAGCACCCGCGATCATTACTTTGCGCAGTACTTTTATTTCAAGGCCTACGTATTTAACAATAGAAGGAATAGAGCCATGAAAGCCAAATGAGGTAAATATAACGGGGATCGCTGACAATATTAAGCCTTGTTCTACTGGCATCTCTAATAAGTGCTTACCTTGAACGTAGGGCGTTAACATATAGAACAAGCTAGCAAGTACAATAATTTTTATTGTAAATAACACCCTGTTTAATTTATCTACTTTACTGGTGCCTAGTGTTACAACGCTCGCAATTATGACCGCCAATACAATTGAACCAAGTTGTGGTGCTATATTCACACTTAAACCTATATTTATACGCTCTTGGAGCTGTGCTCCGCCACCTGCAATATAAGCGGCACAAAGTGCATAAAATAAGAAAACCATTGAAAAATTAGCCACATACTGCCCGCGTTTTCCAAGCCAAAGTTTAGCTAAAGTATTTAAGGTAGCATCACGTGGTGCGTACTGATGAAGCTCTAACATAAGCAACGCTGTGTAAGTCATTAACATCCAGCTCGCGACTATTAGCACTAATGCGGTATTAAAACCAAGACCGGCAGAAGCAATCGGTAATGCTAGCATTCCGGCACCAATAGTGGTTCCTGCAACAATTAACATGCTCCCTATTGTTTTATTTTTAAGCACTTAATTACCTTAATTATTATTAATATACATGCACGATATAACTAGTTATCTAAAACTCAAATAGTTTTATAATAAAACGCTGCAATTAAAATGTAACTTACAATTTACAGCTGTATTTATTAAGGCGTTTAGTGTTTAAAAAGTACTAAAACACAGTAGTGAGCGTATAATTTATTCTTTAATGTATTCATTTATAAAAAGCATAGGGATGGCACGTGCCTGTTAAAGCCTCGTATTTTTTAATGGTTCTCATATGGTCGACAACGCCGCTAGGGATAGTGTGGAGCAGCGAAAGCGTATCGCCAACACTTGCAGTCCTCATGCGTATGCTTGTGGGATTGTTTATAGGCGGCTTAATAGTTGCTATTACGAATATTAGAGTGCCTTGGAGTAAAAATGCGTGCTTACTTTATTTTTATTCGAGCATTGGTATTTTTGGTGGCATGTTACTTAGCTATATGGCTGCCAAAACGGTTCCCTCAGGAATTATCTCACTCATGTTTGGTCTAGCGCCGATTTTGTCGGGATTACTCGCTCAGCAACTACTAAACGAACCCAAATTTAGCCCAATTAAGTTAATGGCACTGGCATGTGCATTAATCGGTTTATATTTTGTTAGTTACAATCAAGTGCAGCACTCACAAACCCAAGGTATAGGCTTACTTTATGTGTTTATGGCTGTGTGTTTTTTTAGCTTAAGTGGGGTAATGATAAAACGAGTACAAATAGCAATTCACCCAATGGCGACCACCTTTGGTGCTTTAGTGTTTGTAACGCCACTATTTTTTATAGCGTGGTGGTTACTCGATGGAGAGTTGAATACTGCAAATTGGAGCGCAAAATCACTTTGGGCTATTGGGTATTTAGGCGTGTTTGGATCACTGATCGGTGCGCTTGCCTACTTTCATGTTTTACAAAACTTAAATGCAAGTACAGTAGCACTTACTACCTTAATTACCCCTAGTTTTGCTTTAGGGTTAGGTGCATGGCTAAATAATGAAATGCTTAGTCGAGAGTTGCTGATAGGTGCTGTTATTATTTTGATTAGTTTAGGTTTTTTTCAATTTGGAGACAAATTTTTGAAATCGACCAAATTAAAAACCCAAGACTAAAAGCGCCCTCAGTGTGATCACATTTTAGCTATTTGGATAACTAAACGACGGTTTTTATTACGCCCTAAAATATTTTCGTTTGTATCCACAAAGCGTTTTTCACCTAAACCAGTTGTTTGCACTTTTGCTTCATCAACACCTAAACTAACCATGTAATCTTTAATTGATTTTGCACGTTTGCGTGAAAGGTCAAGGTTATTCCAACGTCCACCATAACTATCGGTATACGAATCAATGCTAATGGATTCAATACTCGGGTCGTTTTTTAAATACTCGGCAATCTTATCTAAACGCTGCTGCGAAGATTTAGTTAACTTACTGCTATTTGATTGATAATTCATAATGGTAAATGAAATATCTTCAAAGCTATAAGGGAGTAATTCATCTCGACACTGTAAAAATGCCCAATACGCCTGTTTAAAATTAACACTTGAAATACCAACGGCAATTTTATCGGCACTGTTTTGCCAGTCTTGATAGTAAAAGGTAGGGTAAAAGCCCTTTTCAAGTTCGGTTAGCATTTCCCATGATGTTTTATTGTCTAGCTCACCGTCAAACTTTTTGAGTAGCTTCATATTGGCAATATCGCGTGTAGGTAAGCCCGCACGCCAAGTAGGGGGGACTGCTTTTAAACCCGCAATGTCATAATTTTCAGGCCTGACAACCATATCTAAATGAAAGCTGAGATTTTTGTTTTTACTTGCTGAAGCTTTAAAAATAGCCTCTCCATAGTAAGGAACTTCATGATTTAATTGGCATTGTAGCCTTGTTGTTTTAACCACTTCCCAGTTAGAGTTATCTTGATTAGCTGTATATTGGCGCATAGCAGCATAGGCACTACTATGGCATAGTGCGCTGGTGATACTCAGGCTAATTAATAGCAACTTAAACTTCATGGGGCATGCTCCAACACATCTTTCATGCCAATAATTTGGCAAAATACAGAGTAATTATATTTCAAGGTCAATAACACCTAGCTAGCTTAAACTTTAAAGCAAATTACATGCCTACAATTTAAGGCGCAATTAATCTAGCAATGCACTAGCCGAAAGGTACTCACTTTTGACATAATAGTGGGCTTATACCTATAAACCAAGAATACTATGGCAAATACTGAGCAAACACTTTTCGCAAAACGCTTTCGTGGCTTTTTTCCGGTTGTAATTGATGTTGAAACAGCGGGCTTCAATAAAAATACAGACGCTTTACTAGAAATTGCCGTTTCAGTTTTAAAAATGGATGACGAAGGGTTGCTCAGCATAGATCATACCGTGCACTTTCATGTAGAGCCATTTGAAGGCGCAAACATAGAGCAAGCTGCAATTGAGTTTAATGGTATCGATCCCTTTTCGCCATTACGCGGCGCAGTGCCAGAAGAAGACGTTATTAAAGAAGTTTGCAAAGTGGTACGCAAAGCTCAAAAAGCAGCAGGGTGTCAACGCTCTGTTATTGTGGCGCACAACGCAGCGTTTGATCATGGCTTTTTAAATGCAGCTATAGAGCGTAATAATATAAAACGAACACCATTTCATCCCTTTGTAAGTTTTGATACAACCACTCTTGCAGGACTTGCGTTAGGGCAAACTGTATTGGCTAAAGCATGCCGCGCTGCCGGTATTGAATTTGATAACAGCCAAGCACATTCAGCACTTTATGATACCGAGCGTACCGCTGAGCTGTATTGTTTAATTGTAAATCGTTGGCAGCAACTAGGTGGTTGGCCGTTAGCGCCACTAGATGATAGTGACGCCGAAGTGGATACACAAGATGGCACCGAAACTAAAATGACTGAGTAATTTTTCCTTCATTTAGTTTTAATAAATGGGGTGGATAAATACGCGAAAACTGTTTTGAATCTTTTGCTATTTTAAGTTCTACCCCTGGGTGCATTAACTCATTCACTTTTAGGCGGCAACTTGAAAGCAATTGCGTGATTTTTCGCTTAATCAACAATTTTTGACGATTAACATGCTCTGTACGTGCTTTTATATGTTGTTCATTTTCGGTTATTTTATTCAATAACTGCTGACGCTGAGTGGGCTCTGCAACTTGTCCCGCTTTTTTACGAGCTTGTTTTAAAGCAGTTACTTTAGTTGCAAGCACTTTTTCAAAATCAGCAATTTGGATCTGCTTGTCACGAAGTTCAAACCAGTTTTGTGCTAAAAGCACACGAGTTTTTGTTCCCGCTGGTGCACCGAGTTCGCCGGTTTCAATACGCATAGCGTCTAAAATATTGCCACCAATAATTTTACCGCGAGGTTTATCTGCTTTACCAACGCGTATTAACCGCCTTGCACTCATATCACAATGCAGTGCTTGGCGTTCAATAAATAAATCTTGTTCTGTTTTTATATTACAATATTGAGCGTAGCCAATTGAAATAGTACGCAAAGCTGTAATATGGCATGTAAATGCTTCATTGTTTTCGCGTTTTCGACCAATAGCCCCCTGCATAATTGTTACAGCACTTTTGCTCTCAACAATACCTGATTCTACAAACCCTATAACGGTAATATCGCCGTTTGCTTTAACATGCATACCGTCTTTTATATCACCGCTGATTATTACGCTACCATCAAAATCGACATGGCCAGTACTTACATCAATGTTATCAAAGCATAAAACATCATCTACACGCATACCGCGAGGCAAAGCAACGGGTACACCTTTACAATCTGCAATAAGTATATCTGGGTTGTTGGGGTCTATTTTAGTCCCTTCAAAAGGTTGTAATTGATGTTCTTTTCCTGGTGTTGCAGGAATAATTTCACCAAATATAGTGTAGCCGTCTTCACCGCGAGTGGCGGGTATGCGCTGCATAAGAGGTGTACCTGGTTTTACCGTGATGATTGCGCCAAGGTTTTTCATATCAACCTTACCGCCTTGAGTTGCTTGAGGGCTAAGCACACGATCTTGGGCTGTTGAGCATAAACGGACAAATCTAGCATCTTTGCCATCTTTAGGGTTACGTCCGTGAGCAATTATTGCACTGTAAGAGCTTCCAGCTGGTTGTTCAAACTGTTGACCTAAAAAGGAATCAAGCGCGCGAGGGCTTATTCCTTTTTTAACACCGGCATCAGCCAGTGCTTTTTGCGCACCTTCCATCGATAATAATAAACCACCTTTTGTAGTGGTAATGGTTGCTTCTGCTACCATGCCTTTTTCATCGATATTAATAACAACAGTTGCATTTACAGCCTGAGCAATAATTAACGACTCTTCTTTATAATCTTTGCTTTGAGAAAAAAGTTTACCAATGTTGGCCGAAATAACGTCAAAATCACAGTAGTCAGATTGTTCTAGCAGTTCAATTAACTGCGTTGCAGTTATTGGAAAACCACTATCAACAGGGTGTGCTATTAAAGATAAGTACCCCGTTTCTTCATTAAATGAAAAAACCGACATTTATTTATTCCCTACTTAATGTGCCTGTTATTATAATTGTTATATTTTTTATTGCTTTAAGGTGCATTTTTAATCCGATCAAAAAAGCCAGCACTCTATTGGAGCACAACTAGAGTCTCGTGTTAAGTAAATGTTGTTTAACTATGCAGCTATTTATAAAAATATGATTATTTAATAGGCAGTTAGTATGAGGGCCTGCTTATTTTTTGAAGTTAAATTTGCCGAAGTGTATTTGGTTTTTATGCAAGGCAAAGCCTATGCTGTGCGGTTGTTCCCCATAGATAGGCGATAACGTAGCATAAATGCCAAACACACGCTGCCCTTTGGGCTCGCTCCAAGGGCTATTTACTCATTGTTGCTCGATTTTTACTTAGCCTACTACCTACTACTAGGCTACAAACTTCGCGCCGCAATTAAATCACCTCTATATAGAACAAATTTCAACCTAAAAGGTCAGCGAGTCCTAACAGATAAAATAAAAGCGAGTTAGTTCTTGAGTATCAGCGCCTTACTCAGTTATACTGCTCGCACGCTCTGAATGAGTTTACTGATTCAGGGGCTGATTAGGATTCGACGGAATTCAAGACGCCCAAGGTGCATGTCGAGGTGCGGTTTGCCTCGTTAAACAGCCGCAACCTAAAGTAATCGCAAACGACGATAACTACTCTCTAGCAGCTTAGGCTAGCTAGCGCTCCTTCCATGTATTCTTGTGGACTGGATTTTGGAGTGTCACCCTAACACCTGATCGCGACGGAAACCCTGGCCGGGGTTGAAGCGTTAAAACTAAGCGGCCTCGCCTTTATCTATCGTGTTCGTCCGAGATTTAAAGGTTAATTAAATGACGATACTAAACATGTAGTACCGACGGTTGAGGCTTTTCGGACGGGGGTTCAAATCCCCCCAGCTCCACCAATAAAGGTTTTTGAACTCGTTATTCGAAAACCATAAAAAACCCGCAAATTTGTTAATCCAAATTTGCGGGTTTTTTTATGCTTATAATTTAATTAAAGCAATTGATTTGTTTTCTAGTCTCAGGAGTTAATAATACGATATTGCATGACGGCTTAAAATTAACGGCTTTAGATAGTTAATTTATTAGATAGTAACCAAAAATATCTATATCACACAGTTGCAATTGGCAGGTTAATTAAACTTTTTAATATTAAGAAAGTGCATTATTCAATATAAATCGTGCCAATCACCTCAAAGCCTTTTTGCCTTAACAGCTAAATTTATATAATATCATTTGTTAAATAACGGATTAGCTGAGTCTTACAAAAAATGGAATTATATGTCACTCCCAAATAGACCAAAATCTCTCCATAATTTAGATTTAAGAATCAAGCAGGTATTTGATGTAAAAGCATTCAGTTGCGATTACTGCTTCAAAGGTTAAAACCACTTACTTTTAGGATGAAATGCATGGCGTTAACAGATGCTGTTATTAACAAAAATGATAAACGACATAATAACGACCCTGTAGTTGATGATGTTGCTATAGATGAAATTGACTTTTATATCGCTGAATACACTAAAAGGGTGACTAATTTTGCAGCTAAGAAAAAGATTAATGAAAGGTTTACGTTTGTATCGCTTGTAATTGTCTTGCTATCAGCTGGTTTAAACTCACCATTCTTATTTGGTGTTGATGTTTTAGAGTATGGCTACTCAAGGTTGATTGTCAGTTTGTTTCTCAGTATTGCAGGTATGATTTTATTTGTTAGCTATTTAGTTAATCGACTTAAAGGCTATACCAGAGCATGGAGCAGAAACCGCCTAATGAAAGAGCAACTTGAAATCTTAGCACGAGAATATCGTTTAAGTATTCGAGGAAAAAAACGCCCCACAGATCGTAAATACATAAATACCGAGCAAGAAAACATCTTATCTAAGTTATTCGAACTTGAATCAAAAAATAGAATCGAAACTCACGCAGATATTGTTGGTGATTACATAGCAGCACATGAAGGTGTGTTCAGCTGGGTTAAAGGATTAAGGAAATAATAAAAATGACAAAAAATTACGTATTTGATATTGGTAAATCAGAATTTAAAGATGACTACTCTGATGGGGTGAAGGGAGAACTTTGGCAGGATTATGCAAAAGAGCAATTAGTACTCAATTTAGATAATATTCTTAGTGATGCAAAAGAGTATGCACATTTTCGTAATAATAAAAAATTTTGTAGAGATAATGGAAATGAAACTTGGCTATCTCATAATGCTATTTTAGTAACAAGCCAACGTGGATCGGGCAAAACTGTATTTCTACGAAATAGTAAAGCTATGTGGGCTGAAAGTAAGAAAGATACAAGCGAGTTGTTCTTTTTAAAAGTCATTGATCCCACTATGCTGATGGCTAATGACTCCTTTGCTAATGTTATTGTTGCTCAGATATATGATGCTGTAAGCCAAAAGCTTAATAAATTAACTTGCTGCGATGATAAAAGCAAAAGAGATCGGGATACATTTCATCGTTATTTAAAAAAGCTCGCTGATTCAATGGGTAAAACATCTGAGTTTAATGGCTCAATCGGGATAGATAAAATTCTGAAATACAGCTCTGGTATTCACCTAGAGGCTAACTTTCATAATTTTGTTGAGTCGGCAATTGAGCTCTTAGGGTGTAAAGCAATTGCAGTGTTAATTGATGATGTTGACATGGCTTTAGATAAAGCCTTTGAAGTAGTAGACGATGTTCGGCGCTTTTTAGGTTGTCCCTATATTATTCCAGTAGTAAGTGGCGAATTAAAACTCTATGAGCATATGACACAAAACCACTTTGATGAAAAAGCATATGATAATCGCTGTAGAGATATCAATTTAAGAGCACAAGGGAAGCAATTTAGTAAAGAGTTAAAAGATGCATATTTAACAAAGGTATTCCCAGCTTCTATGAGAATTTCACTTTTTTCTGTAGAACGGTTGTTGTCTAAAATGATGATAAAGTATCCAAGTAACAAAGAAATATCTTATTCTAATTACTTAGATAGTTTATTAAATCAATTTTATTATTTAAGGCATAACATTGAAGCATGTAAAAATTGGCCTGAACTTTCATCAGCCCGAGAGTTTACCCAGCTGGTTAGAACTCTAACACCTAATGACCTAGATATAGAAGACTTAACAACAGCAGAAGAAATTGCGCTTTATAATCGTCTAAAAAACTGGGCTGTGCAAAAGAAAAGCGGTGAAGTAATGGCGCTTTCAGAAACTGCAATTACAGTGCTTCATAATAATTACACACATTTTGATATTTCAAACCTATTAGCATTCAATATTAAGAGACAAATAGATAGTAATTTGTATCATTGGGCTGAATTCAAACCTTTTGAAAGCCAAAAGGTATCGCTTAATAGTAGAGGGCTTGATAGTGAAGAAAACTTGATAGCACTTAATAGTGTGTTTAAGCAAAATCATAGGTCTTTACAGTCGATGCCTCCGCTTGAGCTTATTTATTCACAGCTTTTTATAACAAAAGATACATTTAGGTATGAAGAAAAGGTTGCTATACAAAAGCCCTTAAAAAATCTTAAAAAGATAAAAGGTTCGAGACATGATATTTTGCTAAATGAAGACTATAAAGCTGTTGATTGTTCGATTCATAATGTTTTAAAAGATATATATACCGAGTCACAAGTATACTCGAAGCTAAATAATGAGCAGGAATTTGTGTTCTTTAGTAGAGCTTTTGAGTTAATAGTTTTGTCATTTTTAAAAACAAAAGATGATATGTCTCAAGTTGAAAGTATATATCAAATTCTCTCTCGCAAACCTTTTTATAGCTTAATTAAATTAGCAGAAACAAAAATTGCTATTATGGGCGAATCAGAGCTTGACCTTTATGATCTGCTTGAAGATACGACGAGTAAATCAGCTGCAATATTGTTTAGTTTAATCGCTGACTGGCAAGAAAAGCATTCTCAAATTTGCTTAAGTGGTTCTAAGGCCCGCTACATAGCCATTTTATCGTATACATTTAATAGCGTATTTACTGCATTAAATGTAATAAAAGGAAATTTATCGAATGGATTAGGCGGTGAGAATTTAACAGACATGATTCTGAGGTTTAAATACAATTTACTAAACTCAATTGTAAGAGCTGGAATTTATGGAGAGGCTATACAAGCAAATGTCTTAGTTTGGGCTAAACCAACGACCATAAGATCTACATCAAAAATCAATAACTCGGAGAGAACGTATACGCGAAATCTCAAAAAGCTAACTGAGCAAATTGAAAGTTGTAATGAAGATGAGATAGTAAAAAAAGAAAAGTTATTAGAGACTTTAAATCTACACGACGCGATTTCAGAACACCCAGTTTTTTCAATATTTATGGATTCTGAAAGTAACGTTTTAACAATGCTACCTATCGGAAAACAACTTAGGTTCAGTAATAATAACACGCAGAAAAAGAAGGTAACCACTTCTGAAGTCGAAGCGAAAGGAGATAAAAGTAAATTAGCATTTCATATTGGTGATGCAGCTTCAAGTGTAGCTATTTTAAGAGAGAAAATAGGCAAGAATCATCGTTCTCAAAACAAGATCGAGTCAGAGCTAGTGAAGCTACTATCTGGAAGTAATATTACATCCGAAGTGAGAGAGCATTGGGATGTCGTTATTAAAGCTCAAAGAAAGTTAGATGATAGTTTTTTCAATGGTGAAGAGATAAATCTTATCAAACCAGAAAATGATAGAAACTTCCTAAAGGCTGTGCATAAACTGGGTAATTCTAAAAATGCTTAAAGTAGGTGACAACATAGCTTTAGTTACTGCTTATTTATCGTCGGATAGACTGTTATTTTCTAGCATTCAAGGTAAGCAACATAAATTAGGGGTTAAAGAAGCGCATCAAAGTAAATTTATCAAAGCTGTTATAGATTATCAGCCTTATATTCAGCGTAAGCTTCGCACTGATGATGTTACTGCTATGTTGAATAGCTACGGCTTATTGGAAGAAAGTTTTAACGAAAAAAAACTACTCACTGAACTAGCAAAAGAGTTTTTACGTTGGCATGGCAATTGTTTTGTTGTTAAACCTGAAAAGTTAAGTCAGTGGCTTGAGTTACAGTCATTATGTGATGGTAGTTGGGTAATTACCCAAGCTTATGCTGATTTAATAAATGATGACGATTTTGACGCACTCGAGGCCGCACATTGTATTGAATTGTATCAATGCCCATTTGCATTACCTAAAAATGCTAAGCAAGTTGCTGATAACCATGTACATCTCGGAGGGCATGGCTCTTTAAGCCCAAGCTTATTGAGCTTTTGTTTATATGGAGCTAAAACAAGAAAAAATTTTAGTTGGCCTACACGCCCTGAATATACCGTTTGTGAAAGTGGATTATTGGAAAAAAATGATTTAGCAATTCAGAGTGCTCTCATTGCCGATGAACTTGTGGGCCAAATTTTTGAAAGCTCGGAAAAACCAATCACTTTTGAATGTAACTTTAATTCCACATTAAAAGAGTTTGAATACAAGGCCATTACAGGGATAGAGTTTTCTGCAAATGAACTTTCATCGCAACAGCTGATAAGTAAAGTTACATGCGAGGGTATGCCTTTGCCTAAAGCATGGTTATTGTATTTAACAGGGTTGCTTGTAGATAAAAGAATTGTAGTAGGTGAGCTCCTGCCGCTTATTAGATACTGTAATATTTTGCGCAACTATATGGTTGTTGCAGGTGTTGGACTCACTCAGTTTGTTGAGTATTTTAGGTTTAAGGGTCGAGAAATAAATTCAATCTCGTTTCAAGGTGATGATCAACGACTCATTAGTGATATTGATAAAGCAACATTCAGAGAGTTTCGCTTTGGGCCCGCGCTTTTGTTTAATAAAAATGAGACAAGTTTAACTCCGGCGCATTTTGCGAAAAAATTAAAGCAACTATATCTGAGTTCGCTATCAGATAATGTTCACTTTGTAGTTCACTTCACTCGAAGTGGCAAACGCGAAGACAAACTGCAAGAAGTTCTGCGTATTAAAATAAAGAATCAAGTTAACTTATTACAAGATTTCACGCATTCAATTACCTTTTCTCAGCAAGAAATCACAACATTTAGTGCTTTATTCAATAAATCAGATGTGATGGTTGATCTGCGTAAGGCTATAAGAGGCTATGATGTGGCTGGTAATGAAAATGATTTACCTATAGAAGTTTTTGCACCAGCATTAAGAAAGTTAAGAGATAGTAAGTATCCTGTGCGAGGTATTGTTTTCAATAGACAAATTAAGCCGCATATAACTGTGCATGCAGGTGAAGATTTTAGCCATTTATTATCGGGTATGAGAGCCGTAGATGAGGCTGTCGTATTTTGCGATTTTCAAGAGAGTGACAGGGTAGGCCATGGTTTAGCGTTAGGTATAGAGCCTAAGCAGTGGGCAAAACGTCAGCAGACGGCTTATTTAACAGTTGGAGATCATTTAGATAATTTGGTGTGGTGCTACCATAAAGCGTTAACTGTGATTCAATCAGTTCCAAGTTTAATTGGTGTTTTACCACTTCTACAAGAGAAAATTCAATATTGGAGTGAATTTTTATTTGGAGAGTCCCAAACTCCCAAGCGCTTGTATGACGCATGGTTATTAAGACGCAATTGCCCGCTTCATTTAAAAGTTTATGAACGTACAAAGTTTAATTTGACTGATATTGTAGAAGATGACGCTATTTATAGCGGATGGGTGATTGATAGTAATGACTTTAGTAAAAATAATATTACCAGTAAGAAAGTTAAGCTATGGGAAAAATATTTACAGGGTAATTTAGATAGGGATTACTTTTTAAAACGCGAAAAAATTGTCAGCATAGATTGTTTTTGTGATGCAAAGGTAGACACATTTGGCTATGCCGACGGTCGCTTGTTTGATTCTATTTCCCTTCCTGAACTTGATTTATATGAAGCTATTCAAGACTGGTCTATGGAGTATTATGCAGCTAAAGGCATAATTATTGAAGCTTGCCCAACCTCAAATATTTATATTGGCCGATTTGAACACTATCATGAGCATCCGATTTTTAGATGGGACCCACCAGAACAAGATTGGCTTAAGCAGGGTGAAAAGTACAATCGCTTTGGCTTGAGAAAAGGGTCAATTACAGTATGTATCAATACGGATGACGCAGCCCTAATGCCAACCACAATACAGAATGAGCACCGAGTACTGCAAAAAGCAGCAGTGGAGCATTTTAATGTGGGCGTAAATAAAGCGGAAGATTGGATAGAGCGAGTCCGCAGAAAAGGTGTAGAGATTTTTAAGGCTAATCACTTAGATTGGGTGAACAAGTAGTTATTTATTAAAGAGACTTTGATGGATCAGTTTTATGCTTTTGCTAATCAATATTACATAGAGTTTTACAGCTTAAAGGGACGTGTGAAGCGAGTTTTACCAATAGCGCTGCTAATTCTATTGCATACAGTACTCGGGGGGTACTTACTCTATTACTTTAGTAATGAGCTTGAAATA
Source organism: Pseudoalteromonas sp. 20-92 (assembly GCF_030847595.1). NCBI lineage: Bacteria > Pseudomonadati > Pseudomonadota > Gammaproteobacteria > Alteromonadales > Pseudoalteromonadaceae > Pseudoalteromonas > Pseudoalteromonas sp. 20-92. The sequence continues at coordinate 314,631 of NZ_JANJGQ010000001.1, forward strand.
TTTGAAGAGTTAAAGCCGGTTCGTGGTATTTTATTTTCTACGCTATACATAATTATTTTTGTTGTTTTAGTATGTTTTTTTGTTATAAAAATTAAGAATGCAGTAGTCGAAGATTTTATTGATAAGTATGGTCCGAAAGGCACTAAAGATTTAAATAGGTTAAAAATCATCTGGCTTAAGGCTAATTTTCCTATTGTTCGGGAAGATTATCTGAAATATGTTAATGATGTAAAGCCTTACTTAAATAGAATGTCAGAGCATCATTGGCTTTGGACTTACAGAACCTTCGACTATTTTGGAATGATTTATAACGAAACAGCTAAACCTCGTATTTTGACGCTTACACTCGCATTATGCTCTTTGTGTACTATATTATCGCTTCACCCCAGTGCCTCAGCAAATTTCTTTGAATTAGTATACGACATCGATCAATATGGTTGGCTGAAAGTCGCTTTTATGTTGCTAATAGCAGCTATATTTTTTGCTGAAATATGGATTGCGATAAGGTTAGTAACTGAAGTGTTGATTTTTATATTTCTTAGGTCACGATACGTGGCAAACAAATACAATGAAAAAGAAAGCTATTTTGCTATTTACCTGATTAGCGATTTAATTAAATACCATAAAATCCCAGTTAAGAAGCGTGTTTATGATCAAATGCAATCATAATTTATTTAGAAATTTTAAAAAATTATTATCGCGTTTCTTTCTAGTACGACGGGTAGCACTAGTTTGGTTTTTTGTTGTTTTTAAAATAATTTAAAAACAGTGAATTAGGTGGTGGGTTAAAATTCCATTAATAAAGGTTTTTGAACCGTTCTTCGAAAACCATAAGAAGCCCGCAAATTATAAAAATTAGCTGCTTTTTATTGTCTGTAATATTTCAAAATATCTGCCAATTTTAGAGCATCATTAACAATGTGTTTTTGAACTACAGATCTTCGTTTTTAGGATTTTATTTTTGACTAATTAACGTTTGTCACTTAATACTTGAATTCAAGTAACAATAAGTAATCCAATCCGCAATAATACTTAATCAATTTGAGGGATTAAATCTGGCGTTAACTGCGTAAAAATTTCTGATATACGACTACATCTGAATGCTGAATGCAGAGCAATGAGTGATAACAACTAAATAACGAAATTTTTGCCTTATTATCGATACGATTTTCTTAGCTCAAAATAATCTCTTAATTAAGCGAATTGGTATAATAAACATTAATTGATGCAAGGAAGTTAATTATGGCTAACTTAGTAATTTGCTGTGACGGCACATGGAATAATCCTCAACAAGAAGACAATGGTGCTCCCGCACCAACCAATGTCGTCAAGCTCTACCACGCGCTAGCGAAAAAAGATAATTCAGAGGTCATACAAAAGTTGTACTACCACCCAGGTCTTGGGGGCGAAGAAACGGGGCTAAAAGATTCTATAATTGATGGAGCTTTAGGTAAAAGTATAAAAAGGCATATTTGTAGTGCTTATCATTGGTTAGCGAGTAACTACAACGAAGGCGACAAAGTATTTATTTTTGGGTTTAGCCGAGGAGCATTTACGGCGAGGAGTTTAGGTGGGCTGTTAGGGCTAGGGCTACTTGATTTTAATAAGCTTGAAAATAACAAAGCGCGGTGGGAAAAGACCCACGGACATTTTGAAAACTATAAGTCAAAACTAGAGAGGATCCCTAAGAGTTTATATATTAACAATAAAAAAAGCTTACCTATTCATTTTATAGGCGTATGGGAAACGGTGGGGGCATTGGGTATACCAAATGACATGGAGCTATTTAACTTGTTGGATAACCCTGCGTCATGGCGTTTTCACGATACTAGTTTGGGAAAACATATAAGTATTGCTAGGCACGCAATGGCAATGGATGAGAAGCGAAGTAGTTTTTGTGTTACTCGCTGGAGTGAGAATTTAGTTGATCGAGACGTTAAAGAAATGTGGTTTCCGGGCGTACATTCCGATGTAGGTGGCGGGTATTATGATACAGATTTATCAGATATTGCACTTGAGTGGATGATAAAGGAAGCGCAGGAGAGCGGTTTATTTTTTCGGGATAACATTTTAAATCAGCTTAATCCAAATCCTTGTGGCGTACTTCATAATTCATTTAAAGGAATATTTGCTAAGTTTAGATCTCGTCCGCGCAATGTGGATTGTGTGATTACAGCAAATAATGAAAATTTCCACGAGAGTGTATTTAAGCGTCAAGAAATATCGCCTATTGAACATCCTGAATATTGGCCAACAATAAAATTAGAGGTTGGGGAATCGACGGTTGTTAATGTATTTGCTAAGCAACATTGGACTCCAACGTATATTTACATGAATAAGGGTGAACGGTATATTTTTGACTCTGAAGGCGAGTGGCAAGATAGTAAAGATGAATGTGATTGGCTTGGTACAGAGGATGGAAAATTAACGGCGGGCGACATTATTCGATTTGCATCATCTATTTTGGGAATGACTGAACGTAAATTTAAAAAAGCAACGCAGAATCGCTCTACCGATTTTTGGGGAACTAAACGGGTAGAGCATATGCGATGGTTCATTGCTGTTGGGTGTATCGCAAACGATTCTGGTAAAGCGCAGGCGGTTACAAACGATGGTAGTCCGCACCCTCATCAATATGAAGCTCTCTCACATTATCAAAAAAACTCGAAGACGTTACAGATTAGCTCCTCGGGCTATTTTTATGCTTTCCCAAATGATGTGTGGTCTTTGTACCATAATAATCAAGGCTGCATTCAACTCAGGGTAACTCGAAAGTCATAGTGGCTAAAATATTAATGTGTAGCCTGTTTACTTAACTTATAAGCAGAGCTTTGAGGAGTCACTTCATTTTTCGTCCTTTTAGTGGCTTTTTCTATTATGTTTTCGAGAGGTTGAGTACGTACACACATAAGTACATTATTCATTGCTTGGCAAGTACCGGTTGCTTTTTGATTATGTGTTGTATAGGTGCACGTTTGGTTAAGGTTTTTGTTTTCACATGCATGCCAAGGTGCGGTATTACCATGGCCTGCGTGGCTAAACGCATAAAATGAGTTGCCTAATGTAAAAGTCACAATAACCATTTTTGATATAGTTAACATTTTCATTTTGTTGTCCTTTTTATTGTGCGGTTTCGCCTTTGTAACAACCAATAAACATATTTTCTGAGACGCTTGCTGCATGGTAATGATAGCCGCGTGTGTCGTCGTAATGTCCTCTGCATTCATCTAAATCAGTTGGTTCTGTATTATTGCTCCCTAGCATGGCAAAGATCCCAAAACCATCAAATGCATAACCTACCATTGCAGCATGTCCGTCTGATTGAGCTTGCGTTTGGCTACAACCTGCTTCGCCATGATAGTGGTAGCCTTCATTAAGGTTTATGTGGCCTGCACAATCATCAAATGCGGCTATGGTATAGGCACTTAAAATGGCATCTTCAGGGGCTGGAGCAGCTAACACAACTCCATTAAGCGCGATGCCTATATTTGATCTACCAACACTATTTGCTTGGTTTGCGGTTACGGGGGTTATAGGTATTAAAAATGATTGCGAGATACCACCATTTACATACTCTATTGAACATTCTACGCAGTGGTTTTGGTATTGTTCTTCTACATTGGGCCTTGCTGCACCATCGCATGATGCATACGTATTTGTGATATTTACTTGTCCTGTGCTTTCGTCATAAAGTTGCCAGTGGCTATCATTATATAATGCGGGTAAATTTAAAATAAAATCACCGGTAATGTCATATACCTCGCCATTGCCATCAAACCAAATACCCGCTTCATCAGCATTTGAGGTAATCGTGTTTGGGCAAAAAATACCTATTTCATGATTTGCAGATGCACCTGCAATCTCAATTTTATAGCATGACGTTTCATCGCCATTACTTAATGTACACAATTGAGTTGTTATAGCTGATACCAATGCACCACCTTCGAAATTAAAAGGGTCTACTTCTATTACTGTAGTCGTTGTTGTATTGGGTGAAGTATTATCAATAATAATCGCTTCTGTTTCAGTTGTATCTTTGTCGTTATTGCTACCACATGCTGATAACCCAATGGCTGTTACACTCATGAAAACAAGCTTTAAAAACTCTGATTTTAGTTTTATCACGTGATTAATCCAAATAATGAAGTGGGGTATAGAGTATTTGTTAAATGTGCAAATAAAGCGCAAAAATTAAGTAACATTACACGCAGGTAAAATGGCTGTTCAGGCTGATGAAAAATAGCAGTAGACCTTGGTATATTTAATCGCCATTATTATGGCTCTATTAAAAGCATGGTTTACAGATGGATTTATTTACCACCGATCTTATTTCGCCTCTGTTGGCGAGCGTTTTTATTGTGTTAGCGGGCTTCACTTCATTTTTTTCAGCTGCATTCGGTGCCGGCGGCGGGTTGATGTTGCTTGTTGTAATGGCATCATTTATGCCAATGACGTTGGTTGTGCCTGTACATGGGCTTGTGCAATTAGGTTCGAACACAAATCGGTTATTACTCACTTTTAAGCATATAGACAAAAGAATGTTTATTTATTTTACGCTTGGAGGGAGTGCAGGGGCTATATTATCGAGTTTTGTTATTGTCGATATTCAACTTGATGCTATGAAATTAATAGCGGGGCTTTTTGTAATTTATTTATTGTGGGGAAAAATCCCCACTGCGTTACAAAGCAGTTCGGTCGTGTGGCGTTTTTTTTCCGGCTTTGTTACCACGTTTATTTCTATGTTTGTTGGGGCAAGTGGGCCACTCGTTGGAAGTTGCTTGCACATGAGCAATTACAGCAAGCTGCGATTTACGGCGACGTTTTCTGGCATTATGTCGGTTCAACATTTATTTAAAGCGGGTGTATATGCAGCGGTTGGTTTTAGCTTTTGGCAATGGCTGCCTTTGGTTGGAGCAATGATTTTAAGTGGTGCATTAGGTACATGGTTGGGTGTTCGATTACTGCATCGTATACCAACAGAAAAATTTAAGTGTATTTTTAAATGCATATTAACATTACTGGCATTACAGCTAGCTTGGCAGGGCCTTGAGGTAATATTTAATTAACTTGAACTCTGGGCAATAAATCTATCTCAAGTAGTTATTTTAAGCGCTAACTGCGTTAAATTTACTTTGTTCTCACTGAAAGCTCTGGTTAGAGATAAATAAATTTAAATATTATTATGGTTCAATATGTTAGTAAATCCCTTAACCAGAGTACTGGTTAAGGGATTGGTATTACATTGTACTAATTTTGTGGTTTTGTTGGCGTTTATTTAACAGCGGATTTGATAGGTTTGTCACCATCGAACAGTTCAAAAATACGGTTGCTATTTGGGCTGTTAGTTGCAATATGAAGTAATGCATTAGCAACATTTTCTCGGCTGATTTTAGCTTTGTCACTATCTTTAGGGCGTTCGGTTGTTACTGCTAACGATGCTTTTTCGTCGGTTAATGTAGCAGGGCGAATAATTGTGTAATTTAAGCCACTGTTAATTAAATGCTCATCAGCCATATGCTTAGCTACAAGGTATGGTTTCAAGTCGCCATCTATTGAGTCGGGATCGTCTGCACCAATAGAGCTAACCATGATGAAGTGTTTTGTTGAATGTTCACGGGCGTAGGTTGCAGCTTTAGTTGCTGCCCATAAATCAATTAAAACGGTTTTGTCGTCGCCAGTACTACCGCCCGAACCTGCAGCAAATATAACTTGATCGCAGCCTTTTAGCGCGTTGCTAAAGTCGCCTTCGAGATCTTGCTCTACAATACTTAAAAAAGGGCTTTTTAAATCACTTAGCTTGTTTTTATCACGCACTAGGGCAACCACATTTTGTTCATTTTTTAATAATAACTCAGTGGTCATTTTACCAATTTTACCGCTTGCGCCAATAATTAAGGTCTTGCTCATAATTAATTCCTTCTTAACTAGTACCAATTTTATTAAAAAGTGAATATTCTGGCGAAGATAGTAACTTACTAACGTTGTTAAAATTATTTATACAGATCACTCTGTGTCATAATTTTTACTTTGTTATTAAGCTATTTTTCATCGTTATAATAAATCACTAATTTAATGCTATTGGTATAAATAAATTGAAAAGTAATGTGCTGTGTAAACAGACCTTGGGGTAGGCGTTTATTTTTAAAGGGTAAATTTGAGTTTAATTAGTAATATTAAATAAAATAACGTGGTTTAAATTGGATACTTAACAGAGCATGATAAAAATGACTATTTTACGTTTATTTTTCAATAATAATACTGATTTCTGGTCACATAATCACGTTGGTACAAACTTATTCTTACACTGTGTTTTTGGTAGTTATAGAAAAGGGTTCGATGGGTATTGTTTCCTTTATTATGTAATGGCGCTTTGGCTAGGGCTGCTAAATATTGCAAAAATTAAAAATAATATACTCAGTGATAATACTTTCATAAATGCCTTTATATTTTATTACGTATTAAATCACGAACTATAAAGCGGGCAGGATGAATAGCTTGGCTAACACGCTCGCTTAACGGGCGAGGCTCATTGTTTAAACAGCTAATAAGGTGCTCTGCACTGAGTGGGGCACTACACAAAGCACGTGCGCCAAAACCGGTAAAAATATGTAGGCCTTGCTGTAGCTTATTAAGTTGCTCGTACTGATAGCGTTTACCTAAACGTAGGTTAGCAAAAGCCATAGTGTAATCACTTTGTTCACACCATTGCCCTGCCATTGGCAGGTGGTCGATAAATGTGCAGCGCACAGCTGCTTTTGCCGAGGTAATATTGCCAAGCGTTGTTGCAAATTCACTTTGCTGATAAAAGCTAAGTAGTTGCTCTTGGTTTAACTGATTGTCGAGCGCGGTAACTTGACGGCTTTTGGTGTTTTTTTCAAATGTGGCACCCATACAGTGATGATCTAAATAAGCAGGGGTAAAATACCCTTTATGGCATAGCACTGTTTTAAGTTTGCGTGATTGCTCACTTGCCTGAACATGCGAAACTTGACCTCTTACGCCTACAATAGGCAACGCTTTTGTTTGCTCAAATGAATCACTGTGTTCACCCGCACATATAATTACGTCACTAAAAGGACCTAGTTGCTCGCTATTAGTTAATAAAAACCAGCCGTCTTCGGTTTTTTTAAGCTGTTCAATATTACAGTTAAATAGGTTTTTAAATGGGTTTATACTATTTGCAGCGCTTAACATGGCGTTTACTAATTGCGGAGGGTTAACCCAGCCGCCTTGTTCAAAAAACACGCCCGAATAACCTGTTTCTACGCCGGCTATTTCGTCGCCTTGCTCTGCGGTTACGTTGTGCATTAGCTGGGTTGGCCACAGTTGTTTTTGTGCTAAGTTTTCATGTTTATCGGCGATAGGTTTTTTTACTGCGTGCTGTAATACGCCGCACCAATCGTAATCAAAATTAAAACCACTGATAAGTAAATTGTTATATAGGCGTTTAGCGTATAAAAAGCTATGTGCGAATAATTCACTGTGCGGTGAATTTTTAGCTTGTAGGTGAGGGTAAATAGCGCCTTGTACATTATGCGAAGCGCCCATTGCGGGCTTTTCATCTTGGCAGAATAATTGGCTTGCAATACCACGCTTAGCTAAGCTGTATAAAATACAACTACTGGCAATACCACCGCCAATTACAGCCACATTTTTAAGTGTGCTTTTATCTTGGTTAAAATAAGCTGGAGCTGATTGAGCATCATTTACGCACTCTAGTTGGCCAACAAGCATATCTCTTTTTTGGCCAAAGCCTTTGGCTTTTTTAGTATTAAAGCCTGCATCAATTAATCCACGGCGAACAAAACCTGCTGAAGTAAATGTTGATAAGGTTGCACTTGCCCTTGATATATTGACCATAGAATTAAATAAACTTTGCTGCCACATTTCGGGGTTTTTACTTGGCGCAAAACCATCTAAATACCAAGCGTCAACAATTCCTGTTTGCGGATAGCTCATAGCTTGTATTGATTCAAGTGCATCACCAAAGTATAAATCGAGAACAACCAGTCCATTGTCAAATTCGAGTCTGTGGCATCCTTCTAAATTAATTGGGTATTGTTTAGATAATTTGTTACTAAAGGCGCTTAATGATGGCCATGCCTGTAGTGCTTTGTTTAAATCGTCTATGTGCAGTGGATATTTTTCAAATGAAATAAAGTGTAAGCGTTTAACACCATTATCTAATTGATTTTGAACTTGTTGACGTGCAAGGTGGTCAGTAAAGCGTTGCCATGTATTTAAAAAGTTTAAACCTGTACCAAAGCCAGTTTCGGCAATAACAAAATGTGGTTGGTCATGATTTTGTAATCGTGCATCTATATTATTTTGATCATAATACACATAATGCGATTCAGCTAAGCCATCGTCATTAGAAAAATAAATATCACCGAAGTCATTAGCGAAAGGTGTACCTAAATTATTAAAGTGTATATGTGCATTTTTGATCATGATTTTTTAATTTTATAGATATATTTTTTAATTATTTTACGTGTTTTCTTTGTAATAGTCTGGCGTTATTTATAAGCTAGCGGTTCAGAGTACAAGTGTACGCTAGAAAGCTGACCACTTAGGTGATTAAATTCGCGTAAAATAGAACACAATTGAGTATTAAGCTAAGGGAATTACCCATGAGAAGAGCTGTAATTACAGGTATCGGTGTTGTATCAAGTATCGGTAACAACAAAGAAGAAGTATTAGAATCGCTAAAAACAGGTAAGAGCGGTATCGCTTTTAACCAAGAATTTGCTGATTATAAGTTACGTAGTAACGTATCGGGTAAAATTGATATTGATGTTAAAGCCCATGTTGATCGCAAAGCAATGCGCTTTATGGGTGATGCTGCTGCTTATTCTTATATTTCGATGACACAAGCAATCGAAGACTCGGGTTTGTCTGACGAACAAGTATCTAATGAGCGCACGGGTATTATTGTTGGCTCTGGTGGCGGTTCGTCTAAATGGCAAGTAGAAGCAGCTGATATTTTACGTGAAAAAGGCGTAAAACGTGTGGGGCCTTATATGGTGCCACGTACTATGGCAAGTACAACTTCTGCTTGTTTAGCAACCCCTTTTAAAATTAAAGGTGTTAACTATTCAATTAGCTCAGCATGTGCTACGTCGGCGCATTGTATTGGTAACGCGGTAGAACAAATTCAACTTGGTAAACAAGACGTTGTATTTGCTGGTGGCGGTGAAGAATTACACTGGACATTAGCAATGGAATTTGACGCTATGGGCGCACTTTCTACTAAATACAACGAAACACCTGAAAAAGCATCTCGTACATATGATGCAAACCGTGATGGTTTTGTTATTTCTGGCGGTGGCGGTATTGTTGTAGTTGAAGAACTTGAACATGCCCTTGCGCGTGGCGCACACATTTACGCTGAAATTGTTGGCTACGGTGCAACATCAGATGGCTACGACATGGTTGCGCCATCTGGCGAAGGTGCGGCACGTTGTATGCGCCAAGCTATGCAAGATGTAGACAGTATTGATTACTTAAATACTCACGGTACATCTACACCTGTAGGCGACGTTAAAGAGCTTGGTGCAATTCAAGAAGTGTTTGGCGGTAAGTCACCAATGATCAGTGCAACTAAAGCTATGACAGGCCATGCTCTAGGTGCTGCGGGTGTTCACGAAGCAATCTTTTCATTATTAATGCTAGAGCACAGCTTTGTAGCGCCTTCAATTAATATTGATGACCTAGATGAGCAAGCGGCTGGTTTAGATATTATTACTGAACGTCGTGATGTTGAACTCAATACGGTTATGTCAAATAGCTTTGGCTTTGGTGGCACAAACGCGACTTTAGTAATGAGTAAATATAAAGGCTAATTGGTTCTGCTTAGTTTTTATATAATTTATAGCCGCTCACTTTATAAGTGAGCGGCTTTTTACTTAAGAATTTATAAGTTATTGCGATTGTTTTTTGTGCTTTTTATTAATAATCATTTGTAGAGGGCCTATGCAGTTATTTACAGAACGATTAAAAATGCGGCAATTGAGTGATGCTGATTGGTCTGTTTTTTTGCAGCTCCATCGTGAACCCGACGTGCTTGAATATTGCTTTGACATGCCAAAAGAAGTATTTGTGAGACAGCGGTTTGAGCAGCGCTTACCTATTTGGGATCCGGACTCTCCCCATCCATTATGCTTTGCTGTTATAAACAATGAAACACAGGAGGTTATAGGTGTTACTGGTTTTACTTATGATGGAATAACTGCCGAACTAGGGTATTTATTTTTACCAAAACACTTCTCTAAAGGGTACGCAACTGAGTCGTTAAGAACCGTAATCGAATGGGCGTGGCAAGAATGTGGTATCAAACAGTTTAAAGCTGTGGTGACACGGGGTAATACAAGCTCAGAAAATGTATTGAGCAAATGCGGATTAACACAGACAGATGCTATACCTCAATCACATATTATTGCTGGTACGCGTTATGATGATTTAATTTACACACTCAAAGTCTAATACCAATGCGCAATAATACATAATCAATTTGAGGGATCAAATCTGGCGCTAACAGCGTTAAACATTCTAAGTTATAAATTTATCAAGGCTATTAGACAGCCCAAGACTGGAAGATTCTAATCTTTAAAGGTTAACAACGTTAGGTGGGTTTATTGGGCTAGAAAGCTAGCCCCTAATAGAAGTAGACGTTTACAAATGCTGCTCTATTGTTTTGCGATCTTTTTCTGGCATGTTTTCCACGACTAAATTAAATGAATTATCGATCATTCGTTCTATTTCGCCTTGTGGAATCGAACCATCTAAAATAACAGTATTCCATAACCGTTTATTCATATGATAGCCTGGGATCACTGCAGGGAAAATGTCGCGTAACGAAAGTGCTTCATCGGGATCGCACTTTAAATTAAGCCACCAAATAATTTCTCCATCGTCATTTGTTTCACCATCATTGCCAACGGCAAGAGTAGCAAACATTTTATGATTCACTTTATAAACATCAACCTCTTGAGCAAACGGTTTTGTAACTTGAACAAGTGGCTTTTTAATTAAATACTCATGCACTCTTATTTGGTCCATGATCCATTCCTTGAAGTCATACTCGGTACACATACCATAGCATTATTTTATTAGTTTTGTGATACGAAATATCGATTGTCTTCATTTTTTTTAGCATTAATACACTGAAGTATTGGAAGTTATTTATATTGATACAGAGATAAACCTTCTAAATACAAAAATCAGCCTATGAGATATTATACCAACCCGCAATAATACTTAATCAATGTGTGGTATTAAATCTGGCGTTAACGGCGTTAAAAACTTCTGACAAAGAGCAACTAAATAATGAATTTTTACCTTGTTACCAACAAGGCTTGCTTACCTAAAGTAAACCACTTAATAGACTAAACTGACTTTGGTAAAGACGAATAGGCAATGACAGCGGCATCACGTTGAGCGAGATCTGGTTTAGTTGTATTTTTACTATAAAGAAGGCAAAACTCTGTGGGATCCCCTTTGGCTGTTAAGTAATATTCATGAGTGAATTGTAATAGAACTTCTTTCCAACGCTTTGTAATTGAATCGGGGGCGCTTGGTAAAGAATTTAAAATGAGTTTCGATTCTTCAAAATTACTATTAATTGCAACATTCAGCATGTCATCGTTAGCAGCCGCCAACCAACTAGATCCATTATTACCTACGCAAAGCAATGGCATATAAGGTGCTAGAGCTGGGCACACATCATTTTTGTATATTTCGACTTGCCAGTATGGACGGGCTATTTTTATAAACTGAGTAAAACTTTCAATTGTTGTAAATTTGGATGTTGCCAAAGGTAAAATTTCGACTCTTGGCTTATTTGCATTAACGGTGTCATTGGCAACATCGATATACCATGGCCCGAATATGAGCGCGTTTTGAAAGTATTCATCTCGTAATGACCCCCATGCTTTTTTTAAATCGGTACCTTGGTTAATACGCTTTTTTAATAAGCACAGACCAGGTTTATCTGTTTGTGGTAGTTGTATTTGCAATAATGAAAACACTTCATCGCGAATTTCTCTACAACGCCCTATTGGGTAGGGTTTATTGGCAAAATAAGGCATTTTAGGCGCAAGTGTTAAATCGGCAATTAATCTAAGTTGTGCTAAATCGTTGCACAATATAGTTAGCTGCTTTGGCGTAAGGCTGTTATTAAGCACTCATATTCCTTATAAAATCTACTGCGACTATTTTAGCTGAGCTTGTGTATAAGCGTCATTTCTTAGCCACCTTAACATGTTTGGATAACCGTTTGGGTGATTGGGCTGTTCACACATAAACCATGAATATAAAAGAGGGTAACCAAAACCAGTGCTGTTGGTAAAGGCCTCGATTAAGTTATCAGATGCCCCTTTATAACCCTGTTCATGAAATAAAATATCCGGGGCGATATTTAAATAGCAAGCTGCTGCCCACGACCAAGCTATTGCAGTCATTTCTTCGGCCGCTTGATGATCATGGTTTTTCATATCCCCTGTTAAACAAGTTCTTGTCGCTTCTGAAGTAACTGCAATATGACCTGCTTCATGAAGAATATCACCTGGGTATAACAGTTTTTCTAAATCAAGTAATAAAGTGCCTTGTTCTATTTTAAGGCCGGGTAAAAAAGTCTTTTCGTGTAACGTTTCATACCGGTGGTTTATACCTATATCAGTAAGAAAGGCTAAAATATTTTCAACCTCAGTTAACTGCTTATCTGTATTGTGTTCAGTGCTAATAGTCATAATGATTTGAGATTACTGTTAGTGACTAGCCAATGTTCAAATTCTTCAATACTTTGGCTTTGATAAAGTGCTACCGTTGTTTCATGGTACGGCAGCGTTAATGTATCTAATAGCTCTGTCCATAATGCCCATTCATCATCGGCAATACTAAAAGGGTGATCGGATTTAGCTGCTTGTGCACGCTCAAACATACGCTTTACACCAGGCAATCCTAAACGCGTCAGGTCGCTAAATAAGGCTAAATCGGCTTCTGTTTTCACAGTATTTTTTATTGGAAATGTAAATATAAAGTCTGCGCTTTTGGGCGTTATATATTCATAATGTATAGCTTCACCGCCACGAAGCTGCGCATCATGAGGTAAAAAAGTCAGCGGTATATTCAAACTACATTGGTTTTCAGTGAGTCTATGGTGTTTGTATACTTGAATGTCGGTTGTTAGTTTGAGTCTGTAATTAGTATCAACGCCATTTGGGATCAGCATATTACCTTTGAAAGAAGATGCGTCTCCTGCATTTAAACGCCTTGCTTCGTCGATGTTTAAGCAATAAAACTCTTTTAGGAGTATGTCATCGGTAGTACTCCTTTCTATAGACATTAAAGATTTAAAAGGTGTTAGCCATGCCTTTAAAGAAATATTTTGTGGGATCAAAGTGCCAGAATTATGCAGGAATTGACATAAATGAGCAAAAATAAAAACTTGGGGTTCTCGTTTTAAAAGAGCTGTCATGGTTTCAGAAATAATAATGTCAAATTGTTGGGAGTCTGGTGCTTGCCAACGCGTTGCATCATCACACGTAATTGCAACAATGTTTTGGGTGATTGAAAAGTGCTTTACTAGCTTTTTAATTGCACTGATGTTTTCTGGATGAATGTCAATGAGTGTGACTTTTATACGTGAGTTTGTGGCAAGACTTAAGTAAGGAATAAGTAACGTGCCATAAGGCCCAGTGCCAGCGTAAAGAATATGAATATCATCAGTCGTTGCCTTTAAACGTTCTTCAATGGCGAGCTTAATACCCTGCATAAATATTTGTGTACGCAGAGTCTCTTCAATGCATTTAGCTGCTTGTACAGGAGAAATTGCAACGCCTTGGGAGGTATTTTCATCATTCCAGTCATTCATATCAAAATCAGTTGAAATAGACGTAATATTCCCTAAGTAATTTTTTAAATCGTTGATAAAAGGCTTCATCAACCCCGCATCGGCTGGCTCATTTAGCAAATGTGTAACCGCATTACGGTATCTGTTCAGTAACTCAGTATCCATATCGCTCCCTGTATTTAGCTAAAAAAATCGTTGCTCGCAATAATATAGCACTCTATTCTAATAAAGTTTAGATTGTGTTAATAAATCAATTTAAGGAGTTTTACTTGCCTAAAATCAGGTAAGGAAAAGGAGTTATTATGCAAAATGAGTTGATAGTAAAAGTGCCACCTCCGCACACAATAACGCAGAGTACACTTCCTTGTTATAAAGAAACTGGGCGCTTAGGTCTATTTCAATTAAAGCGAATGTGGCACAAAGTACAGTTACAAAAAAAAGGCTGTGCGGATAAAAAAATAATAGAAGATGAATGGTCGCTTGATGTCATGATTATGGACACTTTAGGCTTAGGGCTCACACCGACTATAGAGTCTATTTTTGCGAGTGATAGTTTTTTCGAATTTGAAAGTTGGGTAAAAAAAACGCATGGTAGAGCTATTTCAAACGCAAAAATAAATCAGCTTAATAAAAACATTGTTTCATTTTTTGAGAAAACAGACATAAAAAATGAAACAGTATTAGTAGAGACGCCTCGTCACTATATTTTAACGCCAGTGCATTGGCAAAGCTGGGATGATAATGGTTATGTTATTATTCCAGAGTTGGTGTCAAAAAAATTATGTGAAGACGTTTGTAATATGCTTTATGAACGTTTGAAAATGGATAAAAACAACCCCGCTTCATGGTATAGCTGTCATGCGCTTAAACAGGGGGTTATGGTACAAATATTTAATGATATAACCATGCAAGTTATACGTTCTCTTCCTCAAGTTCGAGATGTTTTTGAGCAACTTTGGGGGAGAAAAAACTTAATAGTAAGCACTGATAGGGTTAGTTTTAATCCACCGCAGACAGAAAGTTGGCAGTTTCCTGGGCCAAATCTTCACTGGGATATAGACTTTAATAAACCACTCACCTTTGCAACGCAAGGGTTACTGTACCTTACTGACGTTGCCGCTGAGCAAGGTGCGTTTAGTTGTGTACCTGGCTTTCATAAAAAAATAGATGACTGGCTAGCTAACCTACCTAAAAATACTAATCCACACTCTTTTAATTTCGATAAATGCAACAGCACTCCATTAGCGGCAAAAGCAGGTAGCTTAATTGTTTGGCGAAATACATTACCTCACGGTAGCTGTCCAAATAAGGGAAGTAGGCCTCGTATTGTACAATATATAAACATGACGCCATTAAAAATAAGTAGCTAAAGACTCGCTATGAGTAATAAATAATGCAGTGTAATAGAGTGTAATATTTTTTATCTTTAACTTGTGCCAAACTTATAGGTAGTTTGTTAAAAATAAATTGATTGGCTTTAGGATTTTAACACAAGGCATTGATTTTTTAAGAAATATAGCCATAAAAGTTGCGTTCTATACCTTATGGACTATTATGTTGTCTGAATCTAGTGTTAATTAATGACATAATTTTATATTGTAATAAAAGCTCAAAGGAATGTTTAAGTATGAAAAAACATAGTCTACAGCTTACGCCGTGCTCACGGCGTACAAAACCAAAAATCAATCATTTAAAGCCTTTATTTAAAATGCAATTAGAGTCATGTGCTAGAGCCGTTATAGCAAGTGAAAATAGATCAACATACGGCAACAATATAAATACAGAAATCGATTTCATACCCACCCTGTACACACTTTTTTTAAGATTAAATACTTGTTCATTCTCTTTGTTTGGGAAGAAATAAATAATGAATGATGACATATTTATTTCTGAAGTTGTTAATGCCGATGAAAATATAACCTCTCCAGTCATTTTGTTTGCCCAGCTTGATATATTTTATAATATAAAAAATATGGCAGACGATTTAGTTGTAGCAAAAAAATTGGAATGGGTTGAACATGTTAACACTCAATGTTATCAGGGCAGTTGGGATGTATTGCCTTTAAGAGTCCCTGTAGAGCACGCTGATAAACATGTGATTCTGCAATCTTTCGCAATTGAACCTAGCTCAGATTTTATCGATGGCGACCACCTTCAATATTTACCTTATGTTCGTGAATTATTGTCACAATTTAAATGTGATATTTTATCTGCACGGCTTATGCGTCTTTCCCCTAACTCTTTGATTAAACCCCATCGAGACCTTGGATTGAGTATTGACCTATCTGCTCAAGCACGTATTCACATTTCTCTAGAGGCATCCGAACATGTTGAGTTTTTAGTAGATTGTTTAGAAGTTCCAATGAGTCAGAACAGCTGTTGGTATATAAATGCCGATGCAGAACATTCTGTAGTAAATAACGGCGATACACCAAGAATCAACCTTGTAATAGATTGCAATGTCAATGAGTGGCTATTGAGTTTAATCATAGAATCTAAAAACAAAGAATATTGCTGTACAAATCAAGCTAAGGAGATAAATAGATGATGAAGCTTAATATCCCAAAAGGCCTAAACATAAGACCGTCAAATGCAGCAGATAAACCATTTTTAGAAAAACTGCATAGTTCAATGCGACAAGATTTACAGTTAATTGACGGTGAGAAAGATTTTGTAGAGTCAATTGTAGAAATGCAGTTTAAAGCACAAACCCAAGGGTATGGAGATAAGTTCCCCAATGCAATGTACTTCGTTATTGAAAAGCATCATGAGGCGATAGGTAAAGCAACAATTGATTTTGGCCCAAATGAAATTCGAATCGTCGATATTGGCTTTTTACCAAGTGCGAGAGGGCATGGTTTTGGCTCAGCGATAATCCAATCGTTTCAAAGTGCTGCACTACAATCTGGTGCACCTTTAACATTGACCGTTGAGCAGCGTAATTTTGCTGCTAAGCAGTTGTATGCGCGTTTAGGGTTTCAAGTTGAATCAATTAGCCCGCCATATGAGTTTATGGCGTGGTACCCGCACCCAGTGAAATTAATGAGCGGTGTGTAACTAAGTAAAAGTAAGCATAGGGGTTTAATATGGAAAAATTTACGTTTGAAAATGTTGAAAGTGCACAAGGGTCAGTTGTCAAAGTTGTAGGCCAAAATGGCGAAGTAGAGTTAGAAGTTTCATCGGTTACAAAATCAAAACTTGATGGTGACGAATGGAATGCATTTAGTGTGTTGTTAAACGGCAAGACCAATGAGCCTCTAAGCCAAGGTACCTATAAGCTCGAGAATGAGGCCTTTGGTGAAGCTGAATTGTTTTTATCGCCAAATAGTGAAACTGAGTATGAGATACACATTGCTCAAAAGAGATAGTTGGCGTGTTAAGTCAATTAATTAAGTAAATTATCCGTTTAAAAAAGTGAGTAAGGAGATTTATATGGCTGATCCGTTTACGTCAGAAATACGGCCTTTTGCGTTTAATTTTGCGCCTGAAAATTGGGCATTTTGCAATGGGCAAGAGATACAGGCTACCCAAAATGCCGCTTTATTTGCATTACTAGGCACCCAGTTTGGTGGCAATGGGG
Source organism: Pseudoalteromonas sp. 20-92 (assembly GCF_030847595.1). Lineage (NCBI taxonomy): Bacteria > Pseudomonadati > Pseudomonadota > Gammaproteobacteria > Alteromonadales > Pseudoalteromonadaceae > Pseudoalteromonas > Pseudoalteromonas sp. 20-92. The sequence continues at coordinate 332,060 of NZ_JANJGQ010000001.1, forward strand.
TGAGTAATTTTAAATTACCGGACCTACGAGGGCGAACGCCAATTGGGCAAGGAATTATGAAAAGTGAGCCAAGTAGACTATTCACGGCAGGTGATCAGTATGGTGTGGAAAATGTCACGATCAGTGTTGCTGAAATGGCTGGCCATTCTCACAGTGTGCAAGCGACCAGTACCGAGGCAGTAAGTATCCCAGCTTTTACAGATAGAGTGTTTGCAAGTTCTAAAGATCTCAAAGGTACTGCTACTGAACCATTTACGTATAACTCAGCGGCAAATCTGACTGGGCTGGCGCAAGACGTTGTTTCTAGCGCGGGTGGTGGTCAGTCGCACACTAATATTCAGCCTTTGTTAGCACTGAATTTTTGTATTGCGCTTGACGGTATTTTCCCAGCAAGAAATTAATAAGGAGAAAGCATGTCTGAATCATTTATTGGTGAAATAAAAATGATGGCCACGACCTTTGCACCGCGGAAATGGGCAATGTGTAATGGCACCATTATGGCGGTAAATCAAAACCAGCCTTTGTTTGCGCTTATAGGTGCGCAATACGGGGGAGATGGACGCTCATCGTTTGCGCTACCTGATATGAGAGGGCGTATCCCCGTTCATTTTGGTCAAGGGCCGGGCTTACAAAACTATCCACTCACAGCTAAAGTGGGTGTAGAGGACGTTACCTTACAAACGAGTCAAATCCCTTCGCATACTCATAGCTTACAGGCAAGCAAGAACAGTGCAAACGCATCTACTGCGATTAGTAATGTGCTTGCAAAAAGCCCTCAAGGTGAATTGGCGTATTTAAATGGAGCAGTAACAGGTGAAGTACAAAAAATGAGCGAGTCAGCTGTTAGAACTGCCGGAGGTAATGCGTCGCATAATAATATGATGCCTTATCTGGCCATTCACTTTGTTATTTGCCTCCAAGGCATTTTTCCATCAAGAAACTAGAGGAGAATAAGAGATGGCAGACTCATTTATTGGAGAAATTCGTATTTTTGGCACAACGTTCAGTCCTCGATATTGGTCAATTTGTAATGGCCAAATTGTAAGCATTGGACAGATGTCAGCAGTCTTTAGTTTATTAGGGACTAATTTTGGAGGTGATGGTAGAACAACATTTGGCCTTCCCGATTTAGCAGGCCGTGCACCTATGCATGCAGGGCAAGCCCCTGGCCTATCTTTGCGTCCATTCTCTTATTTTGGCGGGTCAACTCAAGAGGCATTGGTCGCATCTCAGCTACCTGAGCACACACACAGTATTTCAGGAGTACGTCAGTCAGGTGACACCGCAGAGCCAACTAACAATAAGCTGTCAATTGACACTGGGGCAACAGGCGGCACACTGAGATATACCGCACCCCTTGATAGTGATATAGGCTTAATGGATGACTCAAGTTTTGCTACCGCTGGTGCTGGGCAGCCACATGAGAATATGCAACCTAGCTTAGCGCTAAACTTTTGTATTGCGCTGGACGGGATTTATCCACCAAGAAATTGATGTGTGAGAATACAGGTTTTAGTTTGCAATCTGTATTCTACATATGATGAAAAAACGATTATGTTTGTGCAGGGAATAAGTTATATGTTGTTTGAAAGAGCTCTGTTGGTTGTAATTTACTTATGTTGAAATACCTTAATTGGCATATTGTTTTCAGTTGTTTAATTATAGCTGTGTGCTTATTTGCAAAAGATGTATCTGCTCAGGCGAATTTAGACAAGCTGCAATTTAAAAGCTCTAAAGGTAGTGTTGTATTTGCCAAGTATGACAGTGATTTTTTGATTGATGATAGAGGTATAAAGTACGCATTTAACAAAAAAATAATAATACTCTCTTTGCTATCAGTAGATGAAATTTCACAGCTACATGATGAAATAAAACAAGTTCAAGTAATCGCTAATATAGGAAATAGATTGGTTTATTGGGTAACACCTAGAACCGAATATTTTTTTGATGTTTATTTAGCGTTAAGCAAACATCAAGATGTGTTAGAAATCGAACCTGATATCGCACCTGTTACAAAGTTAATCACTTCAGGTACAAGAGTACCGACTAGCAATACACTTACACCACAAAATGCCCCTTTGTGCGATAAACCAAAGAATACCGTTCGGGTTGCAATTATTGATGATGGCTTTGACTTTACTCACCCAGAGTTTGATGATTTAACAGTATTGTTCGAATATGACCCTGATAAACAAACATTAGCAGCCAGTGCTAAAAATCCAATTGATTACCATGGTACACGCGTTGTTGGAGTTATCGCGGCAAAGCAAGATAATGTAGGGGTTGACGGCATTGCACCGACCAGTGAAATAATTGCTATAAGGCAGGTTTCGACATGGTCATCTTCTTTAATATTGGCATTTCAGGTCGCTAAGTTGATGAAAGCGGATGTTATCAATTGTAGTTGGGTTTTACCGTTTTTATCTAGTATTACGTCACTGGTTATTGAGGATGTAGCTTCAGCATCAAATGCACCTATTATTGTTGTTTCTGCGGGGAATTCTGGTAAAGAAGCCTGTGAAATTAATCAGTTGTCTGCATTAGGTTCAGTGGTTGTGGTAGGGTCAATAAATAAAAATGGAGGGATTGCACCGTTTTCTAATTATGGACAATGTGTTGATTATTATGCTCCTTCTTCAATTGCATCAACGTCACGGAACGGGTATGCAAATTTCGGCGGGACCTCGTCATCTGCCGCTATTGTTTCAGGTATCGTGGCACAGCTAAAAGCATGCGGAGTTGAACACCCGTTAACAAAATTAACAATGGTTGAAAATATTTATGCAGCTCATAAAATCAAGAAAAAATAATATAAAGAGTGTAATTTTGGCTAGATTAGAAGGTAGTGAGATTAATGAGTTCTGAAACGGAACAGTTAGATTTTAGCAGCACGCATAGTGACAATTTCCCAAAAATATTGGCTCAGTTGGGGATATCGTTGATTGTGACAAGTTATCAATCACAACGTGTCATTTTAGTGCGCTCTAATAATGGCAATCTAGAAACAAAATTAAAAGCATTTCCAAGACCTATGGGGCTTTATGCTGACGAAAATAGGATCACGCTTGGAACACTAAATCAAGTAATCGACTTTCAAAGAACACCAAATGGTTATGCAGATGTCATTAATGGCGACCTTGATAGTTATGAAGAGTTACCAAAAAAATTACAAGATAATGAACTGCGGGATATAGCCAAGTTCCGTGAAGAGTGGGATGAACAAGTCCAAAGTGTAAAGGCAGCCGACAGTTTGTTTATTGAAAGAGCGACGTTATCAACCGGTATGATTAACATCCATGATATTTGTTGGGGTAATGATGGCTTGTGGGTAGTTAACTCGATGTTCTCTTGTTTAAGTAAGTTAAGCCCTGACCATAGTTTTATCGCTGCTTGGGTGCCGTCGTTTATTTCAGATCTGAAACCAGAAAATAGATGCCATTTAAATGGTATGGCGTTGTTAGATGGTGTGCCTCGTTATGCTACTGCCTTTAGTGAATCCGATACAGCGGAGGGCTGGCGTGAAGAACTAGGAGAGAAAGGGGTACTTATTGATGTCGTTGAAAATAAGGTCATCAAATCAGGTATCTCAATGCCGCATTCGCCAAGGTGCCACGCAGGTAAAGTGTATTATTGTGCATCTGGAAATGGCGATATTCATGTCTACGATCCAAAATTAGGTACTAGTCGAGTTTTATGTGAGTTGCAAGGCTTTACAAGAGGGATGACGTTTTTTGGTGACTTGATGCTTGTCGGTACGAGTACATTACGTAAGTCAGAAGAGCATATTCGTTTCAAAGCAAACCCCAGATTATTGGATGGGCAAAGTGAATGCGCAGTATGGTTAGTGAATGTAAGTACAGGTGAGGTAATTGGTAATTTAACTTTTTCAGGTGAAGTAAAGCAAATTTACGATATTGCGGTTGTACCGAATAGCATAAAGCCAGAGCTATTTCAAAGCTCAGACGCGTTGTCTAGCCATATTTTTGAATTTTGTCGAGGGTAAGTATTATGAAACATTTGAGCTTAAATAAAACCTTTTTAGGCGTTGCAATTTCTGCCGTAATTGCTAGCGGAGCTTATGCAGAAACAGTAACTGAAGGTGTAGATTTAAAACAACTTTCAAAAAAATCAGCATTAGAAACAGAGGGTGAAATAGTTGTTGATGTAGAGTCAAAAAATCCCTTTTCGGCATTTAGTCGAGGGGAAAAAGCACAATCACACTTAGTAAACTCAGATATAAATAATACATTAAACTTTTTAAAAGAGCAGGGGTTACTCGAAACTAATGAACAAAAAGTAAGTATTGTTACGGGCGATAATACACAGGTAAAAAGTGACTTACTAATAAGAAAGGTGTTTGCAAGTGCAAACTGTACACTACCTGGCGGAGCATGTACCACTATAAGTTCTTCTAGCTGTACCTTGAGAGGTGGCAGTGTTGGTGCTTGTGGGTCATCTCCAGAAATAGATGTTGAAGAAAGTGGAGCGACAACTGTAAGTGAAGATTTTGGCAGTGTAGCAGCAGATGGAGTAGCAACTACAACAAAAACCTTTACGGTAAAAAATGAAGGCACTGGTAATTTAACGACTACGGCTGTTTCTATAACAAGTGGTAGTAGCGACTTTTCAATTACAGGCGGTACATGTGCTACGAATGGTCAAACATTAAGCTCAGGTATGCAATGTACGATACTTGTTACTGTACAAACGACAACGGTTGGTGGGATATCAGGTAATTTAAGAATTAGCAACACTGATGCAAATGAGAGTATGTATAATGTGTCTTTGAGTGCCACAGGTACTTCTACAAACTCAGCGCCTGTTGTTGATTTAAATGGCACAATGACTCCAGGTACAGGGAGTTTTTCGGCGTTTTCTGAAGGCAGTGGTGCTGTAAATATTGCGCCCGATGCTAGTGCCGCTGATAGTGATGGCGATACAATAACAACAATAACCGTTGCATTAACAAACGATCAAGATGGCACCTCAGAAGGGCTTAATGCTTCAGCGGCTGCGCAAAATGCACTTGGTGGTATATCAGGTGCCTCAGACATTACTCTGCAAGATACAATTTCGATAACGGGTGCATCTGCAACCGTTGCTGAAGTGACGACCTTTTTACAAGCAATAACGTATAATAATACCAGTGCAACACCCAACACAACTTCGCGTACAGTGTCAGTTGTTATCAATGATGGCACTGAAAACAGTATTAGCCGTACAGCGACAACTTCAGTGGCTAACCTTACAGCGGCTAGTTCTACAGCGGCGGGTTTTAGTACCTTAGATGGTACAAATTTAAATCCGGCAATTACGTTTAGTAGTGATAACGAAACATTAACGATAAGTAATCCATCACATATTACAGGTTCAGTGGCTGACGGTGGTACTGGTACAGATACCATTCACGTTCCGACTGGATCCGATTTAACGGCTTTTACTACATTAACAGGCTTTGAAACATTATCAGTGCCTAGCAGCGTCACTTTAACGTTAAGTGAAGCGCAGCATGAGCAATTTACAACGATTTCGGGGAGCGGGGCTCCTGTCTTTACGATTACAGCAGGCAGTGGGGGCGATGCAAATTTAACGGCAAATAGCACCATCGCAACATACGTTTTAAATACACCAGTTTCATTAACGCTTGTAGACAGAGACCAGTCTGTTACAGGCAGTAATTTAGCTGATTCAGTCGATATTTCCAACTTTTCGTACCGAGGAACTCTCGATGGTGGGGATGGCACAGATACACTTACGCTAGCTAATGGCGCGAGTTTAGCGGCGGCAACGATTTCGAACTTTGAAACACTTAATTTGAGCGGCGGCGTATCTGTCACGATGAAAGAAGCGCAGCATGATGCGTTTTCTACAATTTCAGGCGCAGGTACAGATCAAATTACCATTTCAGACGCAACTAATGGTTTAATTGCTGCGAATGATATTGAAACGTATGTGCTCGGTAGTGCAAACACAATTACCTTATCAAATGGCTCACAAAATATAACAGGCAGCACGGGCAATGATACGGTAAATATTGCAGGTTTAACGGTTACAGGTACACTCAATGCAAATGGTGGTACCGATACATTAAGCATGGCAACAGGTGCCGACACCACAAGTGCTACAGTGTCTAGTTTTGAAAACTTAACCCTTGCAACAAACTCATCGGTGGCTTTATCTGCAGCGCAAGTGAGTACATTTACAGGCACTATTACAGCGTCTGGCGCTGAAACGATTACGGTTTCGGGTGATGGTAACTTTACAACACTTAGCAATATTGAAACGTTTAACGTTGGTGATGATTCAACAAATACACGAACAATTACGTTAGGTTCTTCGTCTGTCAATGTGACAAGCGCATCAACAACTGATGCAAATACGTTTGATGTCAGTGGATTAACGTTTACTGGAACAATAACAGGTGAAGCAAGCGTTAATGATACGCTATCTATCAGTAATACGGGGGATATTACTGGAGCAACAGTTTCCAATATTGAAAACCTAACACTTAGCAGTGGTGCACGGGTTTCAATGACGCGTTCGCAACACGCCGGTTTTACAGGCACTATATCTGCAATAGGTTCTGAAACAATTGATGTTTATGGCGATGGTGATTTTTCTACTTTCAGTGATGTTGAAACTTACAACGTATTTGATGATTCTTCAAACAGTAGAACAATTACGATAGTCTCAGCGACCCAAAGTATAATAGATAGATCTAGTAACACAGCAATGACCTTTGCACTTGGTGGCGCTGGCTTTAGTGGTTCATTAACCTCAGAGCTAAATGCTGCAGATAAGGTGAGTGTTACTGACGGTGCTGACGTGACTTCTGGCTCATTCTTTAATATTGGTACATTAAGCTTAGCCTCTGCAGCAACAGTAGCAATTGATGTTAATAATATTAATGATTTTAATACTGCAATTACAGGCTCTGCTGGCGCTGATACGCTAAAACTGATGGATGGTGGTATTTTTAATTTTTCCAGCACCACGGTATCGGGTATTGAGAATCTGGCAATCGGCACTAATAACAACACGACTATCACCTTAACCGATAATTTTAATACTGATGCTGGCGTTGTATCTTTTTCTAATGCTAGTGGCAGTGCTATTACAGCTGCAGTGACCCTGGATGCAAGTGCATTTAGCGCCGACATTTTAACCATGACCTCATCAGATTTTAATGGTGATGATGTATTTAAAGGTGGCTCTGGCGCCGATACTTTACGCCCAGGCGCTGGTACAGATACGCTAACAGGCAATGCAGGTAATGATAATTTTGTAGGTAGCTCATCACAATTATCAGGAGATACAATTACCGATTTAGCCGCAGGCGATCGTATTACTATTACCGGTATCACAGGGCTTTCGGCCAGTAACGTTCGTTTTAATGGCACGAGTACATTAGAAGTAGATACCAACGCCACCGATTTTAATATTTCTGAACTTACTCTTTCACTTACTAATGCGCCTGGTAATGATTTGGCCTTTACGGTTGCTGATAGCGGATCAGATTCCGTTATTACATTTGTTTCAGCAAATTCTACGCCTACATTTAGCTCGCTTAATGGCGGTGCTACGTTTATCGAAGGTTTAAGTGCAGTGAGCATTGATAGCGATATGACAATTGCAGATGCTGAACTTGATGCACTTAACAGCAACGCAGGGGATTACAACAATGCTAGCTTAACTATTCGCCGACGTGGCGGTGCGAGTGCCGAAGATCGATTTGGTCATTCGGGGCTATTAGGGACGTTAATTGAAGGTAATACATTTAGTTATAACGGTAATAATGTAGGGACTGTTACCACAAACTCGGCAGGTACTTTAACGCTAACATTTAATAGCAATGCTACTTCTGTAATTGTAGACTCTGTTGCGCAAGCAATTACCTACGCCAATAACTCAGATATTCCTCTAAATGCAACTGTGCTTGACTATACCTTTAATGATGGTGTCGTAGATAGTACAGGTACTAATCAGGCATCAGTTACAATTACCTCGGTTAACGATGCGCCTACTGTATCAGCAGTCGGGGCTAATCCAACATTTACAGAAAATGGCTCACAAGTTGGTATTTTCTCTTCAGCCTCTATTAATGCTATTGAAAGCGGACAAAATATTGAGCAAATATTACTGACGGTAAGTAATGTAAAAGATATTGGCAATGAGTTCCTTCAATTTGGCACTGATGTTATTAGGCTAGAAAATAATGCATCCGGTACATATTCGGGGTCAGTTAATTTTAGTTATGTTGTCACTCTTAGCGGTTCAAAGGCAACGGTAACGATTGTCGCCTCAGACACTGCGGCCGTATGGCAGAACTATGTTCCTTTCTTAGCTTATAAAAATACGAGTGAATCACCGACAGAAGGAGATAGAGTTGTAACGCTAACGTCTATAAAAGATAGCGGTGGTACATCTAATGGTGGTGTTGATAGGTCTACAGGTAGTTTTGGTTCTTCTACGGTTAAAGTAGTGGGTGTAAATGATGATCCAACAGACATTACTTTATCGGCAACAAACATCAATCAATCTTTAGTGTCTTTGGGCGCTGATGTTGGGACTTTAAGTACAACGGATCTTGATGATAGTACGCATACTTATACATTGGTAGCTCCTAGTTCATCAGCCAGTGGTTCGTGTTCATCAAATAGTGGTAACAGTAGCTTTCAAATTAATGGGAGCGTGCTAGAAACTCAAGCCGCCATTTCAGCAGGCACCTACATAGTATGTGTGCAAGCGGATGATGCTTCGTCATCGTTTAAAAAATCATTCACAGTAACGGTGACTGATAATATTGCACCGACAGGGCACAGCGTTTTAATAACTCAAGATACGATTACTCGAGATAATGAAGCCGCGTTAGGTTTTACTCTAAATGGGCTTGAAAGCAGCGGTTCATTTACTTACAAAGTGACTGATGGCTCTAATGAAATTATAGGTAATTCTAGAGCAATAACGGGAGCTTCAGCTCAGGTTACGGGTGTTAATGTAACCACTTTAAATGAAGGTACACTTACACTTTCGGTGACAGTATCAGATACCGCAGGGAATGAAGCCAGCGATGTAACGGCAACAATTGTTAAAAGCTACAACATTAAACCTGTACTATCAGGTACGCCATTGGCGACAATAGATGAAGATTCTCAATACAGCTTTACCGCAACGCTCACGGATCCGGATACAAGCGACATACATACGTTTAGTATTACTAATAAGCCAAGTTGGGCAACATTTGATACGGCCACAGGTTTACTGTCAGGAACACCCACCGATCAAGATGTAGGTACCTCAGCGAATGTCAATATAAAGGTATCCGATGGTACTGAAGATAGCGCAGCGATAATATTTGATATTGAAGTAAAAAATACCAATGATGCGCCTGTAGGTCAAAACTTTGCATTTAGTTTAGATGAAGGGGCATTATTTGCAGCCATCCCTGTTAATGGTGTATTAAGCAATGCCACTGATGATGACCTTGATAGCGGTGATACTTTCACTGCAGTGAAAGTGACAAACCCGTCATCAGGTACGGTTACGCTTAATAGCGACGGTAGCTTTAGTTATCAACATGATGGCAGTGAAAGCACGTCTGATAGTTTCACCTACCAGATAGAAGATGCCGCAGGAGACAAGTCAGCAGTTCAGACGGTAAGCTTTACCGTTACGCCAGTAGAAGATGCGCCTATTGTGGTTGCCGACTCTATAACAACTGATGAAGATACTCCTGTTACTTTTAGTGTTGTTAGTAATGACAGTGACGCTGAAGATAATATGGTTGTATCTTCTGCTGCGATAGTGGACGCACCGACTAAAGGGCAAGCTAGTATTGCAAATGGAATCGTAACTTATACACCATTGAGTAATGTATCTGGTACAGATTCATTTACATATACAGTAAAAGACAGCACGGGTTTAATATCTGAAAAAGCGACTGTATCGATTACTATAACCCCAGTGAATGATGCGCCGATTGCTATTAACTTTAATGAGATGGTCGATGAAGATACACCAACTTCTGCACTTTCAATTAGAAGCAACGCTACCGATATAGAAGATACTATTCCAACGGGTGATATTAGTGTTGTAGCACAACCATCCAAAGGGTCAGTGAGTGTTGATCAAAATGACGGTACTTTAATTTATACACCTACAGGCAATGAAAACGGAAGCGATACATTTACTTATACGATAGCCGACAGCAATGGTTTGGCATCAAATACAGCCTCTGTGACGGTAAATATAGGTGCGGTGAATGACCGTCCGGTTGTCGTTAATGATGCAGTGACGACCGATGAAGATACTGCAACCAGTGTGGCTATTTTAGCGAATGATTCAGATGTAGAAGACCAAGGTTTTAATGGCGCAAATGTGCTGTTAGAAAATAAAGGCGATGGTGCAGGTGAATATGATTTTGCCAGCGTAAGCGTGAACCTTGATGGTAGTTTAGCAATTACCCCTAAAGCAAATATAAATGGGGTTCACAGTTTTACTTACACCGTTACTGACAGTGAAGGACTTACTTCGCTGCCAGCTACAGTTACACTGAGTATTACGGCGATAAATGATGCCCCAGTTGCCGTTGATAACACTGCACAGTTACAAGAAGAAGGGCAGTTTGAGGTCAATGTTCTGGGTAATGATAGTGATGTTGATATTGGTGATAGCCTTAACGCGAGCTCTGTAACGATTGTTACTAACCCTGCAAATGGATCGGTGAGCGTATTAGCAACTGGTGCAATTGTTTACACGCCTCAAGCGAACTTTTTTGGCGATGATAGCTTTACCTATACGGTTGAAGATAGCAACGCAGCTGTATCAAATATAGCGACAGTGACTATGAGTGTCGCTCCCGTGAATGATAAACCGATTGCCGTTGCGCAATCGCAATCACTGGATGAAGATGGCTCAATACTACTGACGTTAGTTGCAACAGATATAGATCAAGACACGTTAAGTTACCGGATAGTCAATACGCCAAGCAAAGGAACTTTGGTACAGCAAAGTAACGATAGTTGGCTTTATACGACGAATGAAAACATTAATGGTACAGACAGCTTTACGTTTGTGGCCAACGATGGTGAAATTGATTCTGATGAAGTCACTGTATCGTTAATTATCAATGCAATTAATGATGCACCTACGGTCGCTGGGCAAGTACTTTCAACAAATGAAGATACAGCGCTAACGGTTACTCTATCGGGTAATGATATTGAAGAGCAGTCTCTAAGCTATCGAGTGGTAACTGAGCCTGCGAATGGCAGTACGACCTTAACCGGTAACATACTTATTTATACACCAAACAGTAACTTTAATGGCAGTGACTCTGTGAGCATTGTGGCTAATGATGGTGAGCTTGATTCAGAGTTTGCACGTATTTCGATTTCGGTCGACAGTGTTAATGATGCACCGTTGATAAGTGGGATACCTGCGGCATCAGTGAACGAAGACAGTGAGTATTTATTTATCCCGATAGCAAGCGATACGGATAATGATACGCTGACATTTAGTATTAATAATAAACCTAGTTGGGCGAGCTTTAATAGCGAAACCGGAAAATTAAGTGGTACGCCACTCAATGCGCAGGTAGGTAGCTACAGTAACATCGTTATAAGTGTTAATGATGCAACAGTGACTCAAAGTTTAGCGCCATTTAATATTACGGTTATTAATACTAATGACGCACCAACAATCACGGGTACGCCGACAGCACAGGTTAATGAAGAAGAGTCGTACAGCTTTACACCAAGTGCACAAGATATGGATGGGGATGCATTAACCTTCAGTATCAGTAATAAGCCAAGTTGGGCTAGCTTTAATAGCGCAACAGGGCAACTTAGTGGCACACCAGTAAGAGAAAATGCAGGTCAATTTACTAATATTGTTATTGCAGTAACTGACGGACAACTTGAAGCACGCTTACCTGCATTTACAGTAACAGTAAATAACACAAATAAAGCCCCAGTGTCGCAAAGTATGATGTTAGATGTTCTTGAAGACGCTTCCATTACTTTTGCTCCAGATGTCTCAGATCTTGATGACGATATACTTACGCTAACAGCCATATCGCAGCCTCAATTTGGTACTTTAAGTAAGCAAGGCAATGTGTTTACGTACTCACCAAATGCGAATTACTTTGGTATTGACAGTTTTACGTACATTGTAAGCGATGGTACAGAACAATCTGCAATCGCTACTGTAAGCTTGAATGTTATTTCAGTGAATGACAGACCGGTTGCAAATCCTGATGTATTCTCATTAGATATAAATGAGGAAAACACGTATTTATTGGATGTATTAGCCAATGATACTGATGCTGATGAACAACCATTGAGTATTATCGGTGCAAGCGCGAGCGTGGGTAGTGTAACAATTGAAAATGGTGTGATTGCATATAAATCGCAAGCGAGTACACAAGGGATTATTCAGATTAGTTACCTGATTGAAGATCCAGATAAAGCAAGAAGTAGAACGACTGCTAAATTAACGTTGAATAAACAAACAGATGATGTGCCAACGATTGAAACACCGGTTGATTTGGATATTAATGCTAAAGGATTGTTCACTAAGGTGGATTTAGGTGTACCGCTTGCTACTGACAATCAAGGTAACCGATTGGCAGTATCACTCGTTGATTCAACGTCACTGTTTACTCCTGGAAGTCATTTGGTCTATTGGCAGGCTTTTGACAGTAATGGGCTTGAAGCAATTGCTACACAGAGCATTAATGTTAATCCGCTTATTTCTTTAAGTAAAGATAGCCAAGTAGCAGAGGATCAAACATATCGCTTTAATGTATTTTTAAATGGCGAGTCACCGACCTATCCAGTAACAATTCCTTATACTGTTTCAGGTACGGCCAACAGTGCTGACCACGATTTAACATCAAGTGAATTAGTTATTGAAAGTGGCGTCCAGGGGCAAGTAAGCTTTACTGTTTTTGCTGACTCAGAAATCGAAGGCAACGAAACAATTATTGTTTCATTAGCGAATACGTTAAATCTGGGTGCGAGATCAACGGTTAATATTACGATTGTTGAAGATAATGTAGCACCTACAATCTCTACATCGATTAAGCAAAATGAGGAAGCTAGATCGCTTGTCGCGATAGGCGAGGAGTTAGTCACTATTACTGGGGTCGCAGAGGATATAAACCCAAGTGATAACGTAACACTAAATTGGTTATCACAAGATGATCAGTTAACTAATACCAGTACAAATGAGGGGGAATTTGTTTTTTCAACACAATCACTTGCTCCGGGTATTTATAAAGTGTCAGTGACGGCTGAAGATGACGGTGAACCAAACCTATCAACAACAAAAGAAATCTATGTTGAAGTAGTGCAGTCTCTTGCTACCCTCGATTCGGGTGATTCTGATGGCGATCTAATACCGGATGATCAAGAAGGCTTTACTGATACTGATAATGACGGCATACCAGATTACCTAGATGCTATTAGTCAATGTAATGTGGTACAAGGTCAAGTCAAAGACAGTGACAAGTTTTTAGTTGAAGGCGAGCCAGGTGTCTGTGTTAGAAAGGGCGTGACTGTTGTACAAAATGTGACAGGAGGGGTTCAATTATTAGAGAGTGAATTACCAGCCGACGCTAACGCATTAAATATTGGTGGAGTATTTGACTTTATTGCGACAGGGCTTCCAAACCCTGGAGATACCTACAGTATTGTATTTCCACAAAGAAAGCCAATCTCACAAAATTCCACTTATAGGAAGTTTAAAGAAGGCCAATGGGTTGATTTTGTATCTACAGCACAGGACCAAATATTATCTGCTGCGGGTGAACCAGGTTATTGCCCACCACCAAGAAGTAGTGAATGGACGCAAGGGCTAGCGGAGGGCGCATGGTGTGTGCAACTACAAATTGTTGACGGTGGTCCAAATGATGATGATGGAAAAGCAAATGGCTCTATTGTAGATCCTGGCGGTGTTGCTGTTGTGCGTACAACGAATCAGTTACCACAAGCAAATCAAGATGAAGTAACGATAGGTGCAGGTGAATCTATTACTATTGATGTGCTAGAAAATGACACAGACATAGATGGAGATGCATTAACACTGACGGGTGCGACGGTTGATTTTGGGCAAGTGAGTATTATTGATAATCAGATACTTTATACTCCGCCTACATCATTTATCGGTATTGCGACCATTGAATACAGCATTACTGATGGACAAGGAGGAACATCTAACAATAATGCTAAGGTTAACTTGGTGGCAAATAATGCACCAACAGCAATATTTGATACAGCTAGCACCACCGATCGCGTATCAATAGAAATTGATGTACTTGGTAATGATACTGATATTGATATGGATGAATTATTTATTATTAGTGCAGCGGCAACTTATGGCACTGTATCAATTAATATTAATGGCACTTTACAATACATGCCAAAGGTAGGTTTTGAAGGTGTTGATACTGTCGACTATACTATTAAAGACAGTAAAGGAGCTAAATCTTCGGCACAAGTTGAAATTACCGTTAGTGCAGTAAAATCAGTTTCTATTAGTAATAAGTCATCGGGAGGAAGTATGGGAGGCGTTGGGTTGTTGCTGATTTCAATGTTGGTATTTAGCCGTCGAAAGTCATTGTTTCCAAGTTTTGCGATAATTACTACAAGTTGCTTAATAAGTGGCAGTGCACTCGCTGAAGCATGGTCTTTTGAGGGAACTGTAGGTCAAGCTAAAGCTAAGCATTCTTTGGCAATAACGGGCAGTGATGTTAAGACCATTTCAGTTGATGATAAAGATACTAGTTGGTCTGTGGGCGCTTACTATGAGCTAGCTCCTAATTGGGAAGTTGCAATACGGTATATTGATTTAGGGCAAGGACGTGTTGAATTAACAGCGGATACAACAACACCAAATGACCTTCATAATGACTACGCGCGTTATGCTCCAATCTTACCAAAAGGTGTTGCCACGGAAGTCGGTTATTTATTTATGCCTGCTGAATCATTTAGTACTAAGTTGTTTTTGGGGGCTTATCGCCATCAATATAAAATACAAAGTGATATAACCAATGGTGCAACGCTAGAGTCTAAAAAGCATACGACCAAGCTTTATGCGGGTGGTTCAGTTGGGTATTCGATTTATAAAAATACCGAGTTACTACTCAAGTATAGCTACTATAAAGTGTCAAAAAACGATGTAAGTGAGCTATCTGCTGGCGTTAAAGTCCGCTTTTAAAGTCACTCTTAATAAATCAGCGCGCCATTAAGGGGCGCTGATTTTAAGTATTATTCAAAAAGTATCACTAAGTTGTTTTGTTTCTATTGAAGAATCCTGAGTTCGTGGTATGTTTCTCGCAATCAAAAAAATAATAGGAATTCACACATGCCAAAGGCGAGTGATGTTAAAAAAGGTACTGCTATTGATTTTAATGGCCGAGTGCTAGTTGTAAAAGATATTGTGCGCTCTGTGCCGCAAGGCCGTGCTGGTGGCAGTTTATATCGAATGCGTTTATACGATGTAGTAACTGGCAGCAAAGTGGATGAAACATTTAAAGACAGCGATATGCTAACGCTTGCTGATTTAACACGTCGCGAAGCAATGTTGTCGTATATTGATGGCGACGAGTATGTTTTCATGGATAACGAAGATTACACGCCATATAACTTAAATAAAGATGCTATTAGCGAAGAGATTCAATTTGTAAATGAAGAAACCCAAGGTGTGCATGTTATTGTCATTGACGGTGCACCAGTAGGCCTTGATTTACCATCAAGTGTTGAGCTTGTTGTTGAAGAAACCGATCCTTCAATTAAAGGGGCTTCTGCAAGCGCTCGTTCAAAACCTGCACGTATGTCTACAGGCTTAAATATTTCTGTGCCTGAGCATATTTCAACAGGTGACCGTATTCGTATAAATACTGTTGAACATAAATTCATGGGCCGTGCTGAAAAGTAAGTTATAAACTTTAAAAAAGCCGAGCCTTAATTTAGATGGCTCGGCTTTTTTGTATGTAAGAGGTTTATTGCTGTAAATTCAACCAAAATAACGCTAGAATACACGCCTTATTTTTAGGCTATTTAATACCAATCCGTAATAATACTTAATCAATTTGAGTGATTAAATCTGACGTTAACAGCGTTAAAAATTCTGATACATGACTGCATGGATGCGGGGTAATGCAGGAGTTAAATAACGAAATTTTTGCCTTGTTATCGACACGATTTTCTTACTTCAAAATAGATCACTTAATTAAGCGAATTGGTATAGGGTGTAGATTTGTTTATTGTTTTACTAAGTTGTGTGTTTATAGCCGTGATGTATTTGGAAACGATTAAAAAAGGCATGCCAATTAAGCGATGGCTTATTTTGGCTGGTTTACTTGGGCCGGTAGCATGGTGCTTGTTTAACTTACATTATCGCCGCGCATTGGTACGAAATGTAGGGATTAAAGCATGTATATGGCGCCCTTAATTTATACCGTTCTGAATAAGTGTTGGGACAATTTAATGAATTAAATCACCCCATACCTAAGCAGATTGGTATTAACTGGAAGTCTGGTTAGCTTATTGATGCCATATTTTCAGTATCCGTTCTAATTAGACTAGGCGCAGCTTTAGTTTGTTGTTGTTTCAAAAAATCAGTAAACTCGTCTTTAGAGAGTGGCTTAGAATAAAAGTAACCTTGTACTGTTTCACAATTCAATTTTTTTAGTATTTCAATTTGTTCAGCCTGTTCAACCCCTTCGGCAACGACATGTAAATCAAGGTTATGTGCAATCGTTACAATTGAGTCGACCATGTTACGACCACGTTCATTTTTCATATCATCTATAAATGCCTTGTCTACTTTTAACGTGTTAAGCGGAAATTGTTTTAAGTACGCCAAGGAAGAGTAACCGGTGCCAAAGTCATCCATTGCTAAGTGAATCCCTCGGGCACTTAATGAGCGCATAATCGCAATGGCTTCTTTGGGATCATCCATTACAGTACCTTCGGTAATTTCAAGCTCTAAGAAATACGAAGGCAGTTCATTTTTTTGTAAAATAACGTCAATGCGAGATGTTAAATCGGGTAGGCTGAATTGTTTAGCGGATAGATTAACGGCGACTCGACCACTAAATAGACCGCTATCAAGCCATTGTTTAACATCTCTGCAAGCTTTATTTAATACCACTTCACCAATTTCAATTATTTGACCTGTTTCTTCAGCTATAGGTATAAATACACCAGGGCTAATAATGCCTTTTTTAGGGGTTATAAAGCGAACCAACGCCTCCATCCCTGTTAACTTTCCGGTGCGAATATTCATTTTTGGTTGATAGTAAACCTCAAAATGATCTTCTTTTAGGCCAAAACGCATAAGGTTTTCTATTTGCAGGCGTTTAACTGCTTGGCGGTTCATCGTGTCGTTAAAAAACAGATAACTATTACCTTTCTTTTTAGCGTGATACATGGCCGTATCTGCATTTTTCAAAAGTAGTTCTGGTGTATTACCATCTTCAGGAAAGAGTACAATGCCAACGCTTGAAGTAATCGCGAGCTCATGACCAGCCATTTTAAAAGGTGTAGCAATAGCGGCTAAAAACTGTTTAGCCGTGCGGGTGATCACATGAATATCATTGGTATCAGACATTACTAGAGCAAACTCATCGCCCCCTAAACGGTAAAATACATCGTTCTCTCGGGTTAGTTTATTTAAGCGCATAGCGAGCTTTGCAAGCAGGCTATCGCCTAACTGGTGTCCTAATGAGTCGTTTATCTTTTTAAAGTTATCTAAATCGAATACAAGCAGCGCATGGTGTGAATTTTGTTTAACTAACTTATGTAAATCGGTAAAAAATAAATTTCGGTTAGGCAGGCTTGTTGTACGGTCGCGATTTGATAAATTATGCAGTTGTGATTCTGCTTTTTTACGTTCAGTTAAGTCAGAGTAAACAATCACGTAATTTGTAATTTGGTTTTGATCATTTTTAATTTCATCAATTGAAATTTCAAATGGTAGTAAAACGCGTTCGCTATTACGTAGCTTTACCTCTCGTTGAATATGTTCATTCTCACGTACAATTTCGATAATTGTATCAATGAAGCCTTGTTCATAACCAGGTAAGGTAAAGTCTTTTTTAAGGTATTGTTCTCGCACACCGCCAAAGAGGGTTAAAAAACTAGGATTTATATCAACTAACTTAAAGTTTTTGTCGTAAATAGCCAGCGCATCAGTTAGCGACTCAACACATTTTGCAAAGAGATTCAAACGCTCTTCGGTTGATTTTAACTGTGATATATCTCGTACAGTACCCGTCATTCTTAGTGGTGATAGGTTGGTATCTTTTTCTATAATTTTGCCGCGATCAAGTACCCAATGCCAACGGCCAAAGGTATCTTTAATACGATAAGTCGCTTCGAAAAAAACGGTTTTTTCTGCAAAGTGTTTTTTAAGTAAGTGTTCAACATTTGTAATATCGAGTGGGTGAATGAGACTTTTATTTGGAGGGAAACCTATTAACGTAGTTGAGTTCATCATATATTTGTCGTTTATTCGAATAACTTCCCCCGTTTTTATGTTCCAATCCCATAAAGTATCACCACTGCCTTCAACAGTACTTTTAAGGCGCCTTTCGGATAAACGAAGTTGTCGACGTGAGCGCTTAAGTTTGTGGATGACAAACAACAGATAAGGCAAAGCAAGCGCTATAATGGCGCTTGCTAAAATAAGGATGGTATCTGAATTGTAATTAAATGATGACTCAAAAGCATAAAGCTTAAATGAGTAAGCAAGTAATACAACTGACAAGCTTAATTTTGTTATTATTTTGATTATCATTTTTTTATTACTTCAAATTTACAAATGATAATCTAAAACAAGCTAAACCAAGAGTCAAAGAGAATGCGAATAAACAGGCATATTTTGAGGTTTATTGTCTTTAGCTGAGCTTAAAAGCTCATATCTTGGTCGATTTTCATCAAATAGGATGACGGCATACTCTTTTATATCTTTGAGTGTTAATGCGTTTAATGCATTAAGTAACTTTTGCTGCATATTAAATTCATGATCTCTGTTGCCTATTGCAAGCCAAAAACGTTGCGAGCGTAATCGTAGGTTTTTATCTTTTTCAGCAATATGGGTCGTTAAGCCATGTTTCTGTTGCTGCCAATTTTCTTCATTAAGCTCATCGATGTTGGTTAAATATTTATTAACAAAGCTGTTATGTCTATGCATTAATGTTTTTGCGATAAACTTTGGCGATTGTATATAAAAAGCAATACCCGCACGAGTGTTAAAAGGAGCATAACCAGCCCCAACTAAATAACCTAGCTGTTGTGTGGTTCGTAACTCGTTAAAGTAGTCTTGGTTCATTAAGTGATTAAGTGCCATTAATTTAACTTTTTCGATTACACAATCAGTTTTTGCTTGATAATACACAACCATTGCATGGTCACTGCAAGGCAGCTCTAGTTCGTAGCGTGTTACTTTTTCAATTTCAAATAGCGGACGTCTTAAATCATCAATTATGGCTGCGTTTTTTAAGTGTTCGGCGACCTTTTTTTGAAAGGCTATTGCATCACTTTGCTGCCAGTTACCATGTAAAAATGATTCAACATGTAGTGCTTTAAAAAAGTCTTGTCTGAATTCATTAAATTGCTGAAAACTTGTGTTTTTTAATGCTGATGCAAGTTGGTCTGGTTGTGGATTCCAAGGCATTACTTTAGCACCTAAAATACTAAACAGTTCACTAACTGGTTTGTTTTGGTTGCTATTTCGCCAGTGCCTGACAAGTTGTTTTTTGTATTCAGCAAAACGTTTTGCACAAATGTCGACATTAAATAGGGCGTCAAGAAGCTCATCAACTAATTCTAATTGGCTAGACGATAATCCGGCTGTATGCAGTGTTAAACCGCCTTGGTGAGATGTTAAATGGTAACTTAGCCCTGCCAGCTCCGCTGGGTAAAATTGTTCACCTACGCTATCCATAAATAAATCAGTAAATAAGCGAGTCAGTGCCATGTGTTTTACGTCTTTTACTGCAAAGTCAGAGTCCAAGGCTAAATAAAAATGGCCTTTTGCTACTCTAAAAGTATTGTCTTGCTTAAACCAAAAGTCAAAACCGGGCTCTCTTACTAAAAGTTCAGGTTTTATTTGTGGTTTTTCTACATCATATAGCACCACATTTTTTGTTAAGTAAGGGTTTGCCGTTGGCAGTAGCATATCTTTCAGTGGTTTATTTATATCACTTAAAGCATCGAGCCAGCTGGGTGATATTTTTTCAACTTTATACGGGGTGTTATACCATGCAGTTTTGTGTTCTGGTTCTACATCAGGGTGGATAAGAACAATACGCATATTATGCGGCGTTAACCATTGCATTGCGATTTCGTGGGTGGCTTTTTTAAAGCCCTCCATCAAGTAGTCGCCTTGCACATAATTGACTTCATCGTAATGTTGCATATTTATACTTAAATTACTGACCCAATCGATTAGGCGTGACTTTTCTTGATTATCGAAAGCAATTTGTAATAGGTTTTTTTTATCTTGATAAAGACGAGGTAACTTCTCTGTATTGGCATTAATTAAGCAAATATATTCAAACACCATTTCAATAATGTCTTCAAAATATTCAATACCTTCGTCAGTGAGCGCCATGCTTATATTAAAATCTTTAAAGTTACTGCCGTTAATACCGCCGCCAGCTGAGAGCGCATTTATCCAACCTTGTTCTTTTAAAATAGAGTAAAGAGAACCTGCACCTTCATAACCTAATAAATGAGCAATAAAACTCACCGTTTTATGGCGATAAAAATCATCAATATTTGGCATCGCAAAACTGACAATCAGTTTTTGCATATGTTTGTGCGGCTCAATATGCAGCACTTTCCCTATATCTTGTTTACGGTAAAGTGGCTCACTGATCTCTGGTTTTTTAAGGTTTTTATTACCGTTAATTTCGTTAAAATATGTATTAGTCCAACTTTGTAAGGTGTCGAGCTCTTCATTGGCGCAAATAACTAACGTCATCCACTGGGCTTGATAAAAAGCATTAAAAAAATCCCGAAGTTCGTCACTTATACAGCGCTCCCTGTCTGCCAACGTTTGTAGATTACCAACTGAAAACTTAGCAAAAGGGTGGGCTGGATTTACCGTTTCTTTATGTGCTTGATAAATACGGCGGCCATCGTCTTTAATTTTTAGTTTAAATTCGGCTTCAATTGCGTTACGTTCTTTTTCGGTTTCGGCTGAATTTAAAAGTGGCGCAATAAAAAAGCGGCTAAATTGCTCTAATGCATTTTTAAATTCTTGATTATTAATATCAAAAAAATAGCAGGTATGCTCTGTGCCAGTCCACGCATTAGTGTTTCCACCGGCTTGAGATACATAATTATTAAAACTACCAGAGTCTGGAAATTGGTCAGTACCTAAAAAAAGCATATGTTCTAAAAAGTGTGCGAGGCCTTGTCTATCAAGAGGATCGTCAAAATGACCAGCATTTACTGCCATAGATGCAGCCGCTTTTGTTGAATCTTTATCTTGCACAAGTAGTACTTTTAGACCATTGTCCAGTGTAAGAGCTTTATATGCTCTGTTATCATTACGACTGATATTCAAATGATGCTCCTGAAATTAAACGTTTACTTGTTAACAACAGATGATAACTTCAGGAAAGTGGAATACGACTAAAAGGTTTACCTGAATATCACGAAAGAACTATTTTAGAAAAAAATAGGTTTATGTTTTTAATATAGCGGACAAATGGGCAAATTGGCTACTGTTTTATATTCTTTAATCGGTTGATTTTTTATGAAAACAATCCTAATAATGCGCCACGGCGAAGCAACACCGATGCAGGCTGATGATGCGGCTAGAAATTTGACTCAAACGGGTCATACTGAAGCCGAGAAAATGGGCCTATGGCTTGCTAAACACTACCCACCTGATGCCTTGTTAGTTAGCCCTTACATTCGTGCTCAGCAAACTGCAGAAAACGTTGCTAAAAATGCAGAGTTTAAATTTAGCGAAACATGCAGTGATATTGTACCTGAAGGAAAACCGCAAATAGCAGCGGATTATCTCGAAACGCTTATAGCAGCACACCCCCAATGCAACACTTGGCTTGTGGTAGCACATATGCCAATTGTGAGTTATTTAGTTGATCAATTATGCCCTGGTAACATGCCTATTTTTAATACGGGTGCCATTGCTGTAATTAGTTACGATGAAAGAACTCAACGCAGCCAGTATATGAGTATCAATGCTCCCGATAATGTATAAATTTAATTAATAATATGAGTGAAGAAATGACTATTGAACGCCTTCAAACCGGTGCGCGCATGAGCCGCATTGTAAAACATAACGGCACTGTGTATTTATGTGGGCAGGTATGCGCCGACGCGCAAAAAGATATCAAAGAACAAACTCAAACTATGCTTGATAAAGTAGAGGCGCTGCTTGATGAAGCGGGAAGTTCAAAAGAACATATGCTTAGCGCGACTATTTATGTAAAGAGCATGGAATACTTTGCTGATATGAATGCAGTATGGGATGCATGGGTAACCGAGGGTTATGCACCAGCACGTGCCTGCGTTGAAGCTAAAATGGCACGTGATGCACTGCTTGTTGAAATTTCAGTAGTTGCAGCTTTAAAAGAATACTAGCTTTAATGAATCGCTCCCCCGTTGTACTTATCACAGGCTCTAGCCGAGGTATTGGCGCAGCTACTGCACTATATTTTGCAAAGCAAGGTTATAATGTTTGCATTAACTATAAAGCTGATTTAGCTAGTGCAATGTTGGTGGCAGAAAAAGTAAAGCGATTAGGCGTTGAGGCTGAAGTAATTCAAGGTGACGTATCACTAGAGGCTGACGTTTTAGCTTTATTTATGCATATAGATAAAGTCTTTGGTCGGCTTGATGTACTAATAAATAACGCTGGTATTTTAAAACCACAAATGCCTTTGTTAGAAATGAGTGCTGAGCGCATAAACGAAGTTTTGACTACAAATATTAACAGTGCTTTTTTATGTAGTCGTGAGGCTATAAAGCGAATGGGAAATGGCGGCAGTATTATTAATGTTTCATCGAGGGCTGCTAAAACGGGCTCTCCTAATGAGTACATTGATTATGCAGCATCCAAAGGTGCAATGGACACATTTACTATTGGCTTGGCAAAAGAGGTGGCAAGTAAAGGTATTCGTGTTAACTCGGTTAGACCAGGGCTTATTTACACTGATATGCATAGCGATGGTGGTGAAAAAAACCGAGTCGATCGTCTTAAAAGTAAATTACCCCTTGGCAGAGGCGGTACACCCGAAGAGGTTGCTGCAGCAATTTACTTTTTAGCTTCGGAGCACGCTTCTTTTACAACGGGTAGCTTTGTTGATGTAGCCGGCGGTTTGTAAGCTAAAGTAATAAAGCTAGCCAAAACGTAAAGCTAATAACACTTAAGATAGTAGAAAGTACGACAGCCCCAGCAAGCGTGGCTTCATGCTGCTTTATTTGACTTGCAATAAGATAAGCATTTACGCCAACAGGGGACGCACTTAAAAGTACCAATACATTAAGTATTTGAGTGTCTAGCTTAAATACATAGGTGCCTACCAATAAAACTAGCGCAGGCAATAAAAATATTTTTAAAATTGATGCTATTAACGCCGGTTGCCAATTTGCAGCTATTTTATAAAAAGCTAAATTTGCACCAAGTACAAATAGCGCACAGGCAATTGCTGGTTTAGCTAATAGCTCTAAACTATTTGCTAAGTCGGTGAACAGTGTTACTCCTAATATGTTTAATATAAGCCCGCACCCAATACTCAGTACTATTGGGTTTAACACCATACTTTTTCCAAAGTGCGACCACGAAAATTTATCGCTACTGCCTTTAGCCCCTATTAAAAAAGTAAGTGCAAATAACAATGTGCTATGAAAAGTAATGATCATAAACGCAATGGCTATCATCTCTTTGCCAAGCGAGGCAATAACAATAGGAATACCCACTAACACCATATTTGAATAGCTAGAAGCAAGTCCAAAGACGCCGTGTTGTTGGTAGTTTTTTAAATGTTTTTTACTTAAATAAAAGCGATCAATTAATATACCCACCCCAAATACACTCAGAACAGGTACGTAAAAGCTCAAAAATGCAAAAAGGCTAATGCTTTGTTGTAAGTTAATTTGCGACATATTTAATAATAAAAAAGCAGGCAAACTAATATAAAAGGTAAACTTACTCAGGCCTGCGATATGCTGCTTGTCGAAAAATTTTAATCGGCAACAGCTATAACCAAACGCAACAATAAAAATGAGCGGAAAAATAATTGAAAAAATATGCACGTAGTTACATCCTGGTAATAGCTAAAGTTAGCGTCTAAATTCATCACTTTGCGGTAAATTGATTAAAATAAGTACAGCGCCTCTACCACCATATTCGAGAGGGGCTTGATGCATCGCTATTACGTCAGGGTGCTGTACTAAGTACTGCGGTACTTTGTGCTTTAGTACACCGCCACCAATACCATGCACTACACATGCGCAATAATAATGCTGCTTTTTACATTCGTGAATGAGTCCAGCGAGTTCATCTTTAGCGAGTTCTTTATTTAAGCCATGTAAATCTAGCGTCAAATCGGGTGCAAAGTCACCACGGCGAAGCTGTTTAGCTAGGAAGGTATCTTGGCCAGGTTTTACATATTTAACCGTGCCGTGGGTGTCTATATCAGGAATATAAACGTCTGAGAAGAAAAATTCAGATTGAGCCTGCTTTTTTTGCTGGGCAAATTGCTTAGCTTGTGACACCTTAGGCTTTGTATCAAAACGATGAGTATCTTGTTTAAATACTTTGGCGCCTGTGATCGTTTGACGAAATAAGCTTATGTCGTCATTGCTTAGGGACGAATGTGATGGAGTGTCTTTTTTCATAACTATTACCTAAACAAAAAAACGTAAAAACGCAGCGCAAAAGGCGGTACAATACTTAAATGAGGGGGCAATTGTAATTTGCCCAGCGCAGATAGGCAATGCAATCGTCTTAAAGACTCAAAACAGTCAGTAAGCTAATACAGGTAAAAATATATGAGCGATTTACAAATAGAAGAAGCAACACTCGAAGAAGCCGTTGCAGAACTGTCAACTTTACATGACTGGTTACGTTGGACTACAAGCCAATTTGCAAGTAGTAGTATATTTTTTGGACACGGTACAGATAACGCATGGGATGAAGCTGTAAGCTTATTACTGCCTGCGCTTAGCTTGCCTGTTGATGCGCCAAAAGAATTAATGCATGCGCGTTTAACAAGCACAGAAAAAAACCGACTTGCGGGTCTTATTGCAGAACGTATTAACGACTGCACGCCAGTACCTTACTTAACAAACATTGCATGGTTTGCGGGTATGCCATTTTATGTGGATGAACGTGTACTTATACCTCGCTCACCATTTGCTGAGCTTATCAGTAACCGCTTTACACCCTGGCTTGAAGAGCCACAATCGGTTAACCGTATATTAGATTTATGTACGGGTTCGGGTTGTATCGCAATCGCACTTGCGCAAGCTTTTGAGCAGGCACAAGTTGATGCGGTAGATATATCGTATGAAGCACTTGAAGTGACAGACATAAACATTAACGATTACATGTTAACTGAGCGCGTGTTACCTATTCAATCTGATGTATTTAGTGGTGTACCAGGTCAAAAATACGACCTAATAGTAGCAAACCCACCGTATGTTGATGCGGAAGATATGGCTGACCTGCCACGTGAGTTTCATCATGAACCAGAGCTTGGGCTTGCATCAGGCCACGATGGTTTAGATGTAACCCGTACTATATTAAGCGAAGCGAGTGAACATCTAACAGATAACGGTTTGTTATTTGTAGAAGTTGGTAACTCTATGGTACATATGGATGCACTGTATCCGGGCGCGCCGTTTGAATGGATTGAATTTGAACAAGGCGGCTTAGGTGTATTTGTAATTAGCAAAAAGCAGCTAGATGAGTATTTTGCAAAATAAGTAAAAAATGAATAGCCAAGCCCTGTGCTTGGCTATTGGTAGTCATTAGGAATGAGGAAAGTTAATGGCAGGTAATAGCATTGGGCAGTTATTTAAAGTGTCTACCTTTGGTGAGAGCCACGGCGTTGCATTAGGCGGCGTTGTTGATGGTACTCCCGCAGGTCTCGAAATCACAGAGGCCGACTTACAAATTGATTTAGATCGCCGAAAACCAGGTCAAAGCCGTTACACAACGCAGCGCCGCGAAAGCGATCAAATAAAAATATTAGCAGGCGTTTTTGAGGGTAAAACCACAGGTACTAGCATTGGTTTATTAATTGAAAACACCGATCAACGCTCGCAAGATTACGGCAAAATTAAAGATGTATTTCGCCCAGGTCACGGCGATTACACGTATTGGCATAAGTACGGCCTGCGCGATTATCGTGGTGGTGGTCGCTCATCTGCACGCGAAACCGCAATACGCGTAGCGGCAGGTGCTATTGCTAAAAAATACTTAAAGCAATTTCATGGTATTGAAGTTAAAGCATGTTTAAGTCAGCTTGGTCCTATCAAGGCGGAAACGTTTGATTGGGATGAAGTTGAAAATAACTTATTCTTCTTCCCTGATGCAAGTAAGCTTGAAGCGCTTGACGAATACATGCGTGACCTTAAAAAGCAAGGTGACTCAGTTGGCGCTAAAGTAAAAGTAGTGGCAAGCAATGTACCTGTTGGTCTTGGTGAGCCAGTATTTGACCGTCTTGACGCCGAACTTGCGCACTCATTAATGAGTATTAACGCAGTTAAAGGCGTTGAAATTGGTGATGGCTTTGATGTGGTTGAGCAAAAAGGCTCTGAGCATCGCGACGAGCTAACCCCTGAAGGTTTTACATCAAATCATGCAGGTGGCGTACTTGCGGGTATTTCGACAGGGCAAGATATTATTGCTTCTATTGCGCTAAAACCAACGTCGAGCATTACCATCCCAGGTAACAGCATTAATACAAGCAATGAAGCGGTTGAGATGATCACTAAAGGTCGTCACGATCCGTGTGTTGGCATTCGTGCAATCCCAATTGCTGAGGCAATGATGGCTATTACCTTAATGGACCACTTACTGCGTCAACGCGGGCAAAATCCATATGTAAACCACGAACACGGGCCAATTAACGGCTCTGTTTAAGTGTTTATTGTGAGCGCGGTTAAACCTTATGAGGCGGCCGCGCTCCTTTTAATTTAAATAAGATCAATAGCTTGTTTTGCAACCATGTAAAGCTTTTTGATCATCAAACCGAGCACCCATCTGATGAATTGCTTACTTAGCTCCTTAACTTCGTGAGTTTTTTTCCCCACAAATGCAAGCATATGACCAATTAAGCCTTTTAATTCTTCAGTTAATTCTACAAATTTGACTACAGAATCAAATAAACATCGGGCAAGGGTGTCATAGAAAGTTAGTCCGAGACCTAATCCTGCTTGGACTGAAATAAAAGCGTACTGTCCTGTTTTCTTTAAAAAAGTTATTAGGCCGTCTGTAATTATTCGTTGCCATTTGAGTGAAAAGGTTACGTTGTAACGAGATGAATACTTTAAAACAGTATGATTATGATGTAGGGTCTTCAAAGAATTTTCCATACTTGCATAATCACTGTATGCAGCAACTGTATTAACGTAACCAGGTTGACTTTTTTCCATAGAGTGTGCGGCAAGACTGAAAAAGGATCCTTCATTCATAGCTGTTTGATATTCATTAGAGGTATGGCTGAATGGCCAGGCTGGTACACAAGGTACAGGATCGGCGCCATGAGTAACTCGATATTGGCCGATATTAGTTGCTGCTGAGTGTATTGAATTATTTAATACTACTCTAGGCGCACCAAAAGTATACAAATTCGTAGGTATACCTTTTTTACTAGCCCAAATAGCCGTAAGCTGAGCAATAGCACCACCTAAACTGTGCCCCACAATATGCAAAAATTCTGGTTTATGTTTTTTTATATAAGAATTAAACATAGGCTCCATACTAGTGAAGGCTTTCTCAAAACCTGAATGTACCTCCAAGTTTTTAGGGCCAAGGGTTGTTGCAACATTTAAGTTGGTTAGCCAATCTGCACAAGATGAGAAAACAGTACCACGAATAGCAATAATATGGTGATTTTTGAATTGTGGTGAAGCACCTTCAGCAGTCAGAGCGAAGCCTGTCGTACGGTTTAGAAGTTGGTTTATTAACCCACCACTAACGCCCTGAATTTGATTGTTAGTCACTTTAAAGTTTCTGACAAAGTCATTATGAAACTCCCCGCTGAAGTCATAGCTTTTTCTTATGTCATAAACTCTATTTGCGACAGAAGCTGCCGTACTTGGTGATATTGTTTTATTCATAGCTCAACCTTCTTCCCTGTGAAACGTTCTGTTAAATCATTCAAGTTGCCATTATGGACTTCGTACTTCTCTTCACCGTTTTCCATAACCCACGTTGGGTTGTAATCTACATCCCATCTGCAAATACTTGTCGCGGTTCTATTGAGATATTTGTTGGTATTATTTTTAAATTCAAATCTGACTAATTGATTAGTTATTTCACACTTTAAAAACTTAAGCTTTTCGGTGAATTCAGGTAGCTCTGAAATGCCTGGTTGTGTAGCCCCCCACAAACCAATAATTAAGTTGTTACCTTTCCTAATAAAAATCTTCTGGTGGACGCGATCTTCGGAAATTAATTTATTAGGGATTGAAGAAAGTATAGTTTTTCGTGGTAAATGAAAGCGTCCGTCATCACTTGTTATTACGGAATCAAGTCGTTCAACGCCATCAATATATGTTAATGAGCGTATTATTTCTAAGTCAGCAATTGGCATGCCGTTTTCTGTAACGATGCCGTTGACATCAGGACTTAAAAATACTTCTTTCTTTTTTCTGAACCAGCTAAACATATCTTCTCCTTGACCAAGGGCTGGAAAAACAATAGCACAAATAAGAATTAAAAAGATGGCGAATCGAGGTAAATAAATAGATTTATTCATAGGCAATCCTTGCATAATTTCCTAGATTTTAACTAAGAAAAAAATGTATGTAAAGCGAGAGGGGACTTGTTTTTATAAAGTGCTTTGATAGCTATTGCAAATAAGTAATCTCTCTCAAAGTTTCCATTTATATACATAGTTTGTATTGATTATTGATCCCGAGGTTGTTTTATTTGTTGGATCGATTTTCATGTACTTATCATGCGGGCTTGCTAACGATTTTGATCTTAAAGCCAACTTCAAGTACCAATTTATTAGTTTTGTAATTCATTAAGTATTAATACTCCCTAGTGTTTATATATAACAACATTAAATAAAAAGTAGCTATTATGAGTAAAAATATTCAACCTCCGCTCACATCCGCTGAATATGAATCAACACTGAAACGTTTGGAAAGGTTTAGTCATTTTACAGATAGCAGCATTGGTATTCCTTTTACTAAATTTAATATAGGTTTGGAGGCTGTGATTGGTTTAATTCCTGTTATAGGTGATGCCGCAGGGCTAATTTTATCAAGCTATGTGCTTATAGAAGCGCAGCGTTTAGGTGTGAGTAAACGTATAAAGACTAAGATGTTCATTAATATGCTCATTGACTTTGTGGGCGGTTTAGTGCCATTTTTTGGCGATATATTTGATGCGTTTTTTAAAGCTAACACGCGTAATACACAACTATTAAAAAAACATTTAAACAAGCAGTTAAGTGAGTAATTAATAGCTTTAATTAACTGTTAGCAAAGAGACTTTAAACAAAATGTTGTTGGTTGTTTAATCACCTAGTAAGGTAGGAGCGTCTATTCACTTTGGTATTTACAATATGCAATTATTCATCGGTAATAAAAACTACTCCAGCTGGTCATTACGCGCATGGTATTTAATGAGTAAATTTGATGTTGAGTTTAGTGAAACTCAGCTGGTACTCGACACTCCTGGTTTTTACAATGAGCTAAAAAAGACCTTTGCTGTGCAAAAAGTTCCAGCGTTAATCGATGGCGATTTACAAGTATGGAATTCACTAGCAATTTGTGAATATATTAACGATGCTTACTTATCGGGCGCTGCATGGCCAAAATATATTACCCAAAGAGCTAAAGCGCGTGCGCTAAGCGCTGAAATGCATTCAGGCTTTATGGCGCTGCGCAGCGAAATGCCAATGAATATAAGAGCTACCCGTAAAGTAGACCTATCGAGCGAAGCATTAAAAGATATAGCCCGTATAGACGAGATATTTGTACAGCAACAAGATGTGTTTCCAAATGAGTGGTTTTTTGGTGACTTTAGTATTGCTGATGCCATGTACGTCCCTATTGTATTGCGTTTAAAAACGTATCAAATTACGTTATCGCCAGAGGCGCAACAATATTGTGACTTTGTTATGCGCTGCCCAGTATTACAAGTATGGATCACTCAGGCATTAACCGAAACCGATATTGTAGAGTGTGATGAAGCAGGAACGCCTGTATAATTATTATTTTTCATATGGCATGTTCTGTGCCTTAAAATCATAAGTTTAAACTAGGCAGCTCATGTATCTTAATCACCCAAGGTATGGCAATAAACCGATAACTACCAATACCTCAGTGACAATAGAGGCGATAGAGAATGCGCACTGGCGTTACTCGAGGCTTAAATACTTCCCTAATACGGTAATATTGGCTGATATAAAAAAGCAAAACTATGCCATTGACCCTCGGGCACTTTATGTTGATATTGAAGAGAAGTGCGAAAGTTGCTCTAAGGCATTTATTTTTTTGCTCAAGAGCAGCAATATTGGTTTGAGGTACTTGATTTTTGGGTCGATTCACACTGTACACGTTGTTTTGAATGCCGTAAGCATGCCAGATATATACTAACTTTACGTAAACGGTACGATATGTTAACTAGCTTAGCCAATAAAACCTCAAGCGAAAAAGCACAGCGTAAAGAACTTGCCAATACGCTTTACTGTTTAGGTATTATTAAAAATATCAATAAAGTGAAAGATTAATCCGCTTATATTTTACTATCACGCCTTATTTTTACTTTAGTTGTAAAAGCCCGTACAATTCGTCTCGTTTTTAGTGCGCTATGTAGCGCTGTAACCGAGACGAGTTAGCCTAATTTTATGCATCAAATAGCTGATCTAATTTCAATTTTTGAACGCACTTTTTATCAAACTTATAATACTCGGTTGATAAAAGGCGACAGCGAGCCTGTGTATTTACCGGCAACAGATTATGTGCTCTATCACCAAGTCGTATTTGCCCATGGTTTTTACGCCAGTGCATTGCATGAAATTGCACACTGGCTGGTGGCGGGTAATGAACGGCGTTTATCAGAGGATTACGGCTATTGGTATTGCCCCGATGGGCGTGATAAACAACAACAAGCTGATTTTGAAAACGTTGAAGTAAAGCCCCAAGCCATCGAGTGGTTATTAAGTACCGCAGCAGGGTTTAATTTTAATGTGTCGGTAGATAACTTAAACGGCGAACAAACGTGTCGGTTTGATTTTCAGCAGCGCGTGCATCAACGAGTGCTTACCTTGATTAAAAACGGTTTTAACTCTCGTACGGAGTCACTTTTAAAAGCGCTCTCTCATTTTTACAACACACCGTGGCCATTAACTGCACAGCAATTTAATTGGCAACACCCAAAGGAGCTTTGTAATGGCGTTTAAATTAGGCTTAATTGTAAATCCAGTCGCGGGTTTAGGTGGCACGGTTGCTTTAAAAGGGAGTGATGGCGCACAAACTGCTGCCAGAGCTATTGAGCTAGGCGCAGAGCCAAAAGCCAATAGCCGCACAAAAGCAGCGCTTGAAGTGCTATTACCTTATAAAGAGCGCCTGACTATTTACACTGTTAACGGTGACATGGGTGAGAAAGCAGCCAAAGCCTTAGGCTTTAATGCAGAGGTTGTGTACAACACTTCTGCAATAACAACCCCAGATGACACAGAACAAGCAGCAAAAGTACTTAAAGACTGTGGTGTTGATTTAGTTTTATTTGCCGGAGGTGACGGTACAGCACGTAATATTTGCCATGCAATAGAAGACACTGTGCCTGTACTTGGCATTCCCGCAGGCTGCAAAATCCACTCTGGTGTGTACGCTATTACACCAAAAGCTGCAGGGCGCGTAGTCGAAATGCTGGTTAAAGGTGAGTTAGTTACCTTAGCCGATGCAGATGTAATGGATATAGATGAAGATGCCTTTAGACAAGGCACAGTAAAAGCAAAGCGCTACGGCGAAATGCAAACCCCAAGTGAAGTACGTTATATGCAAGCGGTTAAAAATGGCGGTAAAGAAACCGACGAGCTCGTGCTTGCCGACATTGCTGCGCATGTTGTATCACAAATGGATGAAGACACATTTTATATTATGGGTAGCGGCTCAACGGTTGAAGCTATAATGGAAGAAATGGGTCTTGAAAATACGTTACTTGGCGTTGATTTAATAAAAGATCAAACCTTAGTTGCCCAAGATTTAACGGCTAAGCAATTGCTTGAGCTTACACATGATCAAAGTACTAAGTTAGTCATTACGCTCATTGGCGGGCAAGGGCATATATTTGGCCGTGGTAACCAGCAATTGAGTCCCGTGCTTATACGCGCAATTGGCAAAGAAAATATTATTGTAGTAGCAACAAAAACAAAACTACTAGCGCTTAATGGCCGCCCCCTTATTTGTGATACAGGCGATGGCGAATTAGATGATGAATTAATGGGTTATATTAAAGTAACCACCGGATTTAACGACCATATTATGTATGCAGTAGGGCACCACAACATTGAAAATAAAGGTGCTTTGCAAAACCAGGAGATTAATAAATGAGTTTAGTGAACTATATCGATGCAGCCCAGCAGTACTTCGATGATTTAGTAATAAAAGCAACTGACGATGAGTTATTTGCTGGCGGCTATTTACGAGGCCACTATGATCTTGCAGTTGGTTATGCCGAAGTAGAAAAGCTGACAATCAGTATAGATGAGCTAAACGAAACTGTAGAGCAAAGCTTAGTAAAAGCATATCGCAACGGCGAGCTTAACGAAGAAGACAAAACATTAGTTGCACGCTTGTGGGAAGAAGTTAAAGCCCTCGCTTAACCCTAAGTGGCAAAAAAAACACGATTTGTTTATCACTATCGTGTTTTTTTGTGCCAAAAATTTTTAAAGCAAATTTTCATGTTAATTTACTGTTTCGTTTTTGTGCGGTATTGTTACTGAAATAAACTTTAGGAGCGGTAAAAATGAATAATAATCAAGACGCTTTACCTTCAGGGGTCGTTGCGCGTTTTTTAAATTTTGTTGAGCGGGTTGGGAATAAGCTTCCAGATCCAGCCGTAATATTTCTATTTGCAATGTTATTAATTTGGTTTTTGTCGTGGTGGTTTTCAGGCGTAAGTTTTGATGCAATAGACCCACGTACCGGTGAAGCGATTATTATTAATAATATGCTGGCAAGTGATTCGCTTGCTACCTTTTTATCCTCTATGGTAAAAACCTTTACTGGCTTCGCTCCCTTAGGTGTCGTTTTAGTAGCTATGTTAGGTGTCGGTGTTGCAGAGCATTCGGGCTTTATTAATACTAGTCTTAAGTTAATGCTTAAAGTTACTCCTAAAAAGCTATTAACGCCTTCAATCATTTTAGTGGCCATTGTGAGCCATACCGCTACTGACGCAGGTTATGTATTAGTTATTCCACTTGCAGGTGTTATATTTTATGCTGCAGGACGTCATCCGCTTGCGGGTATTGCAGCTGCATTTGCAGGAGTCAGTGGTGGTTTTGGGGCTAACTTTATTCCATCGGGTATCGACCCATTACTACAAAGCTTTACCCAAAGTGCGGCGCAAATAATTAATCCTGCAATAGCAATTAACCCGTTAAATAACTGGGCATTTGCTTCAGCATCTAGCTTATTTATTGTGGCATTAGGCTGGTACATTACCGATAAAATTATTGAACCACGTTTACAAAAAACAGCGGTTGATGGTGCTAAAGAGGATTTACCTGTATTTGAAGATGCACGTAGTGATGAAAAACGGGCCTTTTATATAGCCAGTACAGTAATGATAGCAGGACTTGCGTTATTAGCATTTGTTTCTGCTCCAGACGATTCTGCAATGCGCAGTAGTGACGGATCCCTTACTAATTTTAGCTCTCCTTTAATGCAATCAATTGTCCCACTAATATTTTTACTTTTTTGGATTCCAGGCACTGTATATGGTTTTACGGTAGGTACCTTTAAAACTTCAAAAGATATGATTGATGCTATGAGTAAAGCGATGAGCGGCATGGCATATTATATCGTCATGGCATTTTTCTGTTCGCTATTTATTGCTGCATTTAGTAAATCAAATTTAGGTGCATTACTCGCAATCGAAGGTGCGCAGTTATTGAAGGCGATGGAATTGCCAAGTGCAGTAACGGTTGTAGGCATTATCTTTTTAACTGGCTTTGTTAATTTGTTTGTTGGTTCAAGTTCAGCAAAATGGGCGTTACTTGGCCCCATTTTTGTACCAATGTTAATGCAACTTGGCATTTCGCCAGACTTAACTCAAGCCGCTTATCGTGTAGGTGACTCAAGCTCTAATATTATTACACCGTTAATGCCATACTTCCCATTGGTGGTTGTGTACTGTCAAAAGTATGTCAAAGGCACCGGTATAGGCACTTTAATTGCTATTATGCTGCCGTACTCAATCGCCTTTATGATTGGCTGGAGTATCTTTTTATTAGGTTATTGGGCACTTGGTATTCCATTAGGTTTAGATGCAAGCTACATTTATCCAGCATTGCCTTAACCTAAACCTTTAAAAACCTCACTCACTTGAGTGAGGTTTTTAAATAAAAGTCCTGTAATGTAAAAATGAGTCTAAGTTACCTTTCTAAATCTCTCACTATATAGCCAAATAAGCTGGCCTCTCCAACAATATACACATAATCATTTTTGTTGTTCATTATTGTAGACTTATCGTCATACCACCTAAAATCATGAATCTTATTCGTTTTAGGGTCTTTGAAGTATAAACGAGTACAGCTATCTTCATACTCAGTGCCACACTCCTGTACATCGGTCAGGATGTATTCTTTATACCAATAGTCGCCTTGCGTGTAGTAAGCCCATCATTTAATAGGATCAGAGATAAAAACATAGAGTACTCCAAAGATTAATAAAGGGGATAATGGGTACATGAAAATGAATGCTAATTTTATTTTAGTATCTGAGAAATTGTATTTAAGTGATTCTCTATATTTACTGCAGCGTTTATATTTATTGAATATAAGTATATTTAAATAGATAAATAGTGCACAACAGATAATAGGGAGGGTTATAAAGAAAACAACGTCGTATAGTTCATTTGAGATGAATGGTGGATCTGTAAAGTCCATTAAAATAGGTATAGTGATGCATAATAAAATGAGGAGTACTATTGCTACAAAGAGCAAGTTGTCGTAAATCTTTTTCAATTTTTAATTCGTCCGTGAACTATAGCCTTTGTCTAGTTTATAGAATTTTTGTTATTTTAAAAATCAGAGAAATGTATTTATAGGCATTAAGCAACCCGAACTCAGGCTAAAAAAACTATTTCAAGCCGCTATTGAATTGACGCGAAAGTTTACTTTGTTTTCACTGTAGCAGCAGCTTAAAAACAAAAAACCTTGTCACTTTCGTGGCAAGGTTTTTTTATTAAAGAGTCGTTGCTTATTTAGCTGTGAAGCTTACAGGGCGACGTTCTTTACGAGGACCGCTGCGCTTATCACCGCGTGCGCCGTCATCTTTATTAAAGCTGCGTTTCTTATCACCAGCTGGACGCTCAGAGCGTTCGCCACGTGGTTCAGCAGGGCCTTGATCAGTGGTAATTGTTAAGCCCATAGGGCGTTTACAAATAAACACTTTTTGGAAATGATCAAGTACATCTTTAGGCATGTTTTGCGGTAATTGAACCGTGCTGTGATTGTCGTGTAGACGAATATCACCAATAAACTTGCTTGAGATGTCAGCTTCGTTAGCGATAGCGCCAACAATGTTTTTAACCTGAACACCATGTTCACGACCTACTTCGATACGGTAAGTATCCATAGGACCTGCATCACGACTGTTACGTTCGCGAGGTTTACGCTCAGCGCGCTCTCCACCACGTTCGTTACGACGTCCACGGTCACCACGATCGTTGCGTGAATTACGGTCGTTACGCTCGTTACGTTCACGAGGTTGAATCTTAACTTCTTCAACTTTAATTGGCGACTGTTGCTGTGCTAAACACAGTAACGCACCCGCTAAGCTTTCAAGAGGAAGGTCAAGTTTTTCAGCCATGTTAGTAGCTACTTCATTGAAGAACGTGATGTCTTTGTTTTCAAGCGCAATAGTTAATTTTGCTTGTAACGCTTCGATACGTTTTTCTTCAACAATTTTTGCTGTAGGTAATTCAACTTGAGCAATTTCAGACTTTGTATGACGAATGATATTTTTAAGTAAATAACGTTCGTTATGTTTTACGAATAAGATTGCTTTACCAGTACGACCAGCACGACCTGTACGGCCGATACGGTGAACGTAGGCTTCAGAATCTTGTGGGATATCGTAGTTGATAACCAAGCTTAAACGGTCAACATCTAGACCACGTGCTGCTACATCAGTTGCAATAACAATGTTTAGCATGCCACTTTTTAAGCGGTCTACAGTGCGTTCACGTGCTTGCTGGTTCATGTCACCGTTAAGTGGAGCAGCAGAGAAACCTTCGCGCTCTAATAACTCAGCAAGTTGTACTGTATCGTTACGTGTACGAACGAAAACAATAGCACCTTCATATTGCTCAGCTTCTAAGAAGCGAACAATTGCTTTATTTTTATGTACGCTTGCATTCCAAAACACTTGCTCAACAGATGATACTGTCGAGTTACGCGCAGAAATATGAACCTGTTCAGGATTGTTCATATATTTGCTGCTGATGTTTTGAATTTGCTTAGGCATAGTCGCAGAGAAAAGACATGTTTGCTTTTCGCGCGGAGTTTTTTCCATGATGTTTTCTACATCATCGATAAAGCCCATACGTAACATTTCATCGGCTTCATCAAGTACAAGTGCTTGTAGAGCATCAAACTTGATAGTGCCACGGTTAATGTGATCGATTAAACGACCTGGAGTTGCAACAATAACCTGAGCGCCACGACGAAGTGCGCTTAATTGGATACTGTAGCTTTGGCCACCATAGAGTGCCAATACTTCAATACCACGAACATGTTTAGCATATTGTTCGAATGCCTCAGCAACTTGGATCGCAAGCTCACGTGTTGGTGTGAGTACAAGGATCTGTGGCTGTTTCACAGACGGGTCAATATTATTTAGTAATGGCAGTGCAAATGCTGCGGTTTTACCTGTACCCGTTTGAGCTAGTCCCAGTACGTCCTTTCTTTCTAGCAATAACGGTATACATTGAGCTTGGATTTCAGATGGTGTCTTGTAACCCAACTCTTCAACTGCCTTCAAAATTGCAGGAGAAAGATTTAGAGATTCAAACGTGACTGGTTCTGACATTAATACGCCTCAACGAATTTAAAGAGGCGCGCATTATATAGGATTCGCGAGGCAAATGCTTGTATAAATTGAAACTAATTTCTATGTGTTTGATGTTGGTCGAAATTTAACCAGCCCAATATTGGGTTTATTGATCTGGTTAACATATTTAATACAAAGCTTATTTATACAAGCCTAGGTTTTCTTTTGCGTAGGCTTCAAATTCGGTAAATCCACCAATGTGATTTTGGTCTACAAAAATTTGCGGCACTGTTGGGCAAGGTTTGCCTGCTGACTTTTCAAGATCGGCCTTACTAATGCCTTCTTTAATTATATCGATGTAACGAAATTTAAAGTCATCACGTTCATTTGATAGTTGCTCCGCAACATCTTTTGCACGTACACAAAATGGGCAGCCTTCACGGCCAAAAATTACTGTTAGCATAATGCTCTCCTTTATTTGATTGATATCAGTTTAAATGATTAAAAAGTATTTTAAAGCGCAAAAAATCGATTGGACTGTTCTAATAAAGCATAAATACAGGAAGTCACCCCAATATGCTTCGCATTATGATTTTTAAAATGCGAATACGGCTAAAGTGTTTTTAATATTAATTTTTAAGTTATTGAATATAGTCAATAAAGAATGTTTATAAATGTGGCATGTAACTTGACTTAAGCTAAGTATACAAAGTTACATAAGGTATATATGAATACTCAAAGCCATATTTTAAAGATTATCCAAGGGGTAATAGGTAAATACTGCGAAACACAAGAGCGGTATATGTCAATTACTTTAATCAATGAGTTGCAATGCAGTTACGTATGTTTACATGCGCCTTATGAACACGTTTTAGCGCAATGCGAAAAATTTATTATTCCTGCTTTGAAGTCAGTAAATGATAATTTTGTGCTAAAAGTTAGAGCGAATACTTTAGGAGTTAATGTTTGCTATTGGATAGATGATGCTAACCAAGAAAATACATTTGATGTGCATGGTCTGTTAGTTACCAAACAACCTATTGATTTAGCACTTAAGCTTAATCAAAATGTTGGTGTTTTAACTGATTGCGAAACATTATTTAAAAGCTGTTCAATAATGTCAGCGCACACTCATGAGCTGTATGCTTTTAATTTTAGATTATACGAAGATACTTGTAATGAATTTCTACAACTCGAGGACTTACGACACTTAAATAGTCATTCTCTAATGCGAAAGCTGGATACTAACTTTTTAAAAAACAGTATAAAACTTTATGCTATTGGTAAAGTTGATGAACTAAATAAAGACATAGAATTATCAGGCAATGTGCTTGGATGGCCCTTTTTTGATACAGATTTGGTCGCTATTCGAACTGCATTGTATGCCCAAAAACGCTTGTCTGTATTAGTTGCTGACGATAGCTTACCAAGTCAAGTAGCGACTAAAGTGATGCTTGAAATGCTCGGTTGTTCGGTAACATGTGCAGATAACGGTGCTAGTGCTTTAACGCTAGCTTTAAATAATCAATTTGATTTACTGCTTTTAGATGAATGTATGCCAGAAATATTTGGCAGTGATGTAGCGCAGCAGTTAGTAAGCAAAAGTACTTTAAATACTGATACACCAAAAGCTATCTTGTCGGGTCTCACAGATGATGTTCAAATAGCAAAATTATTTAAAAAAGGCATTACGCATTATTTACAAAAACCAGTCACAAAAGCGGATCTGGAAAAATTTATTAAGCCTTGGCAGCTTAATTAAATTAGCCGGCTAATAAGTGAGTTTTTACAAATGAGTGCAATAAAACTACATAACCTGAACTCTGGTTAAGAGATTTACTAACATATTGAAAATATACTAGCTTAGCTTAGCTTAGTTAACCATGGCTGCCAAAGCGGGAGTGAGAGCTGAGTTAGTGTGTTTTCGATATGAGTTAATTTTTCAGATGCCTTGTGCATCTCACCTTGCTCTATATTTATTAAATAAAGTTGATATATAGCAAAGGTGTTAGGGACTGTAGCGGTGTTACAAATTTTGTTTAGTGCGTTTAAAGAAACCGCGAATTTTGAACTGTTCCCAGTTTTTCGGTAAATAAATAATGAGATACACAACAAGCTCGGTAGTGCAATATCTTCGTCACTTACTAAGGCAATACTCTGGGCTATAAGTTGCTTTGCAAGTACATAGTTTGCGTTTGTGCAATGAATAGCGGCTAAGTATCCTTTTGATACCGCAACACAGCGATTATACCCAGATAGATTGGCTACGTTTAGTGATTTAGCGCAAAGTGTATACGCTAATTCAATATCGCCTTGTAACAAATAACACGCGCCGAGCAGCTGTAAAGCGGTACTCTTAAATAGATTCTTTTCTATTGAATCGGTTGTTATATCACATTCGTTTAAGCATAAATTAGCTGATTGGATTGCAGCGTTTATATCACCAGAATATAAATAGAAAAGTGCATTTGTGCTGTAATAGTGAGCCTTTTCTTGGTTCGCGTGTTGTAATGTGGCATTACATATTACTAAATAATGGTGTGATCTTTTAAACTCACAAGAGAATAGTAAAGTAATTGCAGTGCCTAAATTAGCAGAAAACACTAACGGAAGATCATTCACTTTAATTGCTTTATTAAGGCCTTTATAAAAATATTGTAGTGCTTTTTCATATTGACGATGAATAAGCGCGGCATAACCAAGTTTAATATAGAAGTTGGCCACAATAGCGCTTGGTAATGCGGAGTGAAATGTTGATTTAATTAAAGAAATAGCGAGCTTAATCTTACTGCTGATCATTAATTCATACAAAAGCCCATCGTTATGCAATTCATTTACTAAAATATCTCGGTTCTCTTCACTAGGGTAAATATCCACCTCTGAACGGGCAATCAAGCTTCCTTTTTCACAATTTAAAGCACTCGCAAGCTTATTTAAATTACTCAAACGTATTCTTGTAACTGAGCCATTAAGCCATCGGGTAAGGGTTTTTTCGCTTACACCTATTTGATTGGCAAGCCATAAATGCTTTATCGATTGCTCTATTATATATTGCTGTAATTGCCCTCGATTTAGAAGGGCAGTTTTTGAATTGTTCAATTGTCACTCTTGTAAGTCGGTATTAAATATTTTACGGCTTAGGAGGGATTTCAATTTTGACAAAAGGTTTCCTAACGCAATACATAAAATGTCCGGTTATGTCCGTGGATTAATTTGGGTACGCTTAATATCATATATTGAACACACCCTTGGAGCAACAAAGTGTCGTTTTAAGGTCAACTCAATATTGGATAATAAAATGAAAAAAATAATCACACTCAGTGCATTTACATTGTTAATGAGTAGTTTTACTACACATGCCAATGAGGCTCAAATAAGAATGGGCGTTGAGCTTGGTACAGGAAAAATAAAAGTAGATAAAGATTTTGCAATTTTAAAAGAAGATTTTGACACCGACGGGTTTTCGCTTGGTTATATACTCGGTTATAAGTTTGAAAACAATGTAGTCACAGAGGCTAATTTAGCCTATACATCAAGTGATGTATTATTTGGTACTTTTGATAGTTACGAAACGTATGAATTTAAGGCAATGATAGGGTATTCATTTGATTTAGCAACACACTTTAGGGTTGTGCCAATGGTTGGGTTATCGCGCTGGGAATTAGACACTAAACAAGGTTTTTTTTTAAACCCAGGTCCTGAGGCAAAAGAGGAATTTTCAGGAACTGATTTTACTTATAAAGTAAGATTTGAAGTACCGCTGGGTGATCTGGTTTTACTTTCACTTTCGTATGCGAGTACTGAAGTTGAGTTCGGCCGCAATGAAACAACTCAATTGGGTGTATTATTTGAGTTTTAAAGCTCGTAGCTAAATGGCGAGTAGCCTCGCCATTACTGACTATGTAGATTGATATTACATAGATTCGAGCGTTTTACCGCGTGTTTCTTTTATGTATTTAACAACAAAAAATATACTTATAAATGCCGATAACGCATAAAAGCCATAAGCGCCAGCAAGGCCAATATTGGCCAGCATAATAGGGAAGGTCATGGTAATGGCAAAGTTAGCAATCCACTGCGCACTAGCCGCAACAGCAAGCGCTGCCCCACGAATACGGTTATTAAACATTTCGCCTAATAATACCCACACAATTGGGCCCCAACTTAAGCCAAAAAATACCACAAATAAGTTGGCCATAATAAGCGCAAACGTACCCATGTTATCGCTAAGTGCAAGTTTGCCTGCTTCATCAAGGCCTGCACTGCCAAATATATAAGTAAGCGCGCTTAAGCTCATAAACATACCAATACTGCCTACTAATAGCAGTGGTTTACGGCCAATCTTGTCAACTAGGGCAATGGCAATAAAGGTTGATACAATATTAGTAGTGCCTGCGAGCACATTTATAAATAACGATTGCGACTCGTCAAACCCAGCGGCTTGCCAAAGCTCAGAGCCGTAATAAAATACCACGTTAATACCCACAAATTGCTGAAATACACTCAGTGCCACACCCACCCAAACAATTGGGTGTACTTTTTTACTGTTATCAATAAATAAATCACGAATACTTGGCTTTTTATCGCTATGCAAAGAGCCTTTAACATCGCTTATTTGCGCATCAACATTGTCGTTCGAAATTTTACTAAATACCGCTTTTGCATCATCCACTTTACCTTGCGCCACTAAATAACGAGGCGATTCCGGAATAAACAAAACACCCACTAAAAATAACACAGCAGGCACAAGCTCAGCCCAAAACATCCAGCGCCAAGCGGCTATATCAAGCATTAAAATATTTTGTGCGCTGCCTGCTGCATCAGCAATTAAGTAGTTACTTAAAAAAGCAGCAAATAAACCCAGTACAATAGCGAGTTGTTGTAGTGTAGCTAAACGACCACGAAGGGCTGGTGGCGCAACTTCAGCAATGTAAGCTGGCGCTAATACCGATGCCGCACCAATACCTAAACCACCAAATAAACGGTAAAAAATAAACTCCGCAGAGCTTTCGCTAATGCCCGAACCAAATGCACTAATGGCAAAAATAATCGCAGTGATGATCATAATTGCACGGCGACCAAACTTATCAGCCAGCGGCCCCGCAGCAAGCGCACCTAGGGCGCACCCTAATAACACAGACGCTACATTAAAGCCCGTAGCCACACTGCTTGAATTAAATGCATTACCTAGCGCCGACACCGTGCCGTTAATAACGCCTGAGTCAAAACCAAATAAAAAGCCACCAATAGCAGCCACGGCAGAGATAAAAATTACGTAAAAAAGAGAGGTGTTTTCAGCTGTGTTGGCTGAGTGGGAAGGCGGTGTGTGCGTTGTCATTATATGCCCTGAAAGTTAATTTAAATTCAAAGGAGCATAATATCGTAAAG
Source organism: Pseudoalteromonas sp. 20-92 (assembly GCF_030847595.1). Taxonomy (NCBI): domain Bacteria; kingdom Pseudomonadati; phylum Pseudomonadota; class Gammaproteobacteria; order Alteromonadales; family Pseudoalteromonadaceae; genus Pseudoalteromonas; species Pseudoalteromonas sp. 20-92. The sequence continues at coordinate 374,899 of NZ_JANJGQ010000001.1, forward strand.
CGTTATGGTTGAATACATTTGTGCAGATACAAAGGGTTTGGCGAGTATAAATTAAGTTGTTTTTAAAGGTTTCAACTTAATGGCTTTAATTTAAAGGTATTAGCTTACCGGCGTTACTTTAAAATTAAGTTACTGCCTTTTTAGATAACACAGACTGAATTTTAATAAATAGTATGCTTTGTATAGGAAGTGTCTGTTGAATCAATGTTACGGTTTTTTACCACTTTGGTGCTTTTTGCAATTGCGTAACCTGTTCGTAAGTTAGGTAATTGTTTACAGGTGGTTATTTGGTGGTTAAAGTGAATGCATTATAAAATGGGGACGTCTGTCGGTTTATAAAGCGTCAAATGTCGTAGATTAAATTGTCATATTTATAGAGATACCATGTCTGTAATTCGTAGCTCAGTTTTTCAAATCATTTTTAAATCAATTTTTTTACTATCATTTAACTGTATCGGATTCTTTGCAATATATGCTGGCGCTATTTTATTCCTTAGCGAGAGCAATACTTCGTTATCGCCAAATGAACAACTTTTGGCGTTAATTCTCGCTTTGGTTACAACATCTATTTTTGCTTGGTGGATGGTACTCAGCTTTCGGCAATACGAAATCAAAATAGACAGTGAAGTAATCCTACTTAAAGGATTATCTGGCTGGAAAAAAATTGACAAAACTTTTCCACTCTCCGATCTTGATGGTGCAGAATTAGGAACGGATTTAGCTCTATTTAAGGGGGAAAAATTGGTGGCGAAACTTTCAATGGTTTCTATAGCATTTGACAATCATTCGCTAAATAAAAGTATTACAAAAACTTTACCCGCTCCTGAATTGGTTAAATAAATATAACAAGCCAATCCAGCAGCGGCTGATTGAGGCATTATACAACCGAGTGTTATGTACTTATGAAATTTTCATTAGTTGACGGATTTAAGCAAGCTCCTCTGCCTAAGATGAAAGGAGTTTGTATATATTGTGGTAGCCCAACCGTAGCAAAGTGTGGTTCAAAAATTAGATGGCATTGGGGGCACAAGGTAAAATGTAGTTGTGATCCTTGGTGGGATAATGAATCCCAATGGCATCGAGATTGGAAAAATCATTGGGAAGATCATAATCAAGAAATAGTATACTTTGATAAAAGTGGTGAAAAGCATATTGCAGATGTTGTTAATGAGCAGAATATTGTAATTGAATTTCAAAACTCCCCAATGTCTGAAGCTGAGTTGAAATCAAGAGAGGATTTCTACGGAGATATGATTTGGGTAATAAATGGTCGTAATCTAGCGAAAAACATAAAATTAAGTGCGATGCTTCCTGATCCTCTGCATGAATCAATGGAAGATATATCTATTCATTCAAGTAATCATAAAACTCATTTCGTTTATTCTTTTATTTTTGAGTATCGAGGTCCGAATGAGTTAGTAGAAATACATAGCTCAGATAAAATAGATGGAATAATTAAATCCACGCATGTAGGACACTTCCTCTTTGAGTGGAAAAGGCCTAGATATGTTTGGTTTAAAGCAACAAAACCAGTTTATTTGGACTTTGGACAAGGTGTCATCTGGCAATTAATGCGTTTTAACAATTATAGTAGTTTCTGTATTAAGGCATGTATTAAAAATGATTTCTTGGCAAAGTTTAAATGAGTTGCATAACAAGTGATCAATCTTATCAGTGCTAATTCATTACAGGCTATAAATAGAATTATTAGCACTATTTATAGTGCTAAATCCTCCGAAATTTCTGTCTTACACCTCAAAATTCTCAAAGTACTCTTTTTGCAATTCTATAGTGAGTGCTTTAGGGCGAATGCCTTGTACTAGGCTGTATACTTCTTCTTTTGTGTAACCTGCCGAATTTAAAATAAGCGCAGCGACCAACCCTGTGCGGCCAGTGCCGCCTTTGCAATGTATGGCAATGGTTTGTTTGTGTTGTATGGCCTGTAATATGTCGATTTTGTGGGTGTTCCATCTTGAAATAAAAGGCTGTTTTGGTGCTTCGTCGTCATTTATAGGTAAATGAAACCAGGTTATATCGTGTTTTTTGCACTCATTATTAATTGTTTCTACGTTGTTTTTTTCAAGCTCCTTTTGCGGCATAAGTGAAAGCAGCATGTGAGTTTTAGCAGCTTTTAATGTAGCGATTGAATCAGCTAGGTTTTGTGTTTTTGTGCCTGGGCAAGGCGTAAAAATAATATTTGCGCCGTTATTGAGTGATAAAACATCGTACGGATGCGCGCTCATGGTAAGTCCTTTATTTTTAATGAATTTACTTTAATAAGCTCACTATAGCGTGTTTTAGTTACAAGTTTAAGATTGAATAATAAGCATAAATGCTGGATACTGTTTTTATATACAGTTGTGGCGATATTATGAAAAAAGAATTACCAGCAAAATACTATTTAGCGCATTTTAGAGAGCTTATTGAGTTTGTAACAAGTAAATGTATGCATTTACTTGAGCCCAAACACAGCGAATTTATTAGTAAAATTAATCAGCTAGATGAGCAAAGCCAATGCATGTTGGCGCGTGTGTACTCGCGAAAGCCTTATTTAGTGCAGGCGCAATCGCTTAATTATGAAGAAATAACCTCGCCGCATCAGGCTATTTATACGCTAAAAAAAGCGGGTATTTTATTTGAGCCAAACGAGCAGCATTATTCGCAGCTTTTAGCGCACTTAACTAAGCCTTCTTTGGTTGAGTTGCTAAGTAATTACAGTGAGCAAATAAGCTTTAAAAAGAGCGCCGCTAAAGGCGAGCTGGTGGATATTGCACGTGAGTTTTTTAAAGCGTGCCCACAAGAGCTTGCGCCACTTTATAGCCAGTATGTAATTAATAACCGCAGTGATTACTACGAGTATTTTGAGTTTTTATTTGCAGGCAAACTAAGCGGTGGTGATGTGAATCATCAAAACCGTTTTGTAATGCGAGACTTAGGCTTAACCGCTACGCGCGAAGGACACAGCGAGAGCTTGTCACGTTTTGAAACACTTGACGAAGCGCAATCAAACTATTTATTAAACCGTTACCGGTTAGCATTTAAAAATATAACAGATGAGAGCGACTATGTTGCTTTAGCGTCGCAGGTTTTAGTGCAAGCTGCACATGGTGTAATTGCCATTGTATTAAAAAACAAACTATTAGTTAGGCTTTATAGGCAGCTAAAAATAGTTGATAGCGAACTTGCTTTTAGTTTACTTGAAGGGTGCGTGGATGATAGCGAAGCACAAGAAATTCAAATAAGAGAGCAATACAGGCTTGGCAATAAGGAGTGGGTAAAAGCACGATTAGAAGCCATTATCGAAAACCCACTTACTGATGATTTACTTTATTTTGCTGACGATTTTTTAATGCGTAAGTTTAATAAAAAAACACGTTCGCGCTTAAGCGCCATGCTTGCCGACACTCAGTGCGTGCTAGAAATAGATGAACTGTACCGAGGTGAAGTAGAGCAGGGCGTAAACGATTATTATACTCGCCAAGGTATGGCTGTATTTAATACCGAAAACACGCTTTGGCAAAGTTTGTTTGGTTTAGTATTTTGGCATGAGTTATTTGTGGAGTCGCCTTATCCGCTATGTAATGAGTTTGATATTTATCCGCAAGTATTAAGGCTTGGTAATTTTTATGAAGCGCAGCAAACACAGATAAATGAGCGCTTAGCGCAGTGCCAAACGTCGCAAGCATTACTTAATTTAGTATGCAAACATGCAGCGCAATATTTTGAGCAACCTAACGGTTTGTTTAGATGGCGCAGCAATTTATTAGAGCCACTAGAAGCACTTATTTTAAACAGCCCACTTGAGGCATTAATTACTCATTTAACGGCTATGAGCAAACATTATTTACAGCTAAAAGACGGCTATCCCGACTTAATGGTCATTAATAATGGCCAAGTACATTTTGAAGAGGTAAAAGCCCCTGGCGATAAGCTTAGGCGCAACCAACTTACAACTATTGATAATTTAAAAAATGTCGGCTTTACAGTACATATTGCTGCGGTTAAATGGTTTGTAGATCCAAACCGTGTTTACAGTATCGTTGATATAGAAACCACCGGCGGCTTAAAAGGCGGTAACCGTATTACCGAAATAGGCCTTGTAAAAGTGCAATACGGTAAAGTAATTGATAATTGGACGAGCTTAGTTAACCCCGAGCGCCATATACCTGGCTTTATTACGTCATTAACCGGTATTAGCGACAGTATGGTTTACAACGCGCCTGTATTTGCCGATATAGCCAAGCCGCTATTAGATAAACTCGCAGGCAGTATTTTTGTAGCCCATAACGTGAACTTTGACTACGGCTTTATTAAAAAAGAATGCGAGGTTGCAGGGCACTTTTTTAAAATGCCAAAAATGTGCACCGTGGTTGAATCGCGCAAAGCGTTTAAAGGCTTAAAGTCGTATTCGCTTGGCAATCTCTCATCGCATTTTAATTTAAATTTAACGAGCCATCACCGCGCATTGGCCGATGCAACCGCTACTGCTGAGTTGTTGTTACTTATTCAGCAATCCCAAATTAGTGAATAAGCAGTAAATCTTGACGCAAGAAGTAGTATGCAATTTTAAGCACTTAGCTTACTTTAGCTAAGTGCTTTTTTTCGTGGTAAAAATCCAGTTACAAGCATCGTACCTATAATTACAAATAATGCGCCGAGTAACGTATTTGGCCCAATTTGCTCATCTAAAATTAAATGTCCCCAAAAAATGCCAAATAGTGGAATTAAAAACGTGACTGTTAACGCCGATGTAGGGCCTATATCGTCGATTAATTTAAAAAATAAAATATAAGCAAGTGCGGTACACACTACTCCTAATACGAGTACACCTAGCATAACGTTGGTGCTTGGTATTTCTCGTATTGGCATAAATAAGATAAGCGGTAATACCATAAAGCTTGAAGCCCACATTGAGCCATGGGCGTTATCAAATGGGGCCAGTTTAGGCGCGTTTTTAGTATAATGCGATGCAATGGCATAGCAAAGTGATGCGCTTAATGCCGCTACTATGGCCAAAATTGATTGGCTATTTAATACAAAATGATTTTGCCCAACAAGTATTGCAACACCTATCAAACCCAGCAGTAAACCAAGCACCATACTTTTGGTCGGCTTTGTTTTTGTCCATAAAATTCCAACTACAACACCCCATATTGGTGTTGTAGAATTTAAAATTGAGAGTGTGGATGCGCTGATAGTTTGAGCTGCGTAAGCAAAAAATAAAAACGGCAGAGCTGAATTAAACGCGCCTATAATAAAAAAGTGTTTTTTGTGTTCAGTAAAGGCTAAGTGGCGCTTTAAGTACAACGCCACAATAAAGAGGGTAAGTGCGGCAAAGCCTACTCTAAACTCAATTAATACCGCAGGCCCTAAACTATTGGCGGCCATTCGCATAAATAAAAAAGAAGCGCCCCAAATAGCGGCCAGAAAAAATAATCGCAGTAAGCTTGCTAAGGTCATGATAGTATTTTAATTATGCTGATTGGTTTTTAGAATAACAGGGTTTATAAAAAGTGTAAGCCATATTCGGAACCGGCATATAAAAATAATAAACCAAGGCTAATAAAGAAAAGTTAATTGTGAGAAATACGAAGAGACTGTAACTACTTATCCAATTGAGCATGCTAAATAAAGTTAACTTTCGGTTCGCTTCTTTTCAAAGTCGCTTTTAACTATTTCAAGTGCTTTTAGTACTTCTTCTGGAGCAACATCATGTTGCTCTAATATCATAATTAAATCTACTGCAAGTTTAATATATGTTGGAGCTTGATCAAGTGGGTTGGTCATGGTGCTTTTTCTTTTTAGAAATTTGACTAATAGCCACATCAATCGCAGTTTGTACGCGTTCTTCCATATGTGTACGTTCGGCTTGTGGTAAGTAAAATGCCATGTCTACGTCATAGCGAATATATCTTGGTGGCAGTTGGTTTAGTACAGTACAGCAAAAGTCAGCCATTACATCTTCGTTGTATTGTCCATCAAGTTTTCTTTTAATTATTTCTTCTAGAACAATTTTTTCGTAAAAGTTGTGTATATCGTCATGTAATCGCATATTCCTATCACTCTTTGTTAATCCATTTAATTGAGTTTATACCAAGGCTTACTATAAATCGATAGCGGCTTTAAATAGTTGTTTATGTACATTAACTAATGAGGTTAAATTACGTTGATAACCACCGCCAAGGCTGCACATGAGTGGTATTTTCTGTTGTTTACAAAAATTGAGAACAAAAAAGTCACGTTTATATACGCCATTGAGCGATACATTTAATAACCCTAACTCATCTTTTTCGTAAATATCTGCGCCAGCATTATATAAAATAATATCGGGGTTATGAATACGCACGCAAAAATCGAGTGCTTGTTTTAATGTAGTGAGGTACTCAGCGTCGGTTGTTTTAGCGGGTAATGCAAAATCGTAAGTGGATTGCTGTTTATTACGAGGAAAATTTTGCTCACAATGAATTGAGCAGGTAATAATTTGGTCATGATTTTGAGTGATTTGTGCTGTGCCATCGCCTTGGTGTACGTCGCAATCAAAAATTAAAACAGTGTCGGCTTGCTCTGTATTTATTAAATGTGCTGCTGCAATAGCTAGATCGTTAAAAATACAAAAACCGCTACTGTAATCACTGTATGCATGATGATAGCCACCACTTAAATTAGCCGAAAAACCATGTTTTAGCGCGTGTTCACTACTTTGGATGCTTGCCCCAACTGATAGTAATGTGCGCTCTACCAATTCATTTGAATAAGGAAAGCCCATTTTTTTTATGGCTTTATTGCTAAGCGTGCCGTTTAAAAAGTTATTTATATAAGTTTGATTATGGCAAAGCGAAAGCTGAGCAGGCGTTGCTTTTATAGGTGAAGTAAAATTATTGGGAGTTAAGCCTAGTCCTTCAATTTCTGCTTTAAGCTTTTGGTATTTTTGTATTGGAAAACGATGGCGCTCAGGAAGCGTTAAAGCAGAATATAGCGGGTGGTAAAAAAGCTGCATTAGCGTAATTGTTGTTTTTCGACTTGTTGAATTTTATCTTCGGTGGCAGAAATTGCTTTTCTGCAGCGGCCTAATCGAGCGTGTGTGCTTAATATTTCAAGGTTAAGCTTTTGTGCTTTAGCAGGCGAGGCTTTATCCATTTGCATTTTTCGCTCTTCAATCATGAGCACTAAACGGCGTTCAAACTCATGGTTTTGTTTTAATTCGTCGTAAAGCTCATGGGATGATTGCATTATTTTTTGCACAGCTTGCTTGTAAACGGTTTGCTTAGGGCGAGGTTTATAATGGCTTTTATTTTCTTTAACCCAAATAGGCGTTGATTTAATAACGTTGAATACGGCTTGTACTTGAGCTGCAATACGTTCAAGTGCGTAGGTGTATGCATGACGATGTTCGCTTGGCGGTAACCTTGACACTTCGTCTTCTATTTCTATTACGTAATCAACTAGGTTCATGCTTTTTGTGCTAAAAACTGCGCGGTCAAACAAGCTAGGTTGCGCTTGCATGTAACGATTTTTAGAAAAAAGTTTAGCTTTATCAAATTGCTCAGCTTGTTGTTTTAGCGTTGCAACTTGTTGGCGTAGTTTATCTAAAGCTGTAGGGTGCATATTAAAAGTAAGCCTCGTAAATTAGTTTTAATGCTAAAAGTATAACCATAGTATTAAAGACTGGGCGAATAAATTTGCTACCAAAACGTATTGCTGAATGCGCCCCAAACCATGCGCCTAGCATAATAAAAAAGCCCATTGTTATGCCAAGTAAAAAGTTTACATGGCCGAGTGCAACAAAGGTGATGAGCGATATAAAATTAGACACAAAGTTCATTGAACGCGCTAAGCCACAATTGAGTAGCAGGTTCATTTTGTAAAGCATGCCATTAGAAGCAGTCCAAAAAGTACCCGTACCTGGGCCTGCTAAACCATCAAAAAAGCCTAATGCTAAACCTTGTAGCCATTGTTTTATTTTCATCGCTTTGTTTAGTTTAGGAAGTTTATTACCTTCAGTGGTACTTAAATTACCAAATAAACTATAGCCAGCAACTAAAATAATAATAATTGGAAGTAGTTTGTTTAAAAAGTCGATACTTAAATGATCAACAATAACAGTACCTATCAATGCACCTATTGCGGTAGCAATAATAGAGGCTGCCCAAAACTTAGGACTAAATAAGTTCTTTTTATAGTATGTATAGCTTGCCGTTAACGAGCCAAAGCTTGCTGCTAGTTTATTGGTGCCTAATGTTAAATGTGGAGGTAAGCCAGCAGTTAATAAAGCGGGCACAGTTAACATGCCACCGCCACCGGCGATAGCGTCTATAAAACCTGCGGCAAGTGCAACAGCACATAAAACAGCCCAGGTTGTTGGATCGAGTGCGAGTTCAAACATTAATAATCTATTTGTCTTTTAAAAGGTGGTAGGGTGTCGAGCATGGCTTTACCGTATCGCTTAGTAACTAAGCGCCTATCGAGAATAGTAATACAGCCTTCATCACTCTCTTTTCGCAGCAGTCTACCACAGCTTTGTACCAATTTCTTTGCGGCGTCGGGCACGGTAATCGTTAAAAATGGGTTACCACCTTTGCTTTGTACAAATTCTGCTTGCGCTTCTTCTATCGGCGAAGTAGGTACAGCAAACGGAATTTTAGTGATTATTAAGTTCTCTAAATATTTACCAGGTAAATCAAGACCTTCTGAAAGGCTCTGGGTTCCAAATAAAATACTGCCTTTGCCTTCATCTACATTTTTGGTGTGTAATTTAAGTAACGCTTCTCGCGACATTTCACCTTGTACTAATAAGTTAAAACCTTTTGTTCTAAGAAACTTTGTTACGTGGTCCATTTGCCAGTAAGAAGCGAATAATACAAGGTTCGCTTTTTTATCATTTAGGTACTCTGGTAAAGTTTTAGCTAAGTGGTCACTAAAGTCTTTATCGGTAGGTTCTACTTTTGATACCGGAATACGTAAAGTGGCTTGTTTGGGGTAATCAAAAGGAGAAGGTACTTTAATAAATTTAACGCCTTCTTCTTTAGCAAGTCCTGTTTCGTAAGCAAAGTGATCAAACGAGCCCAGTGCACTTAATGTAGCTGAGCACAAAACAGCGCCCGCGCATTCTCGCCACAATTTATCTTTTAAGTAGTAACCGACCTCGATAGGGCAGTCGCTTAATAAGTGGTCGTGATGGCTTTTATATTCAAGGCGTTTTATCCACCGTGCATGAGGTGTACCTTCACCCTTTTTTGCGTAACTAAACCAAAGTTTGTTTAGTTGTTCTAACCGGTTTATGTATTGGCCACTTTCGCCTAGTATTGGGTCCGCAACGTACGGTTTTATATCGCCGTCGCTTACATCTTGGGTAAGGGTGTCGTGCATTTTGTTTAAACAGCGCAGTGCATCTTGCGTGGCTTCGCTTATGTCTTTAGCTTTACTGTGCAGCGATTCTGGGATCTCACCGTGTTCAAAGCGATAAGTATCGTCTTTTGAGTATTCAAAGTCGGCATTATCAAGAATATCGCGAACTACTTTTAAATCTTTATTTGCGTCATTAATACTGTCGCAAAGTTTAAAGTTTTGCCCAATGGCTCTTTGCCCCACTAAAACCTTCGCCATTTTTCCGCTAAACTTAGTGAGCTTATCAAGCCATTCTATTGTGCCTTTTATTGTGGCAGCAGCAGATGAAAAATCGCGTGTTATATGTGCTAAATGGTGCGCTTCATCAATAACGTAAATGGTGTTGTCGGGCTCTGGTAAAATTTTACCGCCGCCTAAGTCTAAATCGGCAAGTAGTAATGAGTGATTAATTACCAGTACGTCCATTTGCATCAATTGATTACGAGCAAGCTGAAACGGACACGTTTGATGGGCCTTCATTTGGCGCTGACACGAATGTTTATCGCACGCTATTAAGTTCCACACTCTATCGGGTACAGTATCGGCCCAGCTGTCTCTATCGCCTTGCCACTTTTTATTCACATAGGCGTTATATAGCTCATTTAAACACTTGGTTTCCATTGCGCTCAATGGTGAAGTAAGTGTTGGCATAAAGTCCATTTGTGTTTGGCTATCGCCGTTTACAGCATTATGCAATTTGTGAGCGCAAATATAACGATGACGACCTTTTACCAAATCAAATTTAAAGTCGAGGCCTGAATGCTTTTTAAAAAACGGGAGCTCTTTTGCTATTAATTGTTCTTGCAGTGCAACGGTAGCAGTCGAAATAACCAGTTTCTTTTTTTGTGCCAAGGCCAGTGGTAATGCACCTAAACAATAGGCAAGAGACTTACCTGTACCGGTGCCTGCTTCAATAACACATATGCGTTGTTTTTTGTGATAGTCGCCTGCGAGTGTTTTTGCTATTTCGGCAACAAGGTAGTTTTGGCTGCTGCGCGGACGGTAATCAGTTAGGTTATTAGCCACATGCTGGTGTACTTGCCTAATTGTTTTTTTTAGTGAGTCAGAAAGCATGGGATGATTTACCTAAAGTATGTATATAATTACAGTGTATATATTAAGTGGGATCGTACGTTGACACAAGCAATCTATCAGGGCTTTATTTTATCAAGGCAACAATACTCGCCTAAGAGTAAGCGTGGGATCACGCTTTGCTACTGGCTCGTATCTGACAATGGCCCAATTAAAGTACTAATTGAAAACCAGCAAGCTGTTTTTTTTATCCCACAAGATGAACACAATTTTGCACAAAGCATATTAAATAAAGAAAATATAAGTGTTAATTTTAAAACGGTAGAAATGCGCCATTTTAGTGGTGTTGTGTGCATAGGCTGTTATTTTAATGATGTAAGTAACCTTTACAAAGCACGCACATTACTTGAAAAGCACATAAGTATATACGAAGCGGATATACGCCACAGCGATCGTTTTTTAATGGAACGTTTCATTAAAGGTGGGGTATGGGTTACGGGTGAAGTATCTCAAAAAAATGGCTTTATTTTAATTAGCAATGCTAAATTAAAAGCGAGCCCTGAATATACACCCTCGCTGAAATCGCTTTCATTAGATATTGAGTGTAATGGTGAGGGCGTATTGTTTTCGGTTGGGCTGGTAGGAAATGGCCTTGATACTGTATTAATGATTGGTGAGCCTCAACAGCATAATCAGCCATTTAATATTGATTGGTGCTTTGACGAGATTAATCTACTACAAAAGCTACGGCAGTATATCAATAATAATGATCCTGACATTATTGTGGGTTGGAATGTCATTGAATTTGATTTTACAGTGTTAAACTCTCGGGCAGAGGCGCTAGGGATAACGCTTAATTTTGGCCGGGATCAGCAGCCTTTAAATATAAAAACAGGGCATTACACTCGCCTCACCTTACCTGGGCGAAGCGTTATAGATGGCATTGATACCTTAAAAAATGCCACTTATCACTTTGATAACTATTCGCTTGCGAACATTTCTTATAAAGTCCTTGGTGAATCCAAACTAATTCAGGCGGATAATCGTTTAAGTGAAATTGTTCGTCAATTTAATGAAGATAAGCTCAACTTAGCAGCTTATAACCGACAAGATTGTATACTCGTTAAGAGGATTTTTGCAGAGTTACAACTCTTTGAATTTGCAATAGTGAGGACTCAGTTAACCGGTCTTGAGCTTGAGCGAATGGGCGGCTCGGTTGCAGCATTTACTAACTTATATTTGCCATTACTACATCGCAGCGGGTATGTTGCGCCAAATTTAGGCGATCACGGTTTATCTTTTGAAAGCCCCGGTGGTTATGTAATGGAGTCAGTGCCTGGGCTTTATAAGAATATACTTGTTTTAGATTTTAAAAGCCTATATCCCTCAATTATGCGAACTTTTTGTATTGACCCTCTTGGGCTTATTAAAGGGTTAGACTCACCTGAAAATGCAATTGAAGGGTTTAATGAAGCCGTTTTTTCACGAAATGAACACCACTTACCGTCGTTAATTAAGCATTTAACACATACACGGCAAAGGGCAAAAGACACAAATCAGCCAATGTTATCGCAAGCTATAAAAATAATAATGAACAGCTTATACGGCGTACTTGGCTCTAAGGGGTGTCGATTTTATGATCCAAGATTATCGAGTTCAATAACATTACGTGGGCATGAAATTATGCAAACAACCCGTAAATGGATTGAAACGTTAGGTTATGAAGTAATTTATGGCGATACAGACTCTATTTTTGTAAAAGCTGATGATCAGCTAAGTGCGCTGAGTTGCAATCAAATAGGCAAGGATTTAACGCTCTATATTAATAATAAATGGAGCTTCGATATTAAGGACCGTTTTGGGCTTACTAGTTATTTAGAAATAGAGTTTGAAACCCACTATAGCCCATTTTTTATGCCAACAATAAGAGGTAAAAAAACGGGTTCAAAAAAACGTTACGTAGGACAAATTATAAAAAATGGGATGCCTGAACTTATATTTAAAGGAATGGAAACCGTACGCAGCGATTGGACCGAATTTGCACAAGAGTTTCAAAAAGAGTTATTCAAAACTTTATTTAATGAAAAATTTGAAATAAAACAACTTCACGAGATTATAAGTGACTACACCAAAAGATTGTTCGCAGGTGAATTCGATGAAAAGTTAATATACCGTAAAAAGTTAGGACAAAATCTAAATGATTACGTAAAAAATGTTCCTCCCCAAGTGCAAGCGATTAAAAAGTATAAAGCTAGTAATCCTGATTTTGAAATTAAACGAGGTCAAATTATTGAATATGTTTATTCTGATGATGGGGCGCAATTATACAATGGTTCAAATAATTTAAATTATTCGGTTTACATACAAAAACAGCTAACACCTATCGCTCAAATGGTACTTGATGCCTTGAATTTAAAAGAAATTGAATATCAAGGGGCTCAACTTTCATTTTTATAATTACTTTACAGTTTTTGTATTTAAATCGTTATTTTTATTGTGTGAAATTTAACCTGCTTTGATATGGGATGAAGTGTTTTTCTCTTTTTTTGTTAAAATTTATGATTCCCTCATGTTGTTTTGTTAATAATCCCCTATTTTATGTAATTTAAATTGAACCTTTTTACTTATTTTTTTCTGCTTTTAAAACAATTAGTTATGTCTTTGTGCTTTTCTAAGTGATTGATATTTAATTGTGTATCTAAGTTTTTTTTGTAATTTAAAAGGGTTTAAGGTTAATTGATTGTTGACGTTGTTGTTTCACTGGTATTATCATTCATTACACAATTGTAGCGTTTTGTAACACTTTGCCATCACGTTAGATTGAAAATTATAATTAATAAAATGTATTCTTGGGAGAATCAAATGTTAAATAATCAAGTAACAAAAGCTGTTCGCTTAGCGATTGCTTTTGGTGCAGCATCAACAGCTGCATTTTCAGCAAGTACCATGGCAGCAGAGGGTGCAGGAAAAGTAGAACGAATAGAAGTTACTGGCTCACGAATTAAAAGAACGGATATGGAAGGTGCGAATCCTGTACAAATAATTTCTCGTGATGATCTTGTTACTTCAGGTATCAGTAACGTTGGTGATATTCTTCAAGAAATCCCTTCAGTAGCTGGCGCTGGTACAAATGCAGCAGTTAATAATGGTGGTTCAGGTGCAGTTCGTGTTTCTTTACGTGGGTTAGGTTCTTCAAGAACCCTGATACTCCTAAATGGCCGTCGTATGGTTGCATCAGGAAGCGGTGCTAACTCTTCTGTAGATTTAAGTACAATACCTACAGCAATTATTAAACGTGTTGAAGTCCTCAAAGACGGTGCTTCTGCAATCTATGGTTCAGATGCAATTGGCGGCGTGGTTAACATTATCACACGTGATGACTTTGAAGGCTTTGAAGCTACAGCAAGCTATGACGCGTCAACGCATGGCGGTGATGGTGAAACTAAAAGCTATGACTTTACTGTTGGTTTAACAAACGATAAAGGTGGCGTTGTAGCCAGCGCTTACTATGTTCAGCAGGGCTCTCAGTCTTCTGGCGACCGTGATTGGTCTAAATTTTCATTAGATATGGATCACACAGGCGAAATTTCTAAAGGTGGTTCATCTGCGGGACCTTGGGGCCGTTATGGTGGCATTGATGGCTCAATTGCTGGTGAAGATTGTTCTACATTTACTCACGGTGCAGCTAATGGACCAGGTCAATCAGATCCAAGTGACTTTGCTAACCCAACAGGCTATGATTGTTACGGAAGCAAAGATGCATATAACTTTGCCCCTGTTAACTTCCATTTAACGCCAGCAGAGCGCTACGGTATATTTGTACAAAGTAATTATGAATTTTCTGAACATGCTCGTTTCTTTTCTGAAATTAGCTTAAACCGCCGAATTTCTGATACTAAGCTTGCTCCATTACCATTAGCACCGCTTGCATTCTTTGGTGTGACTGATGCAAATTATTCTGCGGATAATTACTACAATCAACAGTTTGGTCCTAAAGATCGTAATGGTGACACAGTAGAAATATCTGATTGGCGTCGTCGTATGGTTGAAACTGGTGGTCGAGATACTCAATTCCGCGTTGATACTGTTCGTGCTGTAGTTGGTTTTGAAGGTGATATTAACGATGATTGGGGCTATGAAGTTTCATACATCTTTGGTTCAAGTGATTCTACAACTAAACGAGCTGGCGGCGTAAACTTTGAAAAAGTTACACAAGCTGTAGGTCCTTCGTTCCAAGATACTGATGGAAGTATTGTATGTGGGACTGTAGATAATCCTATCGTAGGTTGTACATCACTAAATGTATTTGGTATCCCAGGAACTGATACTCAAGTTACCCAAGATATGTTAGATTTTATTTCGTTTGAAGCACATGACTTTGGTTCAAATGAACAGCAAATAATTAGTGGTAGCGTATTCGGTAGTGCATTCGAATTACCTGCTGGTAGTTTAGGTATGGCATTTGGTCTTGAGCACCGTGAAGAAAAAGGTGGTGACTTCCCTGATGCTCTAATTGCATTAGGAATTACATCTGGTTCTAGTCGTCAAGAAACATCAGGTAGCTACACAGTAGATGAAGCTTATGCTGAGTTTAATGTACCACTATTATATGACGCACCTTTTGCTAAGGTATTAGAGTTAGATTTAGCAATTCGCTATTCTGATTATGACACTTTTGGTGATACTACAAACCATAAAGTAGGCATTAAGTGGTCTCCTATGGATGGCCTGATGTTCCGTGGAACATCATCTACTGCATTTAGAGCTCCTTCTACTTCTGACCTGTTCTCAGGTGCATCAGATAATAGCCCTGAGGTTTCGGATCCATGTGCTACAAACCCAACATCGTTCTGTATAGCTGATGGTGTTCCAGCAGCTGGTTTTGAGCCTATCGGTGATCAGTTATCTTCTACTCTAGGTGGTAACCCAGATTTACAACCAGAAGAAGCTGATATATTTACAGTTGGCGTAGTTTATAGCCCAGAGTTTGTTGATGGTTTATCTTTCACAGTTGATTACTGGGATATTGAACTAGAAAATGCAATCAGTTCTGTAGGTGAGCAGCTAATTTTAAACAAGTGTGCCGAAAGCGGTACTTATTGTGATCAAATCACTCGTTATACATCTGGTATTTTAGCTGGTAATTCAAGCGATATTGATAACAGAAATATTAACGTAGGTGGTGTTGAATCATCAGGGTATGACTTCAATATTGCTTATACTACAGATACTTCGATTGGTTCATTATCAACAAGTTTAGATGCAACTTACTATGATGATTACACTATTACTCAAGCTGATGGTTCAACGCTTCAAAATGCTGGCTACTACCGTCGAAATAGTGGTGATGGTAACTTCCCTGAGTGGAAAACAAACCTTAATGTTTCGTTAACTCAAGAAAATTGGTCTGCTACTTATGCACTGCGTTATATTGGTGAAGTTGAAGAGAACTTCACAAATGTTGATCCAGAAGATTTAGCTGATGTTAATTCATCATTTAGAACTGAAGCTGTTAATGTTGCAGGTGTTCTTGATTCTTACGATGTAATTAGGACTGTTGACTCTCAAGTTATTCATAATGCTCGTTTTAGTTACTTCTTTGATAACTACACAACGACATTTGGTATTAATAATATCTTTGACGAAGATCCTCCGTACGCAGCTACAGGATTCAATGATAATACAGACCCTCGTACTTACAATACAACAGGTCGTCATTTGTATTTAACACTTCATGCTAAATTTTAAGTAGTTGTTATTTCTTATAACGTCAATACATAAGTATTGACGTTATAATTTAAGGAAATCGAAATGAAAAAGTTGTTAGGTATATTAAGTATCAATTTATTATTACTAAGTGGCTGTACAGCTCTAACAAAGGACGATAACTCTAATTCAAATCTAGTATGTGAAAAAATAGCTGTTACTGGGAGTAATATAAAAAAACGGACTTGTATGTCAAAAGAATTAGCTGAAGAACAACGTAAGAAAAACCAAGATGCTATGAGAGAAATAAATAAAAGAGGGAATATCTACCAAGATAGGAAGTAAAACTATAACTTACATTAAATCTATTTGTGGATGCTTTGTGGCGACAGCTTATATTAACTTATTATTTCGTTAGATAATTAACATTGTGCTACTAGTTATATTTAGTAAACAAGCATATAATAAACAAGAATATAATAAGCAAGAATATAATAAGCAAGCATAACCAAATAAATTTAGCGAGATATAGATGAAAGAAGTCCGATCTTTTATTAAAACTGCATCATTAGCTGAGCTTGAGAAAGCACAGCAGTTGATTGGTGATGCAATTTCAAAATATACCCAGCAACAAAAAGCAAAACAGGAAGTTTTGGAACTTTTAAAAGAAAAAGGACTTACGCTAGAAGATTTACAAGATGGAGCATCTGACAAACGCACCAAAGTTAAGCCTAAGTACCGCATGGAACTGAATGGTGAGACTATTGAATGGACTGGCCGTGGCCGTCGCCCTAAAGCGTTTGAAGGTGTTGAACTTGAAAATTATTTAGCCTAAAGCTAAATATAAGAGAAGCCGAAGCTTCTCTTTTTTGTTTACCCCTCAATAAAATATAATTAAAGTTTAAAACTCCTAGCTATTATTTGCTAAAATCTCCCCACTCAAACCTATTTGTTTTCCCATGAGCTATAAACTAAGACCTTACCAGCAAGAAGCCGTAGAACGCACCGTTTTACACTTTAGAAAGAGTAATGATCCTGCCGTTGTTGTACTACCAACCGGTGCAGGTAAAAGCCTTGTTATTGCTGAACTTGCCCGTATTGCTAAGCAAAAAATATTAGTGCTTGCTCATGTAAAAGAGCTTGTAGAGCAAAATTCGCAAAAATATAAAAGTTTTGGTTTAGAGGCGAGTATATTTTCAGCAGGCTTAAAAGAAAAATCATTAAACCATCAAGTAACTTTTGCCAGTGTGCAATCACTTTCCCGTAATTTAAATAAATTAAATGAGCGTTATTCATTACTTATTATTGATGAATGCCACAGGGTAAATGGGGATAAAAAAAGCCAGTACGGAAAAGTAATAAGCAGTTTAAAAGAGTATAACCCTCAGTTAAAAGTATTGGGTTTAACAGCAACACCTTATCGGTTAGGAATGGGGTGGATATACCACCACCATTATCATGGTTTTGTTAAAGGGACTAAAGAAAGTCCGTTTAAAAGTTGTATTTTTGAATTGCCGCTCAGGTATATGATCAAACATAATTATTTAACGCCGCCTAACGAAGTTGATGCAGCAATTAGCCATTATGATTTTTCGTCCTTAGATAGCAATGCATTTGGGCAATATACGACTGATGATATGAATGCGCTTTTAAAAAACAGTGAGCGCGCAACGAAAGCTATATTACAGCAAGTAATTCAATACAGTGAAGAGCGTGAAGGTGTTATGGTTTTTGCCGCCACGGTAATGCATGCCCAGGAAATATTAAGCTACCTACCAGCTCATCAAAGTGCACTTATAACAGGTGATACGCCAAACACTGAGCGCGATAAAATCATTAATCAATTTAAAGCTAAGCAATTAAAGTATCTAGTTAATATATCGGTACTAACAACCGGCTTTGATGCGCCACATATCGACTTTATAGCTATTTTAAGACCTACAGAATCAGTTAGTTTATATCAACAAATTGTGGGGCGAGGTCTCAGGTTATCTGAATCAAAAACAGATTGCTTAGTAATAGATTATGCTGGCAATGGTTTTAATTTATTTCACCCTGAAGTAGGTGACAAAAAAGGCGATAGTGATAACGAGCCTGTACAAGTGCTTTGCCCAGGTTGTGGGTTTGCGAATATATTTTGGGGTAAAACAGACTCCACTGGCAAAGTAATAGAGCACTTTGGCAGGCGTTGCCAAGGCCTATTAGAAGATGATGATGGACATAAAGAGCAGTGCGATTATCGTTTTAGGTTTAAAGAGTGTGAGCAGTGCGGTGCCCAAAATGATATTGCTGCACGACAATGCCACGATTGCGGCGCGGTAATGGCCGACCCTGATGATAAGTTACGTAATGCATTAAACTTGAAAGACGCACTTGTGCTCCGATGTAGTGGGTTATCGGTAACTCAAATTAAAGATGAACTTATTAAAGTAACGTATTTTGATGAAGATGGCGCAAGTTGCGATGAGGTATATAACCTCGAAAATAAAGGCGGGCAATTTATATTTAATAAGCAATTTGGTCAACGTGTGGGGCTTGGGCAAACACCTATTAATTTTAAAACTGCAGCGCAAGTAGTAAGCGCACAATTTGAATTAGTACCACCGGATTTTGTTATTGCACGAAAAAGCAAAAAATATGGTTGGAAAGTAGCTGATAAGCTATTTGACTATAAAGGGGGTTTTAGAAAGGCAAATCAGTTAAGCCGCTAAGCTTAACTGATAGAGTACATTGAACTAATACAATTAAAAGGCAACTAAGCCTCGTCACCGTCCATTAATCCCCAGCCATCACCGTATCCATTAAAGCTATTAGCAATGTTTTCAATGTATTGCTCAGCTTGTCCTAAAAGGGTGTGCTCTGGCACCATTTGTACTTGAGTGATTACTTCCCAAACGCCAGTGTCTTTACATTTTTCAAGTTCAGCATTTTGAACTAATGCATCAGAGACTATTTCTTTAGCAAATTTTTCAGCATCGGCTTCTTGTTCAAATAAAATAAAAAAATCGACTTGGTGCATTTTATTTAAATCAATGCCAGCAGCGGCTATTTCGGCTAAAAGTTGGCCGTTATCATCATCAGGGAATTGCATTAAAAACTCATTTAAAATTAATTTTTTATTCGTAGGCACTATTGTAACTAAAATATTGTCTTAACGCGTACTAATTTTAATTATGCTGATATTTATTCAAAGTTAAATTTACGCGTTAGATTGTTATTAAGTTAATGTGTTGCTCATTATGGCTATGCTAATATGCGCGTAATTAGCCAGTTTCTTGTAAGATATTAAAAGTAAGGATATTTACTTGTTTATTAAGTTTTTACGTTGCATGTGTGTTGTGAGCGCTTTAATTGCGACAAATAGCTATGCGGCAGAAAAAGTCATAGAAGATTACGAAATTGAAGGGTTAAGTGGCGATTTAGAAAATAACGTAGCTCTTTACCTCAAGCAGTTAATTGGCGAGAAGCCAACCCGTACACTTCGCCGTTATGCTCAAAAACAAGTACAAAATAGCATTAAAGCACTTGGTTATTATAGCCCGACCGTCGAGGTTATTTATGATAAAGACGACAGCGACCTAATTGTTAAAGTTGAACGGGGGCCTGCAACTCGCATAGAAGCAATTAATATTACGCTAAATGGTGATGGTCAAAGCGATACTCAATTACAGGCATTGATTAAAAGCAATCACTTAAAGCAAGGTGATGTTTTAAATCATGGTAAATATGACTCTGCTCATAAAAAAATAGAATCTATGTTGCTAGAGCTTGGTTATTTTGATGCTAAGTGGCCAGCGCGCAAATTAGAAGTGTCGCTTAAAAAAAATAGTGCTGTTATTACTTTCATAATTGATACCGGAGTTAGGTATCAGTTTGGCGATATACAAATTGCCAGTAATACGCCTGCTGAAAAATATATACGCTCACTTGCTCCTTTTACTCAAGGTCAACCTTATAAATCAACACATATCGCTGACTATAATTTGGATTTATCAAGCACCCCTTATTTCGCAAACGTGCGTGTTTATGCTGACATTGCAGCGCGTAAAAACAGCCAAGTACCAATTAAGGTAGATGTATTACCCAAGCCAGCTAATAGCTATGAAATTGGTGGCGGTTTTAGTACTGACCTAGGGCCCAAGGTGCGTTTTAAATGGAGTAAACCGTGGATCACAGAAGACGGCCATTACCTCGAAACTAATTTAAATGTGGCGCAAAAGCAGCAAGATATTTCTATGGCTTATACAATACCGGTTGATGATCCTAATGATGATTTATGGCGATTCTCTGTCGGTTATAAATTAGAAGATGAGCTCACAAACGACACTTACAGTGAAATATTAACAGGGCAAGTTCAGCGCCAATGGTTAACCGAAAATAAATGGGTGCGTACTGCATTTTTACGCCGCGACCAAGAAACCTACCGCATCGGTGACGAGCCAGAAGAAAGTACCGAAATGTTAATGCCGGGTATTAGCTACGCCCGCAAAAAATCAAAAGGCGGCACGACTCCCTATTGGGGAGAGCAGTGGCTTATATCTGCTGAGTTTGGTTTAGACGATGTGCTTTCGAGTACTAATTTAATTAGGGTGCAAATGCAACATGCATGGCTACGCACTTATTTTGACCGCCACTTGGTGTTTTTAAAAGCGAATGTGGGAGCAATGCTTGTTGATGATATTGAAAACGTACCTTATTCACTGCGTTTTTACGCAGGTGGCGATCAAAGTGTTCGTGGTTTTGCGTACCAATCAATTTCGCCCGAGAACGATGATGGCGAGCTAATAGGTGGTAAGTATTTACTATCGGGCACGATGGAATATAACTACCAGTTTGCTAAAAATTGGCGAGCAGCTTTATTTGTTGATGGTGGTACTGCGACTAATGATTTTTCTGATGATTTTGAAGTAGGCGCTGGTTTTGGTTTTCGTTATTTAACACCTGTTGGCCCAGTGCGTATAGACCACGCTTGGGGATTAACAAAAGAAAGTAAAAGCACACGTTTAAGTATTACCATAGGGCCAGAAATTTAATGTCAGTATTAAAAAAGATAACAGCCGCCGTAAGTGCTATTTTTGTCACGTTAGTTGTTGCACTATTTTGTTTGTTATTTACTGCACCCGGTAATCAATTTATTGCTTATAGTGCAAACAAAGCGGTAGATGGACTACATATTGAAATTAAAGATGGCCGTTTTATTTATAATGATGCCTTTAATGTACGCTTTGCTAGCAACGGATTGGACTTTAATGCACAACAATTGAAAATTGATTTGTTTTGGTGGCAGTGCGATGGAATTTGTATAGATAACTTAAGTGCTAAATCTATAAATTTAACATTACCAAAAACTGCAGAGTCACAAGAAGAAGCCGCGGCAGAGCCGCTTGAAAAAATCAGCTTACCTTTTAATATTGCTGTAAAAAACATTGCGATCAATAAATTTACTCTAGAGCATCCAAGTGCAAACGTAAGCGTTAATAACTTTAAACTCTCAGCAAAAGCAGAGGGTTCAAAGCTGACGGTTAAAAGCCTGAATATTCCCACCATACTTGTTGCCTTAAAAGAGCAAGAACAAGATGCGAAAACACAAACGGCGCAAAATACTCAAGCGCCTTTAACGCACCTACCCGCATTGCCTAATATAGAATTTACTTCGCCACTTGATTTAGTTGTTGAAGACTTTGAAATAGCTAAAATTACGATTGAGCAAAACGAAGCCCAACATGTTATTGAAAACATCTCGCTGCAATTAAGTGTGGAAGATGCGGTTATTAACTTAGAGTCATTCTCAGCAAAGTATGAGCAGTGGCAGCTTAATACGCACCTTAATGCTGAGCTTGCAGGGAATTTGCCCGTGAAAGGGTATGTTGTTTTACAAAGTGACGAGCACCATGCCAATTTGCAGTTGAATGGCGACTTATCAAATCTAAACTTAAATTTAGAAACGCAGGGACAATATCCGCTTAGTTTAACGGCAACGGCAAATTTAAAGCAGAAAAACTATCCGTTTGAGTTAAATGGCAAAATTAAACAGTGGCTTATTGATGCACAAAGTAATGAGCTTAAAGTGCGAAATGTAAGCCTTAACGCACAAGGTAATGCTGACGACTATCAGCTTAGCCTACAGGGGAATAGCCAATTAGGTGCGTACCCAGCTGTTGACTTAAATACCCAATTAAAAGGCAGTCTCACCAAAGCAACTTTACAAGCGCTAAGCATTAAAGCGAACGAAAGCAGTGCAACTATAAAAGCCAATGTTGATTGGCAAAAGGGCATACAGGTTAACTTTAATGGCACGCTTGCTAACTTAAAAGCGCAGTATTTAACTGATGCCGCTACCAGTGATATTTCAGGACAGTTTAAAGGCTCGTTTAATGCAGCTGACGACAAGTGGCAGCTACAAATGAATAATACAAAGCTAAACGGGTTACTTAACGATGTGCCACTAGAATTTGCCTCAAATTTTAAGCTCGACAACACGTTAAAAGCTAATATTGATAGCTTTTATTTAAGTAGCGGCACCAATAAATTAGCACTAAGCGGGCAAGTTGATGATACTTGGCAAGTTGATGGCAAAGTAACGCTAAAAAGTGATGAAAAAGCTAATATTCCATTTACTGCCGACGGCAACGCAAATTTAAAAGTAAGGGGGGAAAGGTTAATGCCCTCTGTTGATTTAGCACTAATACTCGATCGCTTTATTTTTGATGAAATAAACATTAATAAATTATCAGTAAAAGGGCAGTTAGATACCGCAGCCGATTGGCAAACCGATGTTTCGGTAAGTGTTGGTTCGGCGCTTGTGGCCGAACAACAAATCAATAGTGTTAAAATTGATATTAGCGGCGACAAAACAGATCACCAACTTACGGCATCTGTAGATGCCGAGCAAGGCAGTGTAGAGCTTGAAGTTAATGGCAAAGTTAATAATACCACTTGGAATGGCGAGCTTAGTAATGTAACGCTTAGCGATAAAAAGCTTAGTTTTAGTAATACTAAAAATATTGCCATTATGGTTAATACACAAAGTGGCGACTTTGATGTAAGTGCACATTGTTGGGCATCTGAGCAAAGTAAATTATGTATAGACACGCTAGCGCAATCAAAAGAACTTGGTCAATTAAATGCGAAGCTAAGCAATTTAGCACTTGAGGAGCTTAAGCACTTTTTACCTAATAGCATTCGTACTCGCGGTAATATAGCTGGCGATGTAGCACTTAATTGGCAAAGCGGCGCGCTTAAAACATTACGCGCAAATATCGATTCTAGCGACTTAGAAGCAGTGCTAACCTCGGAAGAAGATCGTTTTAAATTACCAATCGAAACTCTAACTATTAGTGCGTTTTCGGATTCTCAAATTGGCAAGCTTGAAGCTAATTTAGAATCAAGTGTGCTTGGTAAAATAAACACACACATTAATATCGACGATATACAAAATACGCAAGCGCTTAATGGCACCATTAATATTGATAAAATACTCCTTTCAGACTTACAACCTTTTCTTGAAACCCTCGAACAGTTAAAAGGTGATATTAGCGGTAAAGTGGCGTTAGCAGGTACGTTAAAAGATCCTTTATTAAATGGGGAGCTTAATGTGAGCGATATTAGTTTAGAGGGCGAGCAATTACCTATAGCGCTGCAAAAATCAAATATAAATGTATTGTTTGATAAAGCAACAGCCACAATAAAAGGCAACTTAAACGACAATCAAGGCGGTAAAATAAATTTCACCGGTGACGTTGATTGGCAAGGTGCGCAACCTGCTGTAAATGTTGCTGTAGTTGGCGAGCAGTTTTATGTACGCGCGCAGCAAGGGGTTACTTTTAAAGTATCGCCGGATTTAAAAATAGGCTTGGCTAATAATGCACTCAAGCTTGCTGGTGAGGTAGTTGTGCCTTACGGTCGTATAATGATTGAAGAGCTTCCTGAGGGCGCGGTGCAAGTTAGCGATGATGAAATTATTGTTGATCAAAAAACTGAGGCCACCGAGACAGTCCCGTTTGATTACGACATAGATTTAAAAGTGATTGTTAAAAACGATGTAAAAGTAGAGTCGTTTGGCTTGGAATCAAAAGTTGCGGGTGATTTAGCGATAAAAATGAGTCAAGGTGCGCCAATTATAGCCACAGGTGAGCTTAACTTAATTGAAGGTACTTACTTAGCTTTTGGGCAAGATTTAATAATCAGCACCGGGCAAGTAGGTTTTAGCGGTTCAATTGAACAACCATTTTTAAATATTAAAGCAATACGTAACCCCGATACGACTGCAAATGGTGTCATTGCAGGGGTTACGCTCACGGGTAATGTTGAACAACCAACGCTCAAAATATTTTCTGAGCCTGCGATGGATCAAGCTCAAGCACTCGCATATTTACTTAATGGCCAACCTTTAGGTGATGGAGAAAGTTCGTCAAGCGATGCTATGCTTACACAGTTATTACTCTCTCAAGGGGTTAGCCGCAGCGAAGGGGTTGTTTCTAAGGTAGGTGAAACCTTTGGGTTGTCAGATGTAAGTTTAAGCTCATCAGGTAGTGGTGATAGTACCAAGGTAGAAATATCAGGATACGTAGCACCCAGTTTGCAAGTTAAATATAGCGTGGGTGTATTTGATTCGCTCAGTGAAGTGGCTGTGCGTTATCAGTTACTTTCACAGTTATACATAGAGATAACAAGCGGCCTATATCAAAATGTTGATGTGCTATATAAGTTTGATTGGGAATAACCAAAGCTATAATAATTATAAGGATATAAGCGATGAAAAAAATTATATTGCCAGCTCTGCTTAGTGTTTTATTAAGCGGTTGTGCTCAACAACTAGGTAATGGTGTTGCTAATCAAGAGCTACCTTTAATGAGCGCGAGTGAGGTAATTGCTAGTGCAACAGACAATGACTGGCGAGTAGTGAACGCCCAAAATATTTTAAAGATAACACTGCCAACGGGTGATGCGTACATTGAGCTTAATGAACGGCTTGCCCCAAAGCACGCTCAAAATATTAAAAAGTTAGTACGAGAAGGGTTTTATAAAAATACCAGCGTTTATCGGTTTGTTGAGGGTTTTGTAGCGCAAGGCGGGGACAGCTCGGGTAAAAAGTTAATTAAAACGGCAGACAAAACAGTCCCAGCTGAGTTTTATTTAACAACAAACAAACCACTTTTAATTACTGAGCTAAATGGCGACGGATATGCACCAGTTACCGGCTTTTTAAACGGCTTTGCAGTAGCTCAAAACTCAGCACATACGCAAACATGGCAAGTGCATTGTAGTGGCGTGTTTGCCATGGCGCGCGATAACGACATAAATAGTGCGAGCACGGAGTTTTTTGTAACGATAGGGCAAGGCCCGCGCTACCTCGATAAAAACATTACGGTGTTTGGTCGAGTGCTCGAAGGTATAGAGCATTTTAACCGTTTAGCGCGCACACCAACTGAAGGAAAAGCATTTAACTCAATTAAAAATATACAAGTGCTTGGCGATATACAAAGCGATAAAAGTATATTTAAAGTGATGAAAACAAACTCACCGGTGTTTAAAAACTTGATCAGTGCTCGTAAAAACCGTATTGAACCATGGTTTGTTAAAGCACATAACTACGTTGATGTGTTTGGTATGCCTATACCCACTAAGCGTGAAGTTATACCAATTCCAATAAATAGCTGATCTATTTTACTTGCTAAAACAACCCATTTCTTTGTTGTAAATTTCGCAAAGGGAACAACCATTTACATCAATTTACGCCTAGAACTGAATTATTTTTTCGGCGTAAAATTTAGATCACATACTTAATGGAATTGGTATTAATTAAAGAATGTAAAAAAGGAGCCTAGGCTCCTTTTTTAATACGAGGGTCTGTCGATCTTTGCGGGTTAAAATTTGTTCAATCTAGGGGCTGTTTAATCTCGGCGCGAGGTTTGTAACCTAGTGGGCTAAGTAAAAACCGAGCAAAAAAGAGTGAATAGCCCCTAGGCAGAACCCTTTGGGCAGCGCCTGTTTGGCATTAATGCTACGTTATCGCCTATTTATGGGGAACAACCACACTGCATAGGCTCTGCCTTGCCTAAATACCAAACAGACTGCTGCAAATTTAACCTTGAAAGGTCAACAGACCCTGATGTTCCAGTTTAAAATAACCTACTGACGATTAATTTTAACTGCAAATGGCGTATCGTTATAATGCGTAGAGCGATACGGGTTTATATCAAGCCCGCCGCGACGAGTATAACGCGCGTAAACCTCTAACTCTTTAATATTAAGTTGTGTTGTTAAATCGCTATAAATACGCTCAACACACTGCTCATGAAATTCGTTATGTGTTCTGAACGAAATTAAGTAACGCAGTAACGATTCGCGACATATTTGCTCGCCTGTGTATCGTATAATCACACTTGCCCAGTCAGGCTGGGAGGTAATTAAACAGTTCGACTTAAGTAAATGGCTATAGAGCGTTTCTGTTACTACGTTATCACTTTTTGCTTTAAGTGAATTAGCATCAATATCGTAATTATTAATTTCAATATCTAAGTCATCAATACATTCACCTGGCAGCGCCGTACACGGTAAGCAATTGTAATCATCAGGATTATATAAAGTCACTTTGACAGGGCTGTTAACCGCGTTTGATAAATCATCAATTAAGTGCTGTTTAACTACATCAATGCTTTCAAATCGGGTTTGGTTAAAGCTATTTAAATAAAGTTTAAACGACTTTGACTCAATAATATGGCTGCTTTGGCATTCAAAGGTAAATAAGGCTACGGCAACTTGCGGTTTACCTTTATTGTTTAGCCATGAAAGCTCGTAACCTGTCCAAATATCTTGGCCTTTAAATGGAAGCTCTGCTTCGTCAATATTTAAAGCATCACGATTTAGTTTGCGCGCAATAGGGAAAAGCAAGCTTGGCGTGTACACATCTACATACTCAGTAGATTGGCCTAATACGCTACCTTTAAGGTCTGGAGAATTGCTGTAATCTGTCATGTTTGCTCTTAAATAGTTACAATAGGGACATTATATCTAATTTAAATGAGTTTCACAGTATGTCTGTTGCATTGCTTATAGAACAACTTCATCAAACATTTAGCGAAAATACCCTTAAAAACACTACAAAGTACCCACTTATTGCGCACGACGAACAATGGCCAAGCCCATGTGAAGTTGGCGAGGTTGACGAGCAAGGAAAAATTCAATGGCAGGGGGCGCGTCAGCAACCTACAGGTTCGCTTAATGATTTAGCCAGTGCACTAGAACTTGAGTTTCCAAAAGCGCTTAGCGAGCTATACGGACATATGTACGGTGGAAGTATTTTAGCAAGTATTGATGGGCATCAGGTTGAATTACTACAAGCATGGAACGAAGACGATTTTAATTTGCTACAGCAAAATATAACGGGCCACGTTTTAATGAAACGCAAGCTCAAGCAGCCAGAAACAGTATTTATTGGTTTAACAGATCAAGATGATTTACTAGTAAGTGTATTGGTGCACACTGGTGAAGTATGTTTAGAGCACGTAGGCAAAAAAACACACCATGTACTTGCACCTAACATTAATGCTTTTTTAAAGGCATTAGAGGTTTAAAACGTGTTTAATAAATCAGCTTAGCGTCATCACTAAGCTGATTTATTAAACACTCATTGAAGTGGTTATTGAAAATCCCACGATATATTAGACACTAAGCCACATGGCTCACACCTAAAGTCGAATAACCCAAACCACGATTCAGGTAATTTCCAGTCGCCATGACAGCTAGGGCATTTTCGTTCAAGTTCAGACGCTTTATCTACGCCGCCTACACGGTATAAATAATAATAGGTTGGCTTTTTAGTTAAAAAACTAATTCGCTTTGTTATGTCTTTTCCGCGTCTATATAGGTCGCTTTGGACACTCGATATTTCTTCAAGTGCCGGAAACTCACAACGGGTTGCGCCATTAATTTGAATTTGATCGCAGGCTTGCCAATCTTCTTGCCATTTTATAAGCGTTTTATAGTCACCATTAGCAATTGCCGGAATACGAAATAGCGGCACAGGCAAAAAGTCATCACCACAATAAAGCGGGCTGCACGTATGCACATAGGTTGTATATAAAATATAACTTGATGGTTCTTTGCAGCAATCAGCGCCGTTGGAGTGAATATCTTGTCCAATTACTTTTACTTTTGGCGCAAGTAGCCCAGCACTATGTAACTTTTCGATACTGTGCTTAACAAACGGGCTGTTATTTAGCGGGTGCATTGCATCTTCAGTAGGGCACATTACGCGGGTAATAAAAAATCCATCTTTTAAAACGGTTGGAAATTCTTCCCCCATTATTTGACCATTAAAACGCAGTGCATTTACTAAGCGATTTATTGCGTGTTCGGCTTGTTCTAGGGTGGTGTCTTGGTAGCAATCAAAAGTTAAATCAACAACGAACATTTATAGTCTCAAATTATTTTTGTTCTAGCAGCGCAAGAAGTTTATCGAGTTTTTGCTCAATTCTATCTAATTGACTTGTTTTAAGCTCAGTATTATCTGACTGCTGTGGGTTTCTCATGAAGTTATTAATTGAATCAGGATTGTTTTTATATTGGCTTACTGCTGCAATAATCATCGGCATTGGAACCGGTTGCGCCAAACGGCTTTTAGTTAGTGCTACAGTAGGGGTTTTGCCTTCATCGAGAAGGGCTTTGATTGCATCAAATACAACTGAATTCATTAGATATATAACTCTTTAATAAAATAAATACGCAGCATATAAATGCTGCGCAAATGCTATGTTAGCAATAAATAAGGGAGGGTACATTAAATAAAATTACTTACTTTGACGAATGCGTACATCTAACTCGTCAATTACTTCACTCCAATCTCCATCTTCTGCAAGGGATTCAGCTAAAAAGTGTTGTTGTGCTTCATCCCAAAAAGAAGCTTCTTGGAGTAATGTTGTGTCTTCTAATTCATGTGAGGCAATAAACGCATCTATTTGCTCATCACTATTTGGTAATCCAAGCTGTGCAAAAAGTGTGTTAATGTCGTGTTTTGTCGTATCCATGATATTGCTCCTTTAAATGAATGAAAACTTATTCTAAGGATTAACTCTACTCCTAGCTAGTTAAACTCTAGCTGAATTTACGGTTAATAATTTTAGGTATATAGTTAGGTATAAAGTTAAACAGTCTACAGCTAAAATAATAAAGGAAATACAATGAGTGTAACCACGCCAGCTGATACGTTCAGCGTACAGTATTTAGCCGCAGAAGATATTAGCACCGCAGCAAGCCTAATTTATCAGGCTTACCATGACGATCCTGTATTACAAAACATGCTTAGCTACAATGACGAAAATAAATCAGTATACGAAAAAAAATTACGATCATTAATTCGCGAAGAGCTCAGTAGTTTTTGGCAAGAAAAACAGCCACTAATTGGTTTATACCGCAACGACAAATTAAAAGCAGTAGCGTGTGTATTTGAATCTAATAGCCAATTACAAGCGCAGCGTTATTGGCACTGGCGCTTAAAATTAATGCTGAGTGCAGGCTATTTACAAACAAATCAATTAATAGATAAAGAACAAACAATTAGAGACGCCCTTAAACAGAAAGGTAATTACTATTTTTTAGCTTTTATTGCCGTAGATCCGCATTTTCATGGGCAAGGATTTGGCCGTTACTTACTACGTGGACTGGATGACTTAGTTAAATGTAACGCTGAGTCAACAGGGATGGCTGTATTTGTAACGCGTAAAGAACACATTGAGTTTTTTAAAACTGAAAAGTTTGAAGCATTTAAACACCTTACTTTTAACCAAGTAGAGGGCGAATTACTGTTTAAATCAATAATTGAGCCAGCTATTTAAAATTATAATGTAAGCCAATGCGCCCAAACGGACATAAGGCCGTGAGACATCTCTTACATTGTTGTGAGCATAATCAGTTTAAGGCTACTATTAAGTGGCTTTTTTTAATTTAAGTTGCTGTTATTAAATGTTTATTTTGTTTTTTTCATTTTTGTGACGCTTATTTATTTAATGTTAAGTCCTATTACTCACACTCGTTTGCTTTAAACTTTACTTTGTCAAGAAGACATAGCTCAATGATTGAGTTACTGCCAAGGATATGGAATAGGCAACGTAGCGGACGCTAGCAGGAAGCAAAAAGGACAAGTTAACAAGGAAAGCAAGGACGAATAGGAAGTGCAAGGTGCGCTAAAGTAGCAGGAGCTACTTAAAGGATTACCACGGATGATGCTAAAGGATATAGCCAAGCGTTAGATTACGCATAGGCCAAGGTGGCGAGAGGACATGGCAGGATGCAAAAGTGGCAGGAGCTACTTCAAAGGATTACCAGGGATGATGCTACAGGATGTAGCTAAGCGTTAGTTTGCGTGGATTTGCCAAGATGGTTATGGATATTGCAGGATGCAATGTGAGGGTAAATAAGGCTGTTTACTCGTTCAGGGGATGATAATACGGATTAATAGATAACGGATATCTAGCAGGATGCAGTCCAATTGGGGCGTAACTTTAGTTACGCCTTAGTTTTTTGTGTTTGAGTAAATTTAATTTAGCCCTAAATTAAATCCATTTATATTTTATGTGGTGGAACAACCACGCTTTTCAAAAACTCATTTTCCATAATTAACACGCCTTGATAAGCATTTTCACCATTGCTTGAAAATTCAAATATGAATTCACTTTTGATACCTGGCTTGCCGCTCTTTAAAAAACCAAAGCGGCGTTTTGTGCAAGCAACACTCATCAACTGCACCTGCAGTTGCTCACTTTGGCGTTTAGCATGAACGTTCGCCGCTTCTGCCACCTTTCGGTTAAGCCAAAATAAGTAAATTACACTACCAATAAGTATGAACGTCCATAAACTTGCCATTTAAGAGAATAACCTTCCAATTGCACGCGCGAGGGTTTCGCTGCGATTTTCTTTACGTAATAAGCCTAATAAATGCGGGCGAATAGTCGGTATTGCAACTAAATCAGCAAAAATACTTGGAAACAATTCTTCAATTTTTTGATGATGCGCGCAATTATCCATAAATACATGTAAGCGTTCAGGGTTTTCTAATTGTTTAAAACAACGCCCAGCTATCGTTAATAACACATCTGAATTCTGCCCTGCAGGTGAGCTTAGTACAGTATCAACTAATTGAGCGCATAGCCCTTGAGCTTGACCTTTTGAAACAGCTCTTAGTGCTGCGGTTATAGCTAATGTATCGTTATTACTAATTGCGGCCTGCGTGTAATCAACAAGTAACTCACTCATTGATGTTGGTATTTCAACGTGTTCAAGCATGGCACTGAGTGGTTGCAGTACTTCAATAGGTAAATGCGCCCATGCTTTTTGCAGATTACTTAAGTTTGTATCGCTGCCCAAGCGTAGTGCAAAATCGGCAATACCCTGCAGTGCAACACTTTGCCAATTATCAAAACCAATTTTACCGCTAAAGTAAAGCTGTGCACCAATTTTACCGCTAAAGTAAAGCTGTGCATGCTCGTAATACTGCGACGCAGGCTGTTTTAATAGTACTTTTACTTGGGCGTTAAATGCCGCTAATTTATTTGCGTTTGGCGTAAAAACATAAGGATTATTATCAAGTTTTCCATCGGCTTGCTCACCTGTAATTTCAGTGCCTAGCGCTTGAATAACCATATCAGCAAAGTGATCGCGACTAGCACTTACCAGCATACTTTGCTCATCAAGTGGAAACTTTAAAAACCATACATAAGGTTCTTTACTGGCTTTAGTATCCCAAAATTGAATAGCGAGCCATGCATGACCAGCAAGTGGGTA
This sequence comes from Pseudoalteromonas sp. 20-92, assembly GCF_030847595.1. NCBI lineage: Bacteria > Pseudomonadati > Pseudomonadota > Gammaproteobacteria > Alteromonadales > Pseudoalteromonadaceae > Pseudoalteromonas > Pseudoalteromonas sp. 20-92. The sequence goes on from NZ_JANJGQ010000001.1 coordinate 406,801, forward strand.
AGGGTAAGGCACTTGAGCTTGTTCAATAGCTAAAAATTGTTTTTTATCAAGCTTAGTAATGTGCCTGCCAATATCAAAAGCACGCCACTGAGTACCCGCACCATCTAAAAGCTGACCTAATGTAGCTATTTGATCACTCATTGTTTTCTCAACTGTTTTTACTGCAAAATTACATTAATTATACGTCATAGCCGCCTATGAGGGAACAGGGTATAATTGCATTACATATATAAAAGAGGGTGGTTATGTACCAGCAAACCCAAACTTATTTAGTGCAGCTAACAGCACTTTTACAAAAGCACGCGCTTTGGCAAAGTGAGCCAATAGACGCTGAGGCACTGCTTTCAAATACTCCTTTTTGTCACGATACAATGGCATTTGAGCAGTGGTTACAGTTTGTATTTATTGAAAAAATACAGCAACTAATAACACATAGGCAACCACTGCCGCGTAACTTTGCTATTGCCCCTATGGCGCAAATGACACTTGTGCATAAAGCCGGAAGCGATGAAATAATTGAATTACTAACAGCCCTTGATACCTTTTTAGGAGAACCAAATGAGTGAGCGTCCAGCGCCTATTGAATATGGCGAGCTGACTATTTTGTATCAAGATGAAAACTATGTGGCTATAAATAAGCCTTCAGGTTTATTAGTGCATCGCTCGTTTTTAGATAAACACGAAACCCAGTTTGCTATGCAAATGTTGCGCGACCAGCTAGGGCAACATGTATTTCCAGTACATAGGCTCGATAGACCTACGTCGGGCGTATTACTGTTTGCATTGAGCTCGGAAGCTGCTCGCGATATGAACCAGCTATTTATTGAAGGTACCATTGCTAAGCGCTATTTAGCCTTAGTGCGCGGTTTTGCGCCAGAGTCAGTATTTTTAGATAAACCGCTTAAAGAAGAGCTGGATAAAATAGCCGATAAATTTGCAGATCAAGACAAAGCACCACAAGAAGCGCAAACCCAGTTTAATTGCTTGCACCAAGTTGCACTGCCTATTCCTATTGGTAAGTACCCAACAGTGCGTTACTCGTTAGTTGAGTGTTTTCCAAAAACAGGGCGCAAGCATCAAATTCGCAGGCACTTAAAGCACTTATCACTGCCTATCATTGGTGATGTAAATCACGGTGATAACCAGCATAATCAATTTTTTAGGGATCATTTTGAGCTAAGACGGTTAATGTTATTTGCAACAGAGCTTAGTTTTGTGCACCCTTATAGTAATGAATCAATAAAAATTAAAGCGCCACTAGGTGAAGACATGCTTAAAATATGTAAGCAGCTAGGTTGGCCAGAGCAAGAAAAGGATTATTAATGGCACATATTAGTATTTTTGTAGGCAGCGTTAATGGCGGTGCTGAGCGTTTAAGCGATGAAGTTGCAGCCACAATTGAGCAAGCGGGTCATACTGCTACAGTAATTACTGAAGCATCACTTGATGATATAAAAAATGCATCGCATATTTTAATTGTCACCTCCACAACAGGGCAAGGTGATGTACCGAGTAATTTGGCAGGATTGTACTTTGCAATGAATAGCACTTTCCCAATGCTTACCGATAAACCGTTTGGTGTAATTGCAATGGGTGACAGATGTTACGGCGATACATTTTGTGGCGCAGGGCGAAGCTTTGACGAGCTACTACGCGATTTACAAGCAAAGCCTGTGGGCAACCGCCTAGAAATAGATGCATGTGAAGATTTTGAACCATGGCCAGTAACTGAGCCTTGGTTAAAAGTATGGCTAGAAAAACTACCTGCTTAATCCTTAACTTTAAGGTATTAAAAAAGGAGCGCATGCGCTCCTTTTTGCTTTTATAGCTTTATAAATTAACTACTTCTAACATCTACTTTAAGTTTTAGCTTTTGGCCAGGTTGTAAGTATTTTTGACCGGCTAAATTATTCCACTTAATAATTTCGTTAACGCTTAGATTAAACTTAGACGCAATACGTGCAAGTGAATCACCTCGGCGTACTTTGTATGTAATAGTACGGTTGGTGCTTGCCGTTGCTTGTGGTTTATTAGCTGACTTATAAACAGTTAGTTTTTGATTTAGGCGCAATACAGAGTTTTTCTTTAGTTTATTCCACTTAGCCAACTCATCCATAGTTACGTCATATTCGCGGCTAATGTCCCATAACGTGTCGCCACTTTTAACTGTGTGCGAAAGCTTTGTGCGAGTTGCTTTATTAGCAGCTAAACGCATCTGCTTTGGTAAATGCTCACTATTTATAGCGCCATCAGTAAGCGGGACTAATAATTCTTGGCCTACTTTAATCGTATTTGATTTGAGTTTATTAAGCGATCGGATTGCGCTTGAGCTTGTTGTAAACTTTTTGGCAATTACCGATAAGCTGTCGCCTCGAGCCACAATATAACGCTGCCAGCGTAATCTGTTTTTAACATCAGTGTTTGCTAGTTTTTGGCTAAATTCCTCTGCTTTATCAACAGGCAATAATAAAGAATGTGGGCCATTGGGATCAGTTGCCCAGCGATTAAAACCGGGGTTTAATCTGTATAGCTCAGTAAGCGTCATATCAGCCATATCAGCAGCAAGTGCTAAATCTATTTGCGAGCCAACATCAACCACTTCAACCACTTGTGCATTAATTACTGGTTGCCATGTAACGTTAAAATCATCTGAGCGTTTTAATAAATCGGCAAGTGCTAATAACTTTGGTACGTAGGCTGTTGTTTCGCTTGGTAAATCAAGAGACCAAAAATCGGTAGGTAAATGCTTTTTACGATTCTTTTTAATCGCGCGCATTAAACGCCCTTCACCTGAATTATAAGCAGCAATCGCATTTAGCCAATCGCCTTCAAGTGTTTTATGTAAATACGATAAGTAATCAAGTGCTGCGCGAGTCGACTGCACTATGTCGCGACGACCGTCGTACCACCAGTTTTGTTTTAAATCGAATCGCTCACCGGTTGCAGGCATAAACTGCCAAATGCCCGATGCGCTGCGATTAGAATAACCAAACGGGTCAAATGCACTTTCTACAATAGGCAGTAGTGCAATTTCGATTGGCATTTCGCGCTTTTCTACTTCTTCAACAATAAAGTGTAAGTAAGGCTCTGCACGTTTAGAAATACGATCTAAATAGGCTTGGTGGCGAGCATAATAATTACGTTCAGTAACAACAGGGCGGTTTTGCGGTATTTCGATAGAAAGTTGGTAGCGAATTCGCTCCCACACATCATCAAACACGGGAGCTTCTTGCTCATCAGGGTCGACTTGCTGATATTGTGCGTTTACCATCAATGCATTGTTAATGTCGTTAGGACTTGCGCCTTCGAGTTGTTGGTTTGTTTGCGTGGCGACTTGAGAGTCTGAGTCTAAAGTTGTCACAGTTTGACAACCACTTAGCGCTAACGCCAAGGCTATTAATAGGGGAGATTTATTCATAAATACCAATACATCGGGTAAAAAACTCGGCGAATACTACCTGTTATGAGTTAACATTGCCACTGAATGACTTTTTAAAACGCAGAAATAGAATCATCACTATATCTTAAGTTAATGATTCTAATAAAATAAATGTTAAAGTATTAGTTTGTGCATTAAAAATTGTCTTTGAACTGCCTCAGACTAGCAAAGTTCCCCCAAGGTTCATTGTTTTTTGTAACCGAGGTAAACTCTTCTGGCACTAACTCTGTAATGGTTGGCAAATCGCTACGCATAAATGGATTTATTTTTAGCTCTTGGCCAATAGAAGTGGGTAGGGAGATTTGGTTATTACTGCGTAATTCATCTACTTTTTTACTGTAGGCAAGGAGTTCTGGGTTACGTGGTTCAACGGCTTTGGCAAAGGCAAGGTTAGCTTGCGTGTATTCGTGCGTGCAATACACACTGCAGCTTGCAGGCAGCTCTCTTAGTTTATTAAAAGACTCCCACATTTGCTCTGGCGTGCCTTCAAATAAGCGCCCACATCCACCGCTAAACAATGTATCGCCGGTAAAAGCAAGTTCATCATTTGTGTAACAAATATGATCAAGCGTGTGCCCAGGAGTTGCTAAAATAGTAAAGTTAATATTAAGCACACTGATGCTTTGTCCATCAGTGAGTGCGTGAGTGACGCCTTTAAATGGACTATTTGCAGGGCCATAAACCGATATATCTGGATAGGCGTCAACTAATTCAGCTACGCCATCGGTGTGGTCGTAGTGATGATGCGTAATTAAAATGCCACCAAGCGTTAGTATATGCTCAGCGAAGTACGTTAGTACGGGATGTGCTTGGCCTGGATCGACGACCCATGCTTGGTTACTGTTATCGGTAGTTAAACACCAAATGTAATTATCAGAAAAGGCTTTAATTGCTTTGACTTGCACCATGGTAAATTGCTCTATAAAGTGACACTTATCGCATAGTATAACGAGCTCAAAAAATGAAACCAGCCCTTAGTTTTCAAGAAGGACCCAAACCACTGTCGTGGCAGCAGTTTCCTCATGGGGATTATTTGCGTGCAGATATTGAACGCAAAATGGAGCAATGGCTGCCGCGTATGTTTGGCTATCATATGCTTAAGTTGGGTAATTTAAGTGGCGAATTAAACACAAGTATAAGTACGATTAAACATCAAGTGTGTGTTGCAGAGCCAGGACCTTACACCGGGGTAGTTGCTGACATAGATGAACTGCCATTTTACGAGCACAGTATTGATGCTTGCATACTAAGCCATTGCTTAGAGTATCATTCAGACCCGCATCATATTTTACGAGAAGCACATCGCACGCTTATTCCGGGCGGTTATATACTCGTGACTGGTTTTAATCCGTTTAGTTTGTGCGGGCTTGCACAAATGCTGCCTTTTAGTGGTCAGAAATTACCATGGACAGGGCGCTTTTTTACCCCTGCGAGGGTTAAAGATTGGCTAAATTTATTGGGTTTTGAAATTGTAAGTGACGAACGTTTTATTTATTCATCACTGGCAAGAGGTAACAGGTTATCAAGATTTGAGTTTTGGCGGACTTTTGCAAAACAGTATTTAAAACCAATGGGCAGTGTTTATATGCTGGTGGCACGAAAAAGAGTTGCGCCACTTACGCCGATAAAACCTAAGTGGCATGCAAGGCCGCAGTTTGCACCCGTAAAAGGGGCAGGGCTTAGGCAAACCTCTAAGCAGCATTACAAAACGTGTGACCAAAAAAATAATACCAATTGCATTAAATAAGTGATCTATTATAGCGCTAAGAAAATAGCACATTAACAAGGCGAAAATTGTGACATATAGTTGTTCTATATGAATAATTTTTAACGCAGTTAGTGAGTTATTTAATGCGATAGAATGAACATGTTTTTAATAAATTGGTATAACAACTAGCTTAGAATAAATTTAAGGCTGGTAGCCTACATCTTCTAGTAAATCTTTACTGCCTGCGGCATCGCGCGCTAAATCGTCAACTATTTCGTTGTACTTATGGCCGCTATGCCCTTTAACCCATTTCCAGGTTACATTGTGCTCGCTACAGGCTTTATCTAGGCGTTTCCATAAATCGACGTTTTTAACCGGCTTTTTAGCTGATGTTAACCAGCCACGTTTTTTCCAGTTAGTGATCCACGATTCAATACCTTGCTTAACATATTGGCTATCGGTTGTTAGATTTACTTCGCATTCTCGAGTGAGTGATTCTAGGGCTACAATAGCCGCGAGCATTTCCATTCGGTTATTCGTTGTGAGTTTATAACCTTGGCTCATTTCTTTTTCGTGACCGTTATAAATCATAAAAATACCATAACCGCCGGGGCCTGGATTACCTAAACATGAGCCATCGGTGTAAATCTCTACGGTTTTTTGCACTGTTTTACCTTGATCTTATGTACAATAAAGTGATTATAGAAAGATACCAGAATCAGGCTAAATTCGATATGGCACGTAGACAAATAGTTTTAGATACAGAAACCACCGGCATCGACCCTAAACAAGGGCACCGTATTATAGAAATTGGGTGTGTAGAGTTAGTAAATCGCCGTTTAACAGGCAATAACTTTCACGTTTATATAAACCCACAACGCCCAAGCGAAGAAGAAGCAATCGACGTTCACGGTATCACTAACGAATTTTTACGTGATAAACCACTGTTTCATCAAATCGCGCAAGAGTTTTTCGACTATATTGAAGGGGCTGAACTAGTTATTCATAATGCGCCGTTCGATGTTGGTCATATGGATAACGAATTTGCGTTGCTTAATCAGGGTTATCCTAAAACGAGTACGTTTTGTGAAGTTCTTGACACGCTTAAAATGGCGCGTGACTTGCATCCAGGTCAAAAGAACAATCTTGATGCTTTATGTCGTCGTTACGATGTAGATAACGCCAAGCGAACGCTTCACGGTGCGTTACTGGATTCTGAGATTTTAGCTGATGTTTACCTTGCCATGACGGGCGGTCAAACAAAACTTAATTTGAATCAAAACAAAGATGACGGCAGCGAGCAGCGAAAGGGGGGTATAAAGCGTTTAAATAGTGACAGAGCCCCACTAGTTGTATTGCGAGCAAGCGATGCTGAGCAAAGCGCACACGAAGCCCGATTAGATCTTGTAAATAAAGAAGGCGGCCAATGTTTATGGCGCGCTGAATAAGGCCATAATATGAAAACGATGTGTTTTGTAACTGTGCTAATAGCGGTTAGCTGTTTTACAAATAATGCTTATAGCGCTAAGCAAGTGGAAGTACTTAAACGCGATGGCCAACAAAATGAAATACCTTTATTAGAAAATCGTTTTCGTATAGATAGTCAAATTGATGAAATAACGTTACTTTTTTTTAGAAAGGCAGGTACACCTGCTGTTATTTTAGTAAGGCCAGATGGCAGTAAATACTTTGCTCCCGACTCAGTTAAAGATCCTAACATTGAATGGTTTGATGAACTTAACTACGATCTCGTTACAATTAAAAAGCCAACGCCTGGGCCTTGGCAAGTTATAGGCAGCATATTACCAGATAGTCGAATCGTGGTATTAGGTGAGGTGTCGTTGCAGGCAGAGTCGTTACCATCGGTGTTATTTAGAGGCGAATCTGTAAAGGTTACGGGTAGAGTATTAAATGATGGCGAACCAATTAATGCTAACTTATTTAAAGATGTGGTTAGTTTACATGTCGATTTTGTCAGTACTAACAACGAGAGTTTTGCGAATTTCGGTGCTGGTATACAAGAAGTTGCTGAGTTTAAAGATGATGGTCGTGGGTTTGATGAACGACCAAAAGATGGTGTATTTACCGGTGAATTTGAATTAGATTTCCCTGCAGGAGAGTGGACACCAGAACTTTACATTGCGACTCCTTTGCTACAAAGGCGTATAACCCAAAAAGCACTTATTATTCATGAGCCGCCTTTTGAGTTTGATATAGCTTTAGCTAAAGAGGATTTTGATGATCATATTTTAGCTATAACTATTGATGCAAACATTGTTAAACCTGAAACCGTGATAATTCAGGGCAAAATATATTATCCCAATAATGAAGAACAAATGTTTACTATTGATGCAATGGCAAATGTATCACGCCAGCTTACGATAAAAAATTATGACTGGGGTCGGTATAGTGTTGAACTGTCTGTTTTTGGCACTAATATAAATGATCGTGAATTTATGGCAACGCTACCCACATATAAATTTGAGATAGAACGACCCATAGAAGCGGTGCCCGAAATTGACCCTGCAACGATTATTACGCCTGATGAAATGATTAAAAGCGATCCTGATGAAGGAAAAATGACCACATCAACAATAATTAGTTTGATTGTCGGCTGTAATATATTCATATTATTGGTTGGTTGGCTGTTAATTCGTATATTTGTTCAGAAAAAGTCGATTAAATTTAACGTCAGGCTGCCTTTTTTAAAGAAAAAGAAAGCAAGTGAAGATGACGTTACTGACTCAGAAAAAAATCAAGTCGGTAAAAATGGCTCAAAAAGTGACAAATCAGGTGAAATTTTAAACCTTTCGATGACAGATGACTAAAAAACCTATAAAAAAACAAAAAAGCCCTTGACGAAATAGGGGTTGGTTCGTATTATTCACGCCGCTGTCAGGGAGACCTAAACAGCAACGAAAATATGGAGTGGTAGTTCAGTTGGTTAGAATACCGGCCTGTCACGCCGGGGGTCGCGGGTTCGAGTCCCGTCCACTCCGCCATTTGATATCATGATTAAAATTAGTAAGTGCATTACCCCATGCACATACCACTGCGGAGTGGTAGTTCAGTTGGTTAGAATACCGGCCTGTCACGCCGGGGGTCGCGGGTTCGAGTCCCGTCCACTCCGCCACTTGTTATTTCCTCAATAACAAGTTTATGATTTCAAACACTCAAACACTCAAACACTCAAACACTCAAAACACTCAAATAGTTAACTTTTTTCCTCTGCACCATTTTTGATATTGATTTGTATTACCATTTGCTTTAATTTGTTTTAATACTATAAAAATTATGGCTTTCTATGTCTGCACCACAGGCCTATCAACGCAACAAATTTGATTTTGATATTTTAGTTGTTGAAGACGATACATTACTTAATGATCAAATTACTGAATTACTAGCTAACCAAGGGTACTCTGTTACACAGTGTTTTGATGGTAATCATGCACTTGATTTAGCAGTTGCTCAGCGCTTTAGCCTTATTTTATTAGATGTTATGTTGCCGGGAAAAGACGGCTTGGCAGTGCTCAATATTTTACGTAGTTGTAATAGCACCCCTGTTATAATTGTATCGGCAAAACATGCTGAAGAAGAGCGCATTCTAGGTCTATCAGCCGGTGCGGATGATTATTTAGCGAAACCCTTTAATAGCCAAGAATTATTATTACGCGTAGATTCAGTACTAAGACGTGTTTTTAAACAAGACACTAATACTCCTTATATTGCTAATATTGATGGACTTGAGATAGATAGCTTACATCAACAGGTTTTTCTACATTGTGAGCTATTAACTTTTACGCCTATTGAGTTTGGCTTACTGCAAATTTTAATGAAAAACCAAGCACAAATACTGTTAAAACCTTTCTTATATCAAGTGGTGCTAAACAAACGTTTTAGCCAGTACGATCGTAGTTTAGATATGCATATGAGTCGTATTCGAAAAAAGTTAAATAATGCTGGCTGGGATGGCAGTCGTTTACACACAGTGCATGGCCAAGGATACTGTATTAAATGACACGACGTCTATTTTGGAAGCTGTGCTTAATTATTGGTACCGGTGTTGTTGCGATGTTCTATTTAATTAATGTCGCGGTTAATCACTTTGAAAATGATATGAGTATGTTAAGTGATTCAAGCCGAACAGAATTAACTGATTGGCAAACAAAGGCTGAGATTATATTTGATCAAGGCGATATGAGCGAGCTTGAGCGTTGGGTCGATAACTTGCAGCAACAAGAAAATATTTGGGCTGTAATTGCCAAAGCGAATGTGGTTGAGTTAGCTGGTAATCGCTCTCATCGTTATGAGTATACCGGGTATAATTTAGGGCGTAGCATTGATTGGAAAATCCATCTGTACTTCGACCGTGCACCGGCTATGCAGTTACCTTTTAAAGATGGTACAACTAGCCTTGTTGTGCAGTTGCCGCAAAGAATGCGTCCGGGGTCGCTTTGGAATTTAACACGCTTGTCGTTACAAGTTTTATTACCAATGTCTATATTGGTATGTTTATCTATTGTGCTATATCGTCATATCATGCATCCAATTAAAGAACTCGACTTAGCAAGTAGGGCATTTAGTAAAGGAGACTTTAGTGTCAGGGTTCGGGAGCAGTTGGGCTCACGTAACGACGAACTGTCTCAATTAGCTGAAACATTTGATTTAATGGCTGAGCGGATCAGTGAGCAAATTATGCACCAACGTGTATTATTAACGGATCTCTCCCACGAGTTGAGAACACCTTTAACACGCTTAGATATCGCAACGGATAACTTACTCTCTCACAGGGAGGAGGGCGTAGAGGACACACAAATTAAATTAGAACGTATTCATAAAGAGTCACAGCACATTCGTAAGTTAGTGGATGACACGCTAACTTTGTCTTGGTTAGATAATGAATCACCTCAGTTACGTATTGAATCTTTGGACTTAGTCGATTTACTCGAAATCCTCATTGAAGATGGACGTTTTGAGTACCCAGATAAACTGATTTCTGCTGACTTACCTAATCAAGCTCATATTGAAAACAGTAATCATAGGGCATTAGGTCAAGCACTTGAGAATATACTTAGAAATGCACTACGTTACACACCCATTAATAAACAAGTGCGCGTTAGTCTCATTGATCATGAATATGAATATCAAATTATTATTTCAGATCAAGGCCCTGGAGTGCCTAAAAAGCATTTAAATACTATTTTTAGGCCTTTCTTTCGGATTGATTCAGCCCGTTCGTGCAACAGTGATAGTTTTGGTTTAGGGCTTGCTTTAGCACAGCGACAATTAAACGCGATCGCAGCAACAGTATTTGCTACAAATAGCATTGCCGGTGGCTTAATCATGACGGTAACAGTACCTAAAGGTGTATGAAATTATATTTATTATTGTTAATACATCCAATTAATGAATAATTAAATCAGCATTTTAATTAATCCTATAGCTTAAGTAGGTTTCATTTCTGTGTTTTATTCACGCTAAATGTAACAAATGTAAAGTTGCTATGCTTTTCATTAAAAGAAAATGATAATCCTTCTTATTTACTATTAAGAAGGAACGTTCCCCTTGAAAAAGTTAGCCTTAGTGAGTGCCATTTGTACATCATTCAGTTCACCTATATCCGCGCAAGAACTTGCTAAAAGTAAAGCATCTGTTGAAAAAATATCTGTAGTTGGCTCTGCAACTAATTTGAGTATTACAGCTGAAGAAATAGAACAATATCAAGCAAGTGATCTGGCTGATATTTTTCGACATTCACCTTCTGTTAGCGTGGGTGGCTCGGTAGGCGTTGCGCAAAAGATCTATATTCGTGGTGTTGAAGATTCTTTATTAAATATAACGGTTGATGGTGCACAACAAACATCAACGTTATTTCATCATATTGGCCGTGTAACAATAGATCCAGACCTACTGCAACAAATAGATGTACAAGCGGGGGCCGGTGAAGCAACAAGTGGTCCTGGTGCGATTGGTGGCTCTATACGCTTTAAAACTAAAGACGCACAAGACCTACTTAACCAAGGTGAACAATTTGGTGGGCGTGTTAAAGCAAGTTATTTTTCAAATGACGGCACGCGTTTCAGTACCAGTGTATACGGTAAATTAAGTGATACATGGGGGTTATTAGGATATTTCAGTACTGTGGATCGCGATAACATGGAAGATGGTGATGGCGATACTATTTATGGTACAGCTGCTGATCAAGATATGATGTTTATTAAAGTCAGTGGTGAGTTAGCAGATAATCATCATTTATCGTTAAGTATTGAAAAACGCGACGAAGAAGGGGATTTTTCGGCACGTCCTAACTGGGCGGTGCAAGAAGGTGATGCTTTGTACCCAAGCGAAGCAAAACGAGATACTTACGTTGCTAATTATATATTTTCTCACAATAACTTATTGTATTTAGAAGCGACAGCATACAAAACCGAATCATCTTTTAATGGTGGTCGTTTTGCTTGGCTTGCTGACATTGATACATATGGCTTAGATATTCGCAATACAAGTATTATTGATGAACATAAATTTATTTATGGTGTTGATTATAGAAACGATGAAGTGTCGAGCGGATCTGCAGCAGGTACAAAAGAAAATGCAGAACAAGGCAGTGTACTTGGGGTTTATGCGCAAGGTTATAGTGATATTACCCCACAACTTTTACTGAGCTATGGGGTGCGTTTTGATAGTTATAAGTTTAAACAAGACATCTTATTAGATGAATATTATGGCACTGCAATTACAGAAAGTGCATCGAGTTTAGACGATAGTGAAGTAAGTTTTAATATAGGTTTAGCATACGACATAAATGATGCTTGGACAGTAGGGCTTGGGTATGCTGAAACTGCGCGTGGAAAACAAATAGGCGATGGCTTTACCATCGATGGATATTTATATGATGGCTCAGATATTCCCGTGGCGGATGAAAGTTTAGTACCTGAGACAGTCGCCAATATTGAGGCATCCATAACGTACACAAGTGAAAATTTATCCGCTAAGGCCAGTATTTACAATTCTTCTTTAGATGATGTGATATTTGAAGGATATGAAGGAGACTCGGTTTATAACAATATAGGCACGTTAGATACTAAAGGGTTTGAGTTTGACCTAGCATATCGCTTAAATTCATTTGATTTCTTCATTGGATTTTCAGCTACTGATACAGAGCTTGACCCTCGTAATGGTCTATATACTGTAAGCTATGATGCAATTGATATTAATGGTTATGAGTTTGTCGGTTTAGGTAATAGCAGAGGTAATACATGGGTTGCCGGCGTTGATTACGATGTTAACACCGATGCAAAGGTTGGTTTTAGTGTAACTAAAGTCGATTCGCTTGATATTGATACTCTTCATCAAGCCGTTGATCTTGGTTGGACCGATTCTTTATATACCCTAAATAAACCAAGCTATACCACTTTTGATCTATATGGACAGTGGAATGTGACGAATTCATTATTATTGAATGTTGCTGTTACTAATTTATTTAATGAGTTATATATCGATCATTCAAGTGTGGGTGATTACAGTGAAGTATTTGGTACTGTTGTTGGTCCATACGAATCTGGGCGCGATATTCGCTTATCGATTTCCTACCAGTTTTAAGAATAAGTAACTTATTTTATGTTCTTAAAACTATTTAAAAAGTGGGTCTTTTGGGCCCACTTAATTATAGGTCTAATCGCCGGTTTATTTATTTTTAGCATGTCGTTCACGGGTTTTCTATTAACCTATGAACGACAGATTGTTGAGCTAGATGAAATGCGATTTACTGTAAATAACACCTATGTTCAACAGCGACTATCGGCTGATGATGTTGTGGATATTTTGCGAAAATCGCATCCGAGTCAATCACATATTTATATTCGTTGGGTTAATCGAGAAGGGGCTGCCATTCCTGCCTGGGCTGGAAAGCATAGCTACTTATTACACCCTTATACAGGAGACGTGCTTCGTGAAGGAGAGGGGTTGGCGGCTGACTTTTTTCACGTTGTAACTGATATACATCGTTATTTATTACTGCATGGCGATTCGCAGGTGATTGGTAAAAATATAAATGGCTACGCTAATCTATTTTTTATCTTTTTATTACTATCGGGTGCTTATCTGTGGTTACCAAAGCGATTTAACCGCTCTGCGTTAAAAGGATACTTATTACTAGCAAAGAGTTACAAATCATCACATCATCGAAATAGGCAGTGGCATTTAGTTTTTGGGATTTGGTGTTTACCGGTTTTACTCGTTTTGTCATTAACGGCTACTTTGTTTCATTTTGACTGGGCGAATAAAGCGTTATATGGCGCGTTTGGGCAAAACGTACCCGAGCGAGAAAAGCATCTACCAGTATTCGATTTATCGGCAGATGAAGTACTGTACGATACTTTATTTCAACAAGCTAAAGTACATGCAATTAACAATGGTGCCGCTGATTGGTATTCAATGTGGTTAGAATTAGGTGACAAAAAACACGAAGCACGTTTTTATATTGATACCAGTATAGGGAATCGTCAAGAATATGCGTATTCATTATTTTTAGATACTCGCACGGGGGATGTAACTAAAACGCTAAAAAAATCGGATTGGACGCGAGGTGATCAAGCATGGGGAACATCTCGATTTTTACATACCGGTGAATACTTTGGTTTTTTAGGGCAAACATTAGCTGGTTTGGCATCATTGCTCGCATGTTTTTTAGTGTATACAGGCATAGTTTTAGCATGGAAGCGATTGATAACTAAGCGCTAATTTACACTTTTCGTCGAGTATTTGATTGCTTGAAATGTGCGATTTGATATATAAGAATTGATTTTACACAAAAAAGCCAGCGCATTAGGCGCTGGCTTTTAGTATTCAAATGCTTACTTAGTTAAGCAGCATCAGCTTCTTTTTTAACGCTATTTCGTGCTGCTTTGCCTGCAAGTAAATCAGCAGGGTCAAAGTCATCAACGTTAATAACATCTAAACGAGATTGCTCAACGGCAGCTAGTTTATCAGCCTCTGCTTGGCTTAATATACCGGCTTCAAGTCCCATTTGCGCTACTTTATCAAGCTGGAAGAATGGCAGTTTAAGGCCTTTCTCTTTACATACTCTTTCAAATAATGGCTCAACGTCTAGGATGTCTTTAAGCGTTTGCTCTTGACGACCCACAAGGTTAAGCGGCTCATTTTTTAAGTATACGTAGCTTGCTAAGCGGTTACGCGTTTCACTAGGTACTTGTAATAGTTGCGCAAGTTTATGCTCAAGCTGGTCAGTTGGTTTACGAACAGGGCGACCAAACGGGAATAACAATACTTTTAACACGGCACGTAGTGGAGCCGAAGGCATGTTATTAATTAAATCAGCAAGTGCACGTTGGCAATGGTAAAGGTGATCTTGGCAACTCCATTTTACTAGAGCAAAATCTTCTTTTTTACGGCCTTCGTCGTTGTAACGCTTAAGCGTTGCAGATACTAAGTATAGGTAACTAAGTAAGTCACCTAAACGTGCTGAAATACGTTCTTTACGTTTAAGTGAGCCACCAAATACTGCCATGCTAATGTCAGACATAAGAGCAAGTGATGCACTAAAGCGCGACGCTATACGGTAAAATTCAGCGGTTTCGTCGTTGTACGGCACACTTGTAAAACGAGCGCCAGTCAGTGCAAGCCACTTTGTACGGACAAGGTTCGACATAGTAAAACCAATGTGACCCATTAGCGCTTTATCAAATACGTTAAGCGCCTCTTCGCGGTCTTCAATTTCGCACGCACCTAGTTCGGTAAGTACAAATGGATGACAGCGAATTGCACCTTGACCGTAAATAATCATATTACGGGTCAAGATATTTGCACCTTCAACGGTAATGGCAATAGGTGCACCTTGATAGCCACGACCTAAATAGTTATTTGGCCCAAGCATGATGCCCTTACCGCCAAGTACATCCATTGCATGAATAGTTGCATCACGCATTTGCTCTGTCAGGTGGTATTTAATAATGGCAGAAACAACTGATGGCTTTTCGCCTAAATCAACCGCACCTGTAGACATACTAACCGCAGCATCAGAGCTGTAAGCGTAACCAGCAAGTTTTGCTAGTGACTCTTCAACACCTTCCATTTTACCAATAGGTAAACGGAACTGGCGACGAATGCGGCTATACGCACCCGTTGCAACGGCAATCATTTTAATGCCGCCAGCAGAATTTGACGGCAATGTAATTGCACGACCAACCGATAAACACTCAACCAGCATGCGCCAGCCTTGACCAGCCATATCTGGACCACCAATAATATAATCAAGTGGTACGAAAATGTCTTTACCGCGAGTAGGACCATTTTGAAATGGTACGTTTAGCGGGAAATGTCGACGACCAATTTCAACTCCAGGAGTGTCCGTTGGGATAAGTGCACAGGTGATGCCTGGCTCTTTATTGTCGCCAATTAGGCCATCTGGATCTTGTAACTTAAACGCAAGACCAAGTACGGTAGCAACTGGGGCAAGTGTAATGTAACGCTTATTCCACGTTAAACTAACACCCACAACCTCTTCACCATTCCATTGCCCTTTACATACCACACCGTAGTCTGGAATTGAGCTTGCATCAGAGCCCGCTTCTGGCGAAGTTAACGCAAAACATGGAATTTCTTGACCGCTCGCTAAGCGCGGTAAGTAATGATCTTTTTGCTCTTTTGTACCATAGTGTTGTAATAATTCACCTGGGCCTAAAGAGTTCGGTACACCAACAATTGACGAAAGTAATGTTGATTTACTTGTTAGTTTTTGAAGTACACATGACTGTGCAAATGCAGAAAACTCTAAACCGCCGTATTCTTTTTTGATGATCATGGCAAAGAATTTATTATCTTTTAGATATTGCCATACATCTTGAGGAAGGTCGGTTAGTTCGTGCGTTGCTTCCCAATCGTCCAACATGCCACATACTACTTCAACAGGGCCATCAACAAAGGCTTGCTCTTCAATAGTAAGTTTAGGAACTGGGTATTGGTGAAGTTTTTTCCAATCTGGATTACCGCAAAATAAGTCAGCTTCCCACCAAGTTGTACCGGCATCAATAGCTGATTTTTCAGTATCAGACATGCTTGGCGTTACTTTTTTGAACACAGCAAAAATAGGCTTGATGATATATTGCTGACGAAGGCCAGTAACAGAAAGAGGAACCGCGATGATCAAAAAGATCAACCAGCTAATTAAACCAAAAGCACCGGCGAAGGTACCTATAAGTAGGGTTGCGGCAGAAACACCAAGTGCTGTGTTCCAACTCGCTCTGTGGTAAATCGCTGTGCAAAGCAGCACGATTAAACCGAGTGTAAATATGAGTGTCATTTTTATTCCTTAATAGAGGTCAGACCACCTCACTTAGAGTAGCGCTAGTCACAGTAATTTTCAAGTACATAACGATGTTAAATTGTAGTAGAAAGTAACTTAAATACGATATTTACTTACCCGATAGAGGGAGGCTTAATAACTATCGTATAGTCAAAGCATTAGCCGTAAGCAGTGTTAACGTAAAAATAAATAAATCTAATAGCAAAATGACACTTTTTAAGTAAATATAGCCGTTATAGTGGGCTGCAAATTAGTGTACGCTTAATACACAAATATAACGCTATTTATTTTAATGTATGGTTTTTGAGGGTTATTTTATTAATGTGTGAATTACTTGGCATGTCAGCCAATGTGCCTACCGATATTTGTTTTAGTTTTTCAGGCCTTTTAGAGCGTGGCGGAAACACGGGACCACATAAAGATGGTTGGGGTATTACATTTTACGAAGGTAAAGGCTGTAGAACCTTTAAAGATCCGCAGCCGAGTTATCAATCTGAAATTGCAAAGCTCGTTAAAGCATACCCAATTAAAAGTGTCTCGGTTGTTAGCCATATTCGCCAAGGTAACCGCGGTAGAGTATGCCTTGAAAATACTCATCCTTTTACGCGAGAGTTATGGGGGCGTGAAATCACTTACGCTCATAACGGGCAGCTATCTAATTATCACGATTTAAAACCACAGTACTATCGCCCAGTAGGTAACACCGATAGCGAACTCGCTTTTTGTTGGTTACTTGATAAAATTCGCGAAAAATACCCAAAGCGTCCATCTAATATGGCGTCGGTTTTTAGATACGCCGCTAAGCTTTCGCATACCCTTCGTGAAAAAGGCGTATTTAATATGCTGCTAACCGATGGCATATTTGTTTTAGCCTATTGCACTAATAACTTACATTACATAACGCGCCGTGCGCCATTTGGTAAAGCAACGTTGATTGATGCCGACATGGTGGTCGATTTTCAACAAGAGACCACACCAAACGATGTAGTAACAGTTATAGCCACAAGGCCTTTGACGAATGATGAGCGTTGGCAAAAAATGGAGCCGGGGGAATTTGCATTGTTTAAAATGGGTGAGCTAATTTAGCCCACCTATTTTAAATATTAACTTTGGTTTAATTAAATTTAGTTAGCTTCTAGAGGTTGTTGTGCTGTAGCAGGCGCAATAGCTGTTGGTGCAGTAACAGTAAATGAATTCATTTGAACTTCAAACTGCTCCATACCTTTTTCGCCTTTCCACATACGTACCAGCATGTAATCCATTTCTGGCGCAAACCATGCAATTGCTTGGCGTTTATCGTTATCGTATAAACGTTTAACTTTAATGGCTTCTACATTACCGATAGGTAGAGAGATCATCTCTTTTTCAACAACTTCAAAGTTGTAGTCGCGGCGGTTACCTTTTTTGTCTATAAGCGGGAATGAAAAGCTCGTTTCGCCTTTTTTCAACCCTTCGCGCACTTGCACTTGGTATGAAATAGCATCCTGAAATTCATCAGTCCATTCGCACTTAAGTGGGTATTCGCTAGCGCTGCTAGTCACTACTTTGTTTGTTGTATCAAAATCAATTTTATAATCTTTATCTGGGCCTGTACCGGTGCGGATCATATTGTAATGATGCGGGGTAACCTTGCCATCTTTAAAGGTAAACTTTGATGTTTCTTCACGAGAATCAGAGAAAATCATCCACTCAATATTGCTGTGGTATGTTAGTTCATAAGTATCGTCGCCCATTTTTTTGAGCTCACGAACAGCCTCACCATGATTTTTACCTTTGCGTAAAATATCGTAGTTAGCTTGATATTGGGTCAATTCGCCTGCAATTAGGCTAGTTGGAAGTAAAGCGCCCGCACATAACAACAGGGCACTTATTTTTTTATTGTGGGTAGTGCGCGCCGTGTGCAGGAAGTTGTTTTTTGTCAAGAACTGCATAATCTGCTTCCATAGTAAGTCTGTGTTCACTGAACCACTTGACCACCAAAGGATAAATTACATGCTCTTGCTCATGCACGCGTTTTGCTAATGTTTCTGCTGTATCATCCTTGAGTACAGGTATTTGCGCCTGAAGAATAACGGGACCGCCGTCTAACTCTTCAGTAACAAAGTGAACACTTACGCCATGAACATTATCTTTTGCATCAATTGCTCTTTGGTGGGTATTCAGCCCCTGATACTTAGGCAACAAAGATGGATGAATGTTCAACATTTTTCCAACATATTTTTGCACTAAGCTAGGAGTAAGAATACGCATAAATCCAGCTAATACAACTAGATTTGGCATAAAAGAGTCGATAACGTTCATTAATTGCGCATCGTACGCTTCGCGCGAGTCAAAATCTTTATGACTGAGCACTTTTGTAGCAATACCTGCTTGTTTTGCACGTTCTAGGCCATAAGCGTCTGCTTTATTACTAATAACAGCCGCTATATGTCCGTTTATCTCGCCACGTTCGCAGGCATCTATAATGGCTTGCAAATTAGAGCCACTACCTGAGATTAAAACTACCAGACGAGTCGGTGCCATTACTTAGCACCACCTACAATTTCAACTTGCTCTTCGCCAGCTGCTGCATCTTGAATTTCACCAAGGTGCCATGCATTTTCGCCCAAGTCTTTTAGCATTGTTAAGCTTTGCTCAAGTTTGTCTGCAGGGACTACTAAAACCATGCCTACACCACAGTTAAATGTACGGTACATTTCGTGTGTAGTAATGTTGCCGTTTTCTTGTAACCAATTAAAAATTGGTGGCCACTGCCAGCTATCACCTTTAACTACAGCTTTTGCTGAAGTGGGTAATACGCGTGGAATGTTTTCCCAAAAACCGCCGCCAGTAATATGCGAAAGCGCATGTACGTCAACGTTTTTGAATAACTCAAGTAAAGGTTTTACGTAAATACGCGTAGGCTCAAGTAGAGTTTCGCCTAATGTTTTACCTTCAAAGTCAGCGCTGGTATCAGCGTTTGACACTTCAAGTACTTTACGAATTAAAGAGAAGCCATTTGAATGAGGACCGCTTGAAGCAAGTGCAATAAGCTGATCGCCTGCTGCTACTTTTGTGCCATCAATAATTTTTGATTTTTCTACAACGCCTGTACAAAAGCCTGCCATGTCGTAGTCTTCACCATCATACATACCTGGCATTTCAGCTGTTTCGCCACCAATTAGGGCACAACCTGAAATTTCACAACCTTTGCCAATGCCTGTCACTACGTCAGCTGCTGTGTCTACATCTAGTTTACCCGTTGCATAGTAATCTAGAAAAAACAGGGGTTCAGCACCTTGAACAATTAAGTCGTTTACACACATTGCAACTAAATCAATACCAACCGTATCGTGTTTTTTTAAGTCGATTGCTAAACGTAGTTTAGTACCAACGCCATCTGTGCCTGCAACTAATACTGGTTGCTTGTAGCCTTCAGGAATTTCGCAAAGTGCGCCAAAACCACCAATTCCGCCCATTACTTCAGGACGACGAGTTTTTTTAACTACGCCTTTAATACGCTCAACAAGTGCATTACCAGCGTCGATATCTACGCCCGCGTCTTTATAGCTTAGAGACTGTTTTTGTTCGCTCACAGGTTTTCCTCAAAATAGTTGTTTTGGGTTGCTTAGAAACGCGCGTATTTTACAACAATTGCAAGGTCGCGGCTAGCGCAAATGTAATTTTGAAATAATAAACAAGGACACTTGTCCGCTGCTTGTTGTTTAAATAAACAAAAAAACGCCCCCAGGCGTTTTTTTAGTATTTAAGGCGTTAAATTAACCGCTATGCTTTTGCAGTTAATATTGCTCTAAGTGGAGCAGGGTAGCCTTCAATTGTTTTACTTGTGTCGTTTGGATCTAAAAAGTCGATTAGCGATTCGTTTTCCATCCAATCGGTTTTGCGTTGTTCTTCAAGCGTGGTAATAGCGCAATCTTTTATTTGCACATCTTTAAAGCCAACGCGTTCCATCCACAGTTTTAATGCTGCAGTACTTGGAATAAACCAAACGTTGCGCATTTTAGCGTAGCGATCAGTTGGGACTAATACTGTGTTTTCATCGCCTTCAATTACTAGGGTTTCAAGTACGAGTTCGCCGCCTGGGCGAAGCTGCGCCTTTAATTGTGCTAAAAAGTCGATAGGTGAGCGACGATGATAAAGTACGCCCATCGAAAAAACCGTATCAAACGCTTTAAGCTCGGGTAATGCTTCAACGCCGAGTGGCAGTAAATGCACGTTTTCATCTGGGTTGTAGTGTTTAATTGCCTGAAACTGACATAAAAATAAATCAGATGGATCAATACCCACGACAAACTCTGCGCCTTCACCGCGCATACGCCATAAATGATAACCTGAGCCACAACCAATATCTAAAACAGTGCGGCCTTTTAATGGCTCAATATGAGGCAGGAGTCTGTCCCACTTCCAATCACTGCGCCACTCTGTATCTATTTCAATACCGTGCACATTAAACGGGCCTTTGCGCCATGGCATCATGCGTTTTAATAAATGCATGGCTTGCTTTTGCTCGCCATCACTCATCTCCCCTGGTGCGCCAATTTCTACCTTAGTAGAAATATCAACATGGCTTGTTGAAACCTCAGGCAAGTTTTTAAGTACTTTTTGCCATTTAGGTAAATCACCGTGGCTAGCCTCGTTTTGCCAATGTTTTAATTGTGCAGGCAGTGTTTCTAGCCAGTGACTAAGTGGGCTTTGTGCAATAGATGCGTAAAATTGGTTAAACCATTGAGACATGGATGACTCTCTTTATTTAATTGCTACCATTGAGCAAAAATTAAAACATTGATACCACACTTGAGTTTGGCTAAAACCAATATCTTGTAAGCGAGTAAAGTGAGCGCTTAGTGTATCTGGGCGCATAACGTTTTCGATGGCGGTACGCTTTTGGCTTATTTCAAGCTCAGAGTAACCATTGTGTCGTTTAAAGTCGTGGTGCAAATCAATCAATAAATTGTCGCATTGCTCATTTTCAGCTTTAATTTTTTCGCTTAGCAGCAATACACCACCAGGTTTTAAATTAGCATATATTTTTTCAAGCACAGCTTGGCGCTGCGCGTGTGGAATAAACTGCAACGTAAAATTCATTGCTACTACCGACGCGTTTTGAATTTCAAGCTCGTTAATATCGCCTAAAGTAACAGTAACAGGCACATCTGATTTAAAACCTTGTAAATGTACCTTACAACGTTCAACCATTGCTTGAGAGTTATCTACCGCTATTATATGGCAGTTATCGGTACGAATATTACGGCGCATACTAAGTGTTACGGCGCCCAGTGAGCAGCCTAAATCATAAAGATTTGAGTTACTTTGCGCGTATTCACCGGCGAGTTTACCCATTGTACTGACAATAGTTGCGTAGCCCGGTACTGAGCGTTGAATCATATCGGGAAATACTTCGACTACATTTTGGTCAAAGCTAAAATCTTTTACTTGTTGCTCAGAGGCATAAATACTGTCTTTTATGGTCACGAAAGCAGTCTCTTTTAAAATAATAGTGTTATTTTAACATTTTATACTGGATAGTCAGTGATAAATTCAGTAGCTTGACTAGAATTATGAATAATAAGCACAAAAAGAGATTATTAAATGAGTAAAAGTAAGGTGATTAGTACCGACGATATTTTAGCAACCCTGTGTCATTCTGTAACAGGCGTACTTACCTCAGCCAGCGGCAACAGCATTAGCTATTCTGCAATGGTACAAAAAATAACGCGAACATGTATGCGCCCAGATATTGGTTGCTTTGTTTTGTTTGATGGTGGCTTTACCGGATTGGTAATTACTAACTTCACCTCGCAAGCAGCAATGGAAATTTATGGCGATTATATGCGTAATATGGGGATGCCAGAAGAAGAAATAGCGCATAGCCATTTATCAGACGATGTGTCTAACGTATTAGGTGAGTTAATGAACCAAATTGTTGGCGACTTTACATCTAAAGTACGCGAACAATTACACACTTCTATTACGCAAAATCAGCCAAAAATGATGGCAATTAACAAACAAGTGCAAATATCGGTAGATACCACGATGGATCGCCCACAAGCACGTCGCGTAACATTTACTACCAGTAAGCAAAATATCTTTTACCTAGAACTTGCTATGGATAAAACTGAGTTTATTAAACTGCATGATTTTGACATTGTAGAAGCTATAGACCCTGATGACATTATCGAAAATGAAGCCAAACAACAAGCTGAAAAATCTAAAGCAGCTGCGTCTTCTGGACAAGATGACGACGATGACGACTTCATGGCAGGCTTAGGGCTTTAAGTTTATTTATGTAGGTTGGGTTGAGTGAAACGAAACCCAATGTTTGCTCTATCAACTCTTCGCTATCAGCTTTTAGTAGGTTGATACGACCCATAAAAACGCGATTTGATATCGCGTTTTTTATTAACCAAAATATAAATTCTCTTTAGTATTAGTAAGGATATTTTAAATGACTGATACGGAAAACGGTGATTGCAAGCTTACAAAAGAAGTTGGGAGGTTTGTAAAGTCGCACATAATACCGAAATCCCTAACTAGGCCAAACATTTCAGGGAATAAATTTATTGAAAAGAAAGTGACTAATCGCGGACCCTTTTATGGCAAAGCAAGTGATAGCTGGTATGACCCAAATATAGTGACCCAAAAAGGTGAAGATATTTTAGCGTATTTAGATACCTTAGCTATTGAGGAGCTTCGAGGTTTAGGTTTGGTTTGGTCTAGTCATTTATTTAAAGCAAACTCTGCCAAACAGCTAAATAGCCTCAGACTAGTAAAATTCAAAGACCCAAATTAATTAGAAAATACTTTCTTAGCCTTTTGTGGAGAGCTGCAGTAACAAAAATT
This sequence comes from Pseudoalteromonas sp. 20-92, assembly GCF_030847595.1. Taxonomy (NCBI): domain Bacteria; kingdom Pseudomonadati; phylum Pseudomonadota; class Gammaproteobacteria; order Alteromonadales; family Pseudoalteromonadaceae; genus Pseudoalteromonas; species Pseudoalteromonas sp. 20-92. The sequence continues at coordinate 430,111 of NZ_JANJGQ010000001.1, forward strand.
TCGGCATTTAGTGAAGTTAATTTAAATGCAAAAAACATTGAACTTCTTAGACAGATTATAGTTGGTGAGAAGGAAGATAATAGAGCTATTTTTCCAATTAGCTTGGTTCAGTTATCTACAAAAGGTCATACAGTCAATTTAGCACCATTTAAGCACAAGATGGATATTAATGGAGGTGAGAATATATATCGCTTCTATCATGATGGACTTGTTATTCATATGTATATTGATGATCCGCGGTTGTCTGTTTTAAAATCTTCGGTTGATTATAATCACCCTATGTTCGTTGGATTGGATATAACTATTATTAACCAAATCAATTATGAAAATTCATTTCAATATCAAAATACTTTGAAACATACAAAAGAATATTTCAATCACTTTCCTAGCCAACGTCCAGCTAAAGCATCTAAGAGTACTCATAAATAAGGATTCTCTCCCATCGCCACTACCACACAAAATATCCTTAAATCTAATTCCAATTGGTGGTAACTCGGCTCCATGTGGCAGCAAAGTTGGTAAAAGCCTTTGTTATGGTCTTTTTCTTTAAAGTGGGCGAGCTCATGTACCACTAACGCTTTTAATAATGGCTCGGGGGCGCGCAGCAAGTCGCTATTTATGGCTAAATCGTGCTTTCGGGTTTTGCCTTGCATTCGATACGTATGTGTACCCAGTGCGTTGGTGACCATATCGCCTTGCTTTTTAAATGCTGCGCGCCCAAACGGTGGTGCATTTTTTAAATACTGTTTTTTAAGCTCGGTTGCATAGCTATAAAGTAGTTTATCGCTGGTAATAGTGTGTGCTTGCGGATACTTTTTAAATAAGTAGTCACATACCTTTTTGTTATTTATAAGGCTTAATACTTGCTCAACAATGTTAGCTGGGTAGCCGGTAAAGTAACGTGCGTATTCACTCATTATTGTTTCTCTGTCGTTTTACTTTTAAAAAAGTGCTTGCTGGTGGGCTTCTTTTTCGCCAGTAAATGGGTTTAATGCTTTGTGATCATAACCAAGGTCTTTGCAAAACTGCCTTGCTAATAATGGCGCTTCTCGGTTATCTGCCGTATGAAAAAACACATAGGGCGTTTTTCCTTCATCAAGCCATTGTTTTATTTTACTTAGCCACGGTTTATAAAAGGGTTTATAGTCGTTTTGTAAATCGGCTATTACGAAGCGCGCCATAGGCTCTGAGCCAGTAGCTATTGCATGTACCGGTAAGTGGGGCTTTTTTTGCTGTGCATCTATTAGCGCTTCGGTTGTTGGTTTTACCGCAAATAGGGCGCGAGTATCCATCGATATACGATTTATGTTGTTTGCCATTAATAATTGGTTAAGCGCTATTTCGGCTTCACCCTTTTGAAAAAACGCAGTATGACGTACCTCTACACCGTAATTAACCTCTTTTGGTAACAGGCTAATAAATTGAGCTAGTTTGGGTAAGTCACCAGGGCCAAATGCTTTAGGTAATTGCAGCATGATTTGCCCTGTTTTTTCTAAAATAGGGGTAAACAAGTTTAGCCAATCAGCAAGCTCGGTTTGAACATTAGTTAGGTGCAGCTCGTGGCTAAAGCGACGATTAAACTTAAACGTAAATTTAAAATCATCGGGTACGCTGTTTGCCCAGCGCAATACGGTACTTGGCGATGGGTCAGCGTAAAAGCTGGTATTGCCTTCAACTGAGTTAAAATGTTGGGCGTATTGGCTAAGCATATCGGCGTTTTTACATTGGCTTGAAAATAAATTGCCTTTCCATGCGTTGCTCGACCACTGAGGGCATCCAATATATAACATATAAATGACTGATAAATTACTTCGTGGCGCAAGTGTACCAAATCCATGCGGTGGTTGCTGCAAATTAACATTACAAAGCTAAACACACGCCCTAGCATCTTAATGTTAGTTGAGTATAATGCAGGGCTTAATTTGATTATTTTTAGATTGCTAGCGGCTTTATTTGTATTGTGGTGACCTGTTTTTTAAATCACACGCCTTAAAACAAATAAATATAACCGTTTAAGCCTTTTATCTGACAGGAAAACTATGCGCTCTATATATTGCGGACAGCTAAATAAAACTCACGTAGATCAAGAAGTGGAACTATGTGGCTGGATCAACAAACGACGTGACCTTGGTGGACTTATCTTTGTCGATTTACGCGATAGAGAAGGTTTAGTACAAGTTGTATTCGACTCTGATATTGAAGAGTTAATGAGTTCAGCTAACACACTTCGCCAAGAATTTTGTGTTCAGCTAAAAGGTACTGTACGTGCACGCCCTGATAGCCAAGTAAATAAAGACATGGCAACAGGTGAAATTGAAGTTTTAGGTACTGAGCTTACAATTATTAACCGCTCTGAGCCATTACCGCTTGATTTTAACCAAGTAAACTCAGAAGAGCGTCGTTTAAAATACCGCTACCTAGACCTACGTCGTCTAGAAATGAGTGACCGTATTAAATTACGTGCTAAAGCAAGCAGCTTTGTTCGTCGCTTTTTAGATGAAAACGGCTTTTTAGACATCGAAACACCTGTACTTACTAAAGCAACGCCAGAAGGCGCACGCGATTACTTAGTGCCAAGCCGCGTTCATAAAGGTAGTTTTTACGCATTACCGCAGTCGCCACAGTTATTTAAGCAATTGTTGATGATGTCGGGTTTTGACCGTTACTACCAAATTGTTAAATGTTTCCGTGATGAAGATTTACGTGCCGATCGCCAACCAGAATTTACCCAAATAGATATAGAGACCTCGTTCATGAGCTCTGATCAAGTCCGTGGTATGACTGAAAAAATGATCCGTGAAATGTGGCAAACATTACTAAACGTTGATTTAGGCGATTTTCCAATCATGCCTTACAGCGAGGCAATGAGCCTTTACGGTTCTGATAAGCCAGATTTACGTAACCCAATGAAATTAGTTGATGTTGCAGATTTAGTTAAAGACGTAGAGTTTAATGTTTTCTCAGGTCCGGCTAATGACGAAAAAGGTCGTGTTGCTGTATTAACTGTACCGGGTGGCGCTAAGCTTTCTCGTAAACAGCTTGACGATTACACTAAGTTTATTGGTATTTACGGCGCTAAAGGCATGGCGTGGATGAAAGTAAACGACCACACTGCAGGCGCTGAGGGTGTTCAATCACCAGTGGCTAAGTTTTTAAGCGAAGACGTAATCACAAAATTACTTGAGCGTACTAATGCACAGTCTGGCGATATCATTTTATTTGGTGCCGATAAGCGCAACACAGTAAATGAAGCAATGGGCGCACTGCGCGTTAAGATTGGTGTTGACTTAGAAATCACTAACCTTAATAGTTGGGCACCACTTTGGGTTGTAGACTTCCCAATGTTTGAAGAAGATGACGAGGGCACATTACATGCTGTGCATCATCCATTCACTGCACCAAAAGATATTACTGCAAGTGAGCTTGAAGCAAACCCTGCTGCAGCTATTTCAGATGCCTACGATATGGTATTAAACGGCTACGAAGTGGGTGGCGGTTCGGTACGTATTCATAATGCAGATATGCAAGAAACTGCATTTAGAATTTTAGGTATTAACGAGCAAGAGCAACAAGACAAATTTGGCTTTTTACTTGATGCACTTAAATACGGTACACCACCACATGCTGGTTTAGCATTTGGCCTTGACCGTTTAGCAATGCTTTTATGTGGTACCGATAACATTCGTGACGTTATTGCTTTCCCAAAAACAACACAAGCGTCGTGTTTATTAACTAACGCGCCTAGTAAGCCTAATATGGATTCGTTAGCTGAGCTTGCAATTAGTGTTGTTGAAAAAGCGATACCTAGCGAAGAGTAATTTTTGTTTAGCTCATTGAGCTAAATTTAAAAACCCTTAAGTTATATGCTTAAGGGTTTTTTTGTGGTTAAATTTACAGCAACATGTATTTTAATCGAATAGACGAAAAAGGAATTATTATGTCGATCAATGCTACCTTACTTGGTGAATTTTTAGTTTTTTTTATTGTGCTGAGTATTCCTATTTTTGCTGTAATTAGCTACAAAATAGGTAAGCGTAAAAGTACTATGCCTGGAGTTTTAGCTTTTGTGGGTGGCTGTTTAGCGCTATTTCCACTATTTGCTTTGATTTTTATTGCAGTGCTTGCGCTTAAAAAAGATTTACCTAAAAATAACGTCTACGCCCATTAAAAACTAGGTCAATAGTGTCAATTTCAAATAATAATCACTACTTCGACGAGCAATTTAATGCTTTGCAGCACGAAGAGCAACTAACTGAAAATTCTGAGTTTGAAGAGTGCACATTTACCGATTGCGACTTTTCAGGCGGGCAGTTTAAAAATTGCCGATTTATACAGTGCAACTTTAAAAACTGTAATTTATCGTCACTTAAATGGAACTACAGCTCGCTTGAAGATGTAAGTTTTAGCCACTGCAAATTAAATAGTCTGCAATGGACTGACGTGGATTGGCCAACGCTTAGTATTAACGCACCGGTGAGCTTTAATTATTGCGAGCTCAGTAATAGTTCTTTTTTTGAATTAACCCTCAAAGGCCTCAAACTAACACACTGCTTTGCCAAAAATGTTGATTTTAGACATGCTGATTTAAGCGGTAGTGAATTTACAGGAACAGATTTTCGCGATAGTGAGTTTTTTCAAACTAACCTAACAAAATGTGATTTTGTAGGTGCGACAGCATTTAATATAGATTTGAATAATAATATGTTAGCGAATGCTAAGTTTGATCGCTTCGAAGCACTTAATTTGCTTACCAGCCTTAATATAGAGCTTTGTGATTAATTTAGTTTAATATGATTACTAACTAGAAGCGACAGCTTAGCTGGGCTTCTAGATACTGCGTGACTTCGTAATTAACGGCTAGGGCCATTTTTATTACGTGCACTGGCAAGCTGTCTTGCGATTGCTAATAACGCGGGTGAAATATCTTCAGCGCCGTCTTTAATTAGTTTTGTAACGTCACCTGATGAAAACAAACCGTCACGTGGTGATTTAATACCTAACTCACGAACAAAATCCTTCGTTTTACCTGTGCTGCCTGTTTCGATGAACTTAAAAATAATACGTTCATTGTTGTTTTTAGCAGGGGTTTTTAGTGTTTCGATTTCGTCATGTATTGCCGTTAGTTTGCCTTCTAGGATTTCTATACGTTCTTGAATGCTATTGTATGATTTCATTTATTGGATCTTTTACTAAATATATTTAAACAATGGCGGCTATTATCGCATAGTTTGACAATAGAGAATGCAAACCTATAAAGTAAAAGTTATTTTTAATTAAAAACAATAATTTATATAAGTTTAAATATGCAAAAAACACTTAAAAAGCTTTTTATATTAAGTGCACTAGCTCTAAGTACACCAGTAATAAGTAAATCAGTAATCGGCGCAACAGGCTATGCAAACGATGGCCTTATAACTGATCAAAGCCGTAATCGCACTATTCCTATAAATATCACACTACCAAGTAACAATGCTAAGTGCACTGAAAAAGTAAAATGCCCTGTAGCGTTTATTAATGCGGGCTACGGTATTAGCCATAACGAATATACGTTTGCTAGTAATGCGTTTAATCAGCGTGGATATTTAACAATAGCAGTTGCACATGAACTAAAAAGCGACCCTGGTCTTAATCGTGAGCAGCCTTACTTAACTACTCGCATGGAAAACTGGCATCGTGGCGTAGTAACGCTTAAGTTTTTAGTTAATGAGATATCGAGTAAATACCCAGCGTATGATTTTACAAAGCTCACCTTATTTGGGCATTCTAATGGCGGTGATATTTCCGCATTATATGGCTCTATTTACCCCAATGAAGTAAGCACTATTATTACGCTCGATCATCGCCGCATGTTGGTCCCGCGCAATAAAAACATTCGCGTACTTACTCTACGCGGTAGTGATTACCCAGCTGATGCGAATGTGTTGTTAAATGATTTAGAGCTGGATAAGTTTCCTATTACACAAACTCTAATAGAAAAATCGCGCCATAACGATATGTACGATGGCGGGCCAAAATGGCTGGTGGATAGAATGAGTAAAGAGGTAGAGGGATTTTTAGATAGTAAAAATTAGGTCTATAAAAGTTAAATCATAGCGCAGTGTTACCTGCGCTATATTAATTTTACGGCAGTTATTCTACCAGTTCACTTACAATAACTGGGTTATTATGTAGTGTTTTATGCACTGGGCATTTGTCGGCTATTTCGAGTAAGCGATGACGCTCTGGCTCTGTTAAGTCGCCACGTAAGGTGATTTTACGGGTAATGGCTTCAAGGTTACCGGTTTGCTCACAATCGTCGCAATCTTTGTTGTAATCGCGAGTGTGATCAAGCTCTACTTTTACATGCTCCAGTGGTAAGTTTTTACGTGTAGCGTACATACGCAGTGTCATGGCCGTACAGGCACCAAGCCCCGCTAATAAGTGATGATACGGATCGGGACCTAAGTTTTTACCGCCTACTTTTATTGGCTCATCTGCAAGCCAAGTATGATCTTTAGTGCTCACGTGCTGAGTAAATACATGGTCTTTTTCTTCAACGAGTACATTGCCACCCGTTAAACTTGCTGTGTATTTAGTTTTGTCGTACTTAACATAACGGTTTGCCCACGTTGCAATTATTTGTGCAGCGTAGTCAGCATCGTTTTTATTTGTTAAAAGGTGATCGGCGTTATCTAGACTAATAAAGCTTTTAGGGTGTTTAGCTGATGCATAAATTTTTTCAGCTTCACTAATATTTACCGTTGCATCAATAGGGGAGTGCATTACTAATAATGCGCGCTTAAGCTTACTAATGTGGCTTTTATCGTACTTGGCTATATCGTCAATAAATTGCTTTTTAATGGTAAATTCACGACCAGCTAAGTTAACTTTTGCTTCACCTGCTGCGTTAATTTCATCAAGGTGTGCTTCAAAGTTATGCGCTACGTGCTGCGCATCTGACGGTGCACCAATGGTTGTAATAGCCGATACTTCAGGAATATGCTCAGCAGCAGCAAGAACGGCTGCCCCACCTAAACTGTGGCCAATGAGTAGTTGTGGCGCCGCAAAATGCTCACGTAAATGATTTGCCGCAGATACTAAATCTTGAATGTTTGATGAAAAGTTACTGTTAGCAAAATCGCCATCACTATTACCTAAACCGGTAAAGTCGAAACGTAGCACGGCGATACCTTGTTGTGTGAGTGCACGGCTAATCCGTGTAGCTGCTGCAATGTCTTTACCGCAGGTAAAGCAGTGTGCAAATAGCGCGTAAAACTTAACGTCACCAGAGGGAAGTTCAAGTTGGCCGGCAAGTTCTAAATCGCCGCTTTTAAAAGATACTTTTTGTCGCATGGGGGGCCTTATTTACACAAATAAAATACATTACAATAGTAGACCAGATATAAGTACTAAACCTTGCAAATTCAACGTTTTTTTATGAGTTGATCTTGATCAAGCCAAGTGGCGTTGACTATGCTTTGCGGACATATGTCCTTATGTTTTTGAGGTCATTTGTCTATCCTCGCATAGCGCTATAATGAAGGCTTTGCTACTTTATATAAGTAATTTAGCACTATTAAAAGCAACTCACTTCACACAACCTATTCACTGGAACGTACAATGCAATTACCTACTGTTGATTATAAAGCTCCCGATGCGGCTGCACAATTTGTTGAATCGTTAAGAAATACTGGATTTGGCGTTTTAAAAAACCACCCAATCCCACAGTCTTTAGTTGAGTCTATTTACAAAAATTGGCAAGACTTTTTTAACTCAGAGCAAAAGCACGACTTTTTATTCTCTAAAGAAACTCAAGACGGTTACTTTCCGCCTTCAGTATCAGAAGTAGCGAAAGGCTTTACAATAAAAGACATTAAAGAGTACTTCCATGTGTATCCTAAAGGTCGCGTTCCTGCCCAGCTTGAAGCTGACGTACGTGAATACTACCGTTTAGCAAGTGAATTTGCTGGCACATTGTTGAGCTGGGTTCAGGCTGAAGCACCAGCTGATGTGCGTGCTAAGTTTTCAATTGATTTAAAAGACATGATTGCCGATTCTGAGCAAACATTGTTACGTATCCTACATTACCCACCAATGACGGGTGATGAAGAGCCTGGTGCTATTCGCGCAGCAGCCCATGGCGATATTAATTTATTGACTGTATTACCAGCTTCTAATGAGCCTGGTTTACAAGTTCAAAAAACAGATGGCGGTTGGTTAGACGTGCCATGTGATTTTGGCAGCTTAATTATTAATATCGGCGACATGCTACAAGAAGCGTCGGGCGGGTATTTCCCATCGACAATTCACCGTGTAATTAACCCAACGGGTAAAGCATCTACTAAATCGCGTATTTCACTACCGTTATTTTTACACCCGCATCCAGATGTTGTGCTTTCAGAGCGCTACACGGCAGATAGCTACTTGCAAGAACGTTTGCGTGAGTTAGGTGTTAAGTAACTCTAATGCTTAGAGTAATTAAGTATAAATATAAAACGGCCTATGGCCGTTTTTTGCATTTTTGAGCAACTTGATCACAGGTTTAATTTTAATAAACTATGCTCAATTGCCTGCAACGTAAATAATGGCATGCATTCTTAGCTACTACAGGTATAATGCGCGCAACTGGCTAATGTAGCCTTATTTAAAAGAGAGTTTATATGAGTTTTGAAGGTTTAGGTTTATCACAGTCTTTGGTTAATGCGGTTTTAGAAAAGGGCTATGAAACGCCAACGCCGATTCAGGCTCAAGCAATTCCTGCAATTATTGAACGCCGTGATGTTATGGCAGCAGCGCAAACAGGTACAGGTAAAACAGCAGGTTTTACATTACCCCTTATTGAGCGCTTGTCGTCTGGCCCTAAAGCTAAAAGTAACCACGTACGTGCACTTATTTTAACGCCTACGCGTGAGCTTGCTTTGCAAGTAAGCGAAAACGTTGAAGAGTACGCTAAGCATTCAGATGTGAGCTCATTTGTAGTTTACGGTGGCGTTAAAATTAACCCACAAATGCAGCGTCTTCGTAAAGGTGTTGATATTTTAGTAGCAACGCCGGGTCGTTTAATCGACTTACATAATCAAAATGCAGTTAAATTTGATAGCGTTGAAGTGCTTGTACTCGATGAAGCTGACCGCATGTTAGACATGGGCTTTATTCATGACATTAAACGCTTAATTGCTAAAATGCCTGCTAAACGTCAAAACTTGATGTTTTCGGCTACATTTTCAGATGAAATTCGTGCACTAGCAAAAGGGTTAATTAATGACCCTGTTGAAATTTCAGTTGCTGCAAAAAATACTACAGCTAAAAGTGTTACTCAGTGCGTTTACGCGGTAGATAAAACACGTAAAACAGCATTGCTAAGCCACTTGATTCGCACTAACGATTGGCAACAAGTATTAGTGTTTAGCCGTACAAAGCACGGTGCTAACCGCTTAGTTAAACAACTAGAGCGCGATGACATTGTAGGCGCGGCTATCCATGGTAATAAATCGCAAGGCGCACGTGTTAAAGCACTTGATGGTTTTAAAAGTGGTGAAGTACGCGTACTAGTAGCAACAGACATTGTTGCACGTGGTTTAGACATTGTTGAATTACCGCATGTTGTTAACTACGACTTACCAAATGTATATGAAGATTATGTTCATCGTATTGGCCGTACAGGCCGTGCTGGTGCGTCGGGTCATGCGATTTCGTTTGTAACGGTTGATGATGCTGTTGACTTATACGGTATTGAACGCTTTATTGGTGAGCTTATTCCACGTGCTGAGGAAGACGGTTTTGAGCCTATTAACCCAGTAGCTGAACGCGCATTAGATGCTCGCCCACTGCCGGCTAAAAAGCCTAAGAAAAAGCAGCCTTTTAATAAGCCTAAATCTGATAGCAGCAAGCCTAACAGTAAAAAGCCGAACAATGGTGGTAATGGTACCGGCCCACGCCGTGGTGGTTCTAAAAAGCCAGCTGCTAAAACAGATGACAGCGCGCAAAACCCATGGGCAAAGCGTGAATCTGTTGGCGGTAATGGCCAACGCCGTCGTCGCACAAATAACAATTAATGATCATATTGGCGTTTATACCAATCCGCAATAATACTTAATCATTTTGCGGGGCTAAACGTGTCGCTACCTGCGTTGAAAAATTCTCATTTAGAACAACTAAATAGCGATTTTTTTGCCTAGCTATCAACACGTTTTTCCACCCTCAAAATAGATCACTTAATTAAGCGAATTGGTATAATTAATTTAGTTAAATGCTGATACAAAAAACGCGCTCCCTTCTTTAATTAAATAGAAGTAGCGCGTTTTTTATTGCCTGTAATTTGTACTTACTGTATTGCCTACCTGATTAAATAGTTAATACCCAAGCCGACAAATAAAGTCACACTTACGCTAAGTAATGTGCCGAGCATAACGTACTCGGTAAGTTTTTTATCTTTGCTTGCACTTAAATCACCAAACCTAAATACCGACTTTGCCGCAAGTAAAAAACCAAGCCCTGCAAATTGGTCAAGCAATATAAAGCTCAGCATAAGTACGCGCTCAAGCATACCTATGCTTTGCCCTGCAAGCGGTAAACTACCAGTACTTGAAAAGTTACTTGTTAAACGCTCTAACATCATTCTTATAAATACGGCGCAGGGGCTAAAAATAATTAAATAACCGCATACCACCCACAGTATTTTGGGATCAGTGAGCATATTATTAATTGCAGCCATAAAGCTATTGTTATCAGTTAGCCAAATACTGAGCGCAATAATAACGAGTATGTGCGCTATTTGATCTAGTAAAAAAGGCACCACGCCTTTATTAGAATACGATTTAGCTATATCAATAAAGTAATGGCTCAACATAATGCTCGCCGTGGTAATTAAAACACTGCTTAGTTGTTGTCACCCAAAGGTGTATTCCCACACGGTAATGATGAGTGCACTTGTTATACCATGCACTAGTACATGAAAATAAAGCTTACTGGCTTTAAAGTGACGGGTATTTCTGTCGTTTACCCAACTCATAGGTTGCCAGTAAAAATCAGCGAGTAAGTGGCCAATAATAAGCGCGACCAGTAAAAGTGAAAATTCCATTATTCACCTCCTTTAATTATATTTTCTATAACGTGTTGTGTGTGCTTAATAAAGCGCTCTATAAGTTGGTAGTGCGCTAAATTTAGTAGTTTGGTTACGTTTTCGCGACTTGTTTTAAGCTCTTTAGCCAGTGCCGCGTGGCTGTTGTCTGGTGATGTTAAATAGACATACAGGGCATTTGCTTGTTTTTGTGTGATTTTAGTGAGCAATACGTCGGCAAAAGCTAAATTAAGATTTAAGCTTTCATCGAGCTGCTGCTCGTTAATATTAAAAACAAAGCGTTGATTGCCTATTTTATCAAGGCCTTGTCCCGAAAGAGTGAAAGCTGAACCCGTTGCTGTTTTTATATCGCTGCGTGGGTTATCTATTTGCCCAAGCGCCAAGCTTTGTCGTAGTTCATAACCTGACGATTTAAGGTGTAAATATACAAGTAAGGCATTTTTAAAAAGGAGCTCAGGATTATTAACTTGTAACTGAAAGGCATCGCCTCGGTATATATTCCAAAGTGTTTGCTCCCCCGAAATGTTTCGTAAACTTTGCTCTAGTTGATAAAGCATGGCATCGTATTGCTGCTTAGGGATTGTTTGCGATTTAATAATATCGCCGCTGATCACACCAATCATAAAAACCTCAAAATGGTTACTTTTTAATATGTAACCAATATTGGTTACATAAAGCCAAGTAACTAATTTAGGTTACTTAAATATAAATTGCAAGGTACACTTATTTTATAACGTTACTTTAATTGCTATTAATCCTCACTAGGACACTAAATGACTTTACAAAACGAGCAGCAGAGCACTAAACCACGGGTCGGTATTTTTGTTGATGTGCAAAATATTTATTACACGTGCCGCGAGAGTTACGGAAAAAACTTTGACTACAATGCGTTTTGGCGGGTAATGCAGGCGCAATATAATATTGAATGTGCTTTTGCGTATGCAATTTATCGAGGAGATGAAAAGCAAAATCAGTTTCAAAATATTTTGCGTGCGATTGGTTTTGAGGTAAAGCTAAAGCCATTTATTCAACGCCGTGATGGAAGTGCTAAAGGCGATTGGGATGTAGGCATAACAATAGACATGTTAGAGCAGGGTAAAAATCTTGATAAAGTTATTTTGCTCTCTGGCGATGGTGACTTTGCTTTGTTACTTGGGCATTTAAAAAATCAATATAATGTACCGTGCGATGTATACGGTGCTGACCGATTAACTGCAGAGGTATTAAAACAAAGCGCTGAGCAATTTCATTTAATTGATAATACCTTGCTACTTTAACAGTAAAAAATAGTTAAAAAAGTGCAAGCTAAGTGCCTGCAACATGAGAGATTTTAATACAAAGCCGTAATAGATGAATTAAGCCTTATATAGGCTTTTTTATTACTGTAATCAATTGGGTTTGCTAAATGATTATGGTAATTTTAAAGCATAACGAGTTACCAAGGACTTACATGCTTCATTACAGCAACATGCCACTAGATAGAGGCTCAAATTTTCGTAAAGACCCATCGTGGCTTAAAGCGCAAATGTCGGCGCAAAGTAAATGGGTTTTAGTTAAAAATAATCAAACCCTATTTATTAAAGATACCCCTAAAGTAAGCTATTTAACGTATCAGCAAGTGGCACATTTAGATTTAACGAGTGCTATTTTTGTTGGTTTAAACAATGCTAAACATGGTGTGTTTGCATTGGATGTTTCTGATCTGGATGAAAGCGTACTTTCGCCTTTAATAGAGGGCGCTCAGTTTTTTGATATTCGCCAATATGGGCCTCAAGTAACCATTAAATATGCCTCAATAGCCGCCCTTGCGAGAGGGTTATGTTATTGGCACGCCACGCACCGTTTTTGTGGGCGCTGCGGTAGTAAAAACCGTTCAGTGGAAGCAGGGCATTCTCGTATATGTGAAAACGAAAACTGTAAGCATCCTACATTCCCGCGTACCGATCCTGCGGTAATTATGGTCGTTACTAAAGTCTTTGCTGACGGAGTAGAACGCTGTTTATTAGGTCGCCAAGCTGCGTGGCCCACTGGTATGTATTCGTCGCTTGCTGGATTTGTAGACCCAGGGGAGACACTGGAACAAGCTGTTGCGCGTGAAGTTAAAGAAGAGGCAGGCATAGAGGTTGATAACGTACGTTATGTTGCATCTCAGCCATGGCCGTTCCCATCGTCAATTATGCTTGGCTTTTTTGCACAGGCGACATCTGAGCAAATTAACGTAGATAAAGAAGAGCTAGACGATGCAAAATGGTTTAGCCGTGAAGACTTAGCGCAATTTGGTAATTGGCACGAAGAAGGGGAGCATTTAAAGCTGCCTAGAACCGATTCTATCTCTCGTTATTTAATTGAGCATTGGCGCACAAACCCTTAAGGATTAACAATGTCGAGTAAAAGTAATAAAAACACTCAGCTGGTATCATCAGGGCGAAAAAAAGCCTATACACATGGCGTAGTAAATCCCGTTGTACAGCGTGCATCTACCATTGTATTTGATACTGTAGCCGATTTAAAAGAAGCAGCTAAAACCCGTGGCGATAAAACGTTATTTTATGGGCGCCGAGGAACAACAACACACTTTGCGCTACAAGAAGCGATTACAGAACTTGAAGGCGGCGAAGGCTGTGCACTATACCCTTGTGGCGCAGCGGCGATTAGCCAAGTATTTTTATCGTTTTTAAAAACCGGTGATCATATTTTAATGGTTGATAACGTGTACGAACCAACTCGCGATTTTTGCGATAAAATTTTAGTGGGACTGGGCATTACAACAACCTACTACCCGCCAACTATTGGCGCAGGTATTAAAGATTACATTCAGCCAAATACCAAAGTGTTGTTTTTAGAATCTCCAGGTTCTATTACGATGGAAGTGCAAGATGTACCCGCTATGGTAAAAGTAGCCAATGAGCATAATGTAATGACCATGCTTGATAACACCTACGGAAATGGCTTGCATTATCGCCCGTTAGAGCACGGTGTTGATATTAGTATTCAAGCTGCAACAAAGTATATTGTTGGCCATTCAGACGTGATGATGGGGGTGGCTGTTGCTAATAAAAAGTATTGGCCAACCTTGCGCGAAAACTCATACTTATTAGGGCAATGTACCAGTGCCGATGATGCGTATTTAGCACTTAGAGGGCTGCGTACAATGGGTGTGCGTTTAAATCAACATGAAAAAGCAGCAATAGAAGTAGCTAAATGGCTTGAGCAACATGAGCTTGTTGATCATATTCGACACCCTGCATTTGAAAGCTGCCCAGGGCATGAGTTCTTTAAACGTGACTTTGATGGCAGTAATGGGTTGTTTTCATTTGTTATGAAAACCGGCAATCAAAAAGCGATTGATGCATTTTTAGATAGCCTTGAGCATATTAAAATGGGTTTTTCGTGGGGCGGTTTTGAAAGCTTAGTAACGGCTAATTTAACTATGAAAGGGCTGCGCTCAAATACAGGCTGGGATTTAGGGCCGGTTATTCGCCTGCACATAGGCCTTGAAGATGTTGAAGATTTAATTAGCGATTTAAGCCAAGCACTTGAGGTTTATAAGCAGTATTTATAATTTATATCGCAATTTATGTTGTTACATTTAAATGTATTGTTACAAAGCTCACCACAGGTGAGCTTTTTTTTGCTGGTAATTCAAGGTGTTTACACTTAGTGTGGATAAATACACAGAAAATAAAAAGTCATTAAGGATAGTCAATGGCAACACCATTACCGATAAACGTAGGGCGATTAACGCAAATAGCGGGATTTGAGCTTGTACGTATGTTTTTAACTAAACGTGGACTTATTGCATTAGCTGCCTTTGCATTGGTGTGGCTAATAATACTGCGCTACCCAATAGGGCAGGCAGTAGGCATTGTAAGTGCGCCCGATTTTGAGCAAATAGCCCGTGATATATCAGGTTCTATTGGTTTAAGTAAATTATTGGATTGGCCTGAGGCCGAATTTGCTATGTACTGGTTAATAGCCCTGTATAGCTTTCCTGTTTTTGGTTTATTTATTTGTAGCGACCAAACGGTAGGCGACAGAGAGCGCGGCACACTAAGGTTTTTATCACTGCGCTCCACTCGCTTTGAAATACTGTTTGGCCGTTTTTTAGGGCAGCTAGGAGTATTAGCCTGCTTAGTGGGTATAACGCTTGTGGCTACGCTCGCGGTACTAGGGTTTAGAGATCCTAGTTTACTGGCTGGTGGTTTTGCTCGTGCGCTTTCTATCTTTTTAATATTAGTGATTACTCTGTGCCCATTTGTAGCACTTATGACGTTAATTAATACCTTTGCTCGCTCATCGCGTTTATCTATTGTATTGGCAATTTTATATTTTGCAGCAGGCGGTATTGTTGTGGGAATACTACAATGGCAAATACCCGCATTAGGCTTGCTTGATTATTTATTTCCGGGTGTGCAAATAGAGCTATTAGCGGGGCAAAATTTACCATTATTGAGCGCTGTGGCTATTCCCCTTGTGCAAACTGCAGTGCTACTAAGCGTTGCTCAACGTATTTTTGCAAGGAGCTCACTATGAGACCATTAATTACAGCTAGCGGTTTGAGTAAATCGTATGGTGCAAAACTTGCGCTTAATAATGTGGACTTTGAAATTAACAAAGGCGCGCCAGTGGCGCTTGTTGGGCCAAATGGTGCGGGTAAAACTACCTTATTTAGTTTGTTGTGCGGCTATATAGCACCAAGTAAAGGCAGCCTTGAAATATTAGGGCATAAACCTGGTAGTGCTGCTTTATTTAATAAAGTAAGTGCATTACCGCAAGACGCACAACTTGACCCCCGCTTTAACATAGACAAGCAACTCGCCTTTTATGCAAAGCTACAAGGTATGGGGGCAAAGCAAAGCCAAACTGAGGCGCTACGTGTACTTGATTTGGTTGGCTTAAAAGAAATTGCAAAGCAGCGTGCAGGGGACTTATCGCACGGTATGCGCAAGCGCGTTACGATAGCGCAAGCACTTATTGGCGCGCCACAAATTGTAATGCTTGATGAAGCAACCGCAGGGCTTGATCCGATTCATGCCAGAGAAGTACGTGAGCTTGTATCTGAATTAAGTGAGCAGGCTACATTTATTTTAAGCTCTCACGATTTAACAGAGCTTGAGCGACTATGCTCACAGGTACTTCATTTAGATAAAGGCGTACTAAGCGAACATCAAACAAAAACTAATAATACAGATAAACACTTTTATACATTAATGCTAAGCGAGGCTTATCAAAATGTTGAGCAACAGCTTCAAGCAATTGCAGGTGTGAGTCGTGTGTATATGAGCCAACATAAAGAATATGTAGTTGAGTATCAGCCAACGAGCGATCCACTTGATATTGCACTACTGAATTTTTGTCATCAACAACACTGGCAGTACAGGCAGTTAGTTAATGGTCATACATTAGAGAATCAAATATTTAAACAGGAGAAAGTATAATGGGTTTACTTAGCGGACTTATGGGTAATGCAAGTGAAGTTGACGATTCTGATTTAGAAAAAATCCTCGCCAATACATTAATTGACGGCGAGCAAGTAGAAAAAGCATATAAAGTAGTACGTGATATGTTTATTTTTACTAATAAGCGCTTAATTTTAATTGATAAGCAAGGTATGACCGGCTCTAAAATGGAAATGGTGAGCATTGCTTACTCTAAAATAACGAAGTTTAGTAAAGAAAGTGCAGGCCATTTTGACTTAGATGCCGAGCTAAAAATATGGGTTGGCTCTGATCCTACACCAATTAGTAAAGAATTTAAGTCTGGCGATAACATTAATGATGTTTATCGAATTATTAGTCAACATGCACTTTAGGTACAAATTGCATTGTATTTATTGGCTTTTTCATTGATGCATATTTTAAGTAGTTGTTGACTAAATGTAGCAACTACTCTAAGTTAACATTTAGTAACAATAATTTATAATTTATCTAATAAATACAGGTGGTTAGTTGAGCTGCCGTTCAGTTTTGATTCAGTTTTTAGGCGCTAGGATGTGCCCCGACTTTAGCAACACAGCTAGAGCGTAAAAAGTAATATACATAGGGAAATTAAAAATGAAAAAGTTAGCCGTTATTATTTCGAGCATTTTATTATCAAGCGCTGCAACCACTGCAATGGCCGCAGATACTTACCAATCAATCAGCCATGTAGGATACATGGACACTGATGGTAATGACACGGTGAGCGTTGACTCAACTTATTATTTTTCTCCAAAAGCGACTTTAGGTCCTTACGATCAATTTGAGTACATCAATAAGCAAACAAATGTTTATGGTGCATACAGTGATAATGACTTTGGAGATGTTACTCGCGTTGGCGGTGAGTATTTTGTAGAAGATTTTGTATTAGGTGCACAGTACAATAATATCGATAGTGATTTTGGCTCAAGCACGGATGTAATTGAACTTTCTGCTGGTTACTTCTTTAATCCAAACCTTGTACTAAAAGCAACGTTTGTAGATTTCGAAGATGCTGACAATCATTTTATGTTTGACTTAGCATATAACCACGAATTAAACAGCACTGATTACATCGGCTTTACAGTAACATCAGATGATGAGTTTGATTACCGTGCAGTAGCAGCAAAGTACTTTGTTGATTTACAACAAGGTAACTACTTAACTGTTGAAGGTAAATTTGAAGATGTTGATGGCGGTTCAAGTAACTGGGAATTAGCATCTAACTACTATTTCAGCAAAGCAACATCGGTTTTTGTTACAGTTAATAAAAATGATGATTACACTCTTGGTGCTCAACACTTTTTCAACAACAATGTTGGTTTAGAAGTAGGTTATGGCAATAACTGGGATGATTCTGATTATGATGCTTACTTTGCAAATGTAAGCTTACAGTTCTAATTCAGCTGTAAATTAGTAATATAATACTAAAAGCCCGCTCAATTGAGCGGGCTTTTGCGTTTAGCACTATTTATCAGCGGCAGTTACGGCCTTCATTTTGCTTCGCGTGTACTTCTTTTGAGTTTTTCAAGTTTGCGTATATTCATACCAATTCCAATAAATAGCTGATCTATTTTACTTGCTAAAAACAACCCATTTCTTTGTTGTAAATTTCGCAAAGGGAACAACCATTTACATCAATTTACGCCTAGAACTGAATTATTTTTCGGCGTAAAATTTAGATCACATACTTAATGGAATTGGTATCGCACTGCACGGTTCAGTTCTTTTTCTGTTTTTTATTATAAATGCATTTGCATCTTAAGCAGTTACGGCTTTTTAATTTGTGTTGAATCTCTCGTATCTATGATATTCCTTAATTTATTATTTAACCTGAACTCTGGTTAAGAGATTTAGTAACGTATTGAATCATGGTGATATTTAAATTTATTTTCTCTAGCCAGAGGTTTTCAGTGAAAACAAGGCGAATTTACGCGTCAACAGCGGGCCTATTGCAAGTAAATTCAACACAGTTAGCGCTGAAAATAGCTGCTTGAGATAGATTTATTATCCATAACCCAGCTTATTTAGATCAAAGATAATAGTAGTGAATTTTTGAATAATAGAATGAATGCGTTGAGGCAATAGAGTCACTGCGCAAGGATTGTATTTAAACTAAGATGGGTCATAATTGAGCTACTATTTAATTCAATGTGTAAGGAATGTGCGCATGTCAGTATTTATTATTTTACTGGTTGTGGTGGTGGTTATTTTTGCAGTTAAAGATATACGCCTTAATCTGATCAGTAGACCCACGTTTAAAATGTTCAAAAAGGTACTTCCGCCGCTATCGCAAACAGAGCGAGAGGCGATGGAAGCAGGTGATGTTTGGTGGGATGGTGAGTTATTTAGTGGTAACCCAGACTGGCAAAAACTGCACCGTTTTCCTAAACCAGAGCTTAGCGATAAAGAATACGCATTTATGGCTAACCAAGTAGAAACCTTATTGGCGATGCTTGATGATTATCAAATTGTACAAAAAGACAAAGACTTACCAAAAGAAGTGTGGGATTACCTAAAAACAGAAGGTTTTTTTGCACTGATCATTCCTGAAAAATTTGGGGGGCGTGAGTTCTCCGCAATTGCTAATTCAACGATAGTGTCAAAAATTTCGACTAAAAGTCTAACTGCCGCCGTCACTGTTATGGTGCCTAATAGCTTAGGTCCAGGCGAATTGCTTCTTCATTATGGTACTAAAGAGCAGCAAGATCGTTGGCTGCCAAGTTTAGCTAATGGCACAGATGTGCCTTGTTTTGCATTAACGGGCCCAGAGGCGGGTTCTGATGCTGGCAGCATTCCTGATTCAGGCGTGGTGTGTATGGGGGAGCACAATGGCGAGCAAGTAATAGGCCTGCGTTTAAATTGGTCAAAGCGCTACATTACACTTGCACCAGTGGCTACTGTACTAGGCTTAGCGTTTAAAATGTATGATCCAGATGCTTTATTAGGTGATAAAAAAGAGCTGGGTATTACGTGTGCGCTTATACCAACCGATCATCCGGGTGTTGAAACGGGTGAGCGTCATTATCCGCTTAATATGGCCTTTATGAATGGCACAACGTACGGTAAAGATGTATTTATACCACTGGATTGGATTATTGGTGGAGAAGAGTGCGCAGGACGTGGTTGGAGAATGCTTGTTGAGTGTTTAAGTGCAGGGCGTGGTATATCGCTACCAGCATTAAGTGCAGCAACCGGGCACTTAGCTTCAAAAATGACATCGGCATACGCCATGGTACGCCAGCAGTTTGGTGTATCTATAGGGCAATTTGAAGGTGTGCAAGAGGCACTTGCGCGTATTGGTGGTTTAACTTACACACTGGAGTCGTGCAGATTAATGACCGCAGGTGCGATTGATTTAAAATTAAGTCCGTCGGTTGTAACAGCGATTGCTAAATACCATATGACTGAAATGGGTCGTACGGTAATGAACGATGCAATGGATATTCATTCAGGTAAAGGAATTCAAGTAGGGCCTAATAACTATTTGGCGCATGGTTATATGGGGATTCCGGTATCAATTACGGTAGAAGGCGCGAATATTTTAACGCGTAATTTAATGATATTTGGCCAAGGTGCAACACGCTGTCATCCATTTGTTTTAAAAGAAATGGAAGCCGCTGCAATGGAAGATGACGACGCAGCACTTGAACAATTTGATGGTTTATTAATGAACCATATAATATTTGCAGCAAGTAATGCAGGTATGGCATTTATGCATGGCTTAACACGTAGTTATTTTGCTAAAGCGCCTGTAGGTGGTGAAACGGCTGTTTATTATAAGCAACTGAGCAGAATGAGCCGAGGCTTAGCTATTTGCACAGACGTGGCTATGTTAATGCTTGGCGGTGAGCTTAAACGAAAAGAAATGATATCGGCACGTTTGGGTGATGTATTAAGTCATTTGTACTTAGCATCAACTGTTTTAAAACGTTATGAAGACGAAGGGCGCCAACAAGCTGATTTACCATTTGTAAAATATGCAATTGAGAACTCATTATTTGAAATTGGCCAAGCGTTTAATGGCTTCTTTAAAAACTTTTCAAATCCGGTTGTTAATTTTACCCTTAAACGTATCGTGTTCCCGCTTGGAAATCATTACCACAGACCAAGTGATGAAATAGCGCAAAGTATTTGCGAGCGTATGACTCAACCTGGAGTATTTAGAAACCGCTTAACGCATTTATGTTATGTAGATGAAAATGCAGGTACAGGGGTAATGGAAAGTGCATTTTTAGCTATGCATGATATGCAAGCGCAGTTTAAAGACCTAAAACAATGGCAGCGTAAGGGCAGTGTACCTGCAACGCTTGATATTGAAGGCGCTATAAATTATGCACTTGAAAATAAGTTGTTAGAGCAAACGGATGCTGATGCTATGCATCATGCTAATAAGTTACGAATGAAAGCCATTGCAGTTGATAACTTTCAACCAGGTGAGCTGTAGCGCAGTACTTTAAATACTAGGGCGTGTTGACCCTTCGTGGTTGAATTTGCAGCAGGCTGTTTGTTTTTTAGGCAAGGCAGAGCCTATGTAGTGTGGTTATTCCCCATAAATGGGCGATAACGCAGCATAAATGCCAAACATGCGCTGCCATTTGGGTTCTTTCTAGGGACGATTAACTCTTTGTTGCTCGGTTTTTACTTAGCCCACTAGGTTACAAACCTCGCGCCGCGATTAAATCGCCCCTAGATTGAACAAACTTCAATCCACAAAGATCAACACGCCCTAGCTAAAGCGAAAAAGGCCTTACAAATGTAAGGCCTTTTTTATGTGTAATACATTTATTTTAACGAGCGTACGGGTCGGCAACTATTTTATCTACGTACCATTTTCCTTTTTTACGAAGCATTTTAACACTGCGCATTTCATCAATTTTCCCGCCATTTAGGGTGCCAGTAAAAATCAAATTTATTTTAGCTTTATCACCATATTGTTCTCGTAAACTCATATTTGACATGTCGACTTCAATAACTACCTCATCATATTGCATGTTTATCAAGTTACGAGAGAATTGTTTAGCTGTTCCGTAAGATTTCATTATGCGAGTTAGGTTAGGTGTTGCCATTTTGCTGGCTTTTTGAAGGTCTTTTTGGTTATAAAGTGCATCAAAATAAGCGGTTGCTGTATCACCTGGACTATCGCTAGATATTTTGGCATCGTCGCCGCAACCTACAATAAATAGGCAAGTTATGACACTTAGAATAGTTAGTAGTTTTTTCATTGTTATCATTATTGTTGTTGATTAAGCTTTTTAAAGTGTGTGGCTAAATTATGAATATGTAAAGAGGGAGGCAATATTTAAGGGCTGATCTTTCGATAAATAATAAAAAAGGATGCCATAAGCATCCTTTTTAAACATGTGTAGATTACTGTACTAGCTCTTGTTCACTAAACTCTTCATCAAACATTGGGCTTGATAAGTAACGCTCAGTTGCACTAGGTAGGATAACAACAATATTTTTATCTGCGTTTTCAGGTTTTTCTGCGATACGTTTAGCTGCAACAACCGCTGCACCTGATGAAATACCCACCAAAATACCTTCTTTTTTCATTAATTGATGCGCCATAGCTATTGCGTCTTCGTTAGATACAAGCTCTGCACCATCAATTAAATCCATATCTAAGTTGCCAGGAATAAAGCCTGCACCAATCCCTTGGATTTTATGAGGGCCTGGTTTGATTTCTTCACCGGCAAGCGTTTGGCTAATAACAGGAGAGTTAGTTGGCTCAACAGCAATAGACTTAACGTTTACACCTTTTTCTGTTTTAAGGAAGCGGCTAACACCTGTAATAGTACCACCAGTGCCTACACCCGCTACAAAAAAGTCTACTTTGCCGTCAAGCGCATCATAAATCTCAGGACCTGTTGTTTCAAAGTGAATTTTAGGGTTTGCAGGGTTTTCGAATTGCTGTAATAAAATATATTTATCAGGTGCCGTTGCTTGAATTTCTTTTGCTTTTTCAATTGCGCCATTCATACCTTTAGCACCGTCGGTAAGCACTAGATTTGCACCTAATGCTTTTAATAGCTTGCGACGTTCTAGGCTCATAGTATTAGGCATAGTAAGCGTTAACTTATAACCGCGTGCTGCTGCAACAAATGCAAGTGCAATACCGGTGTTACCCGATGTTGGTTCAATAAGCTCCTTACCTTCAACAAGCTGACCTGATTTTTCAGCTTCCCAAATCATTGATGCACCAATACGGCATTTGATGCTAAAGCTAGGATTACGAGATTCAACTTTAGCGTATACATTCCCACCTGTAACACGGTTAAGTTTTACTAGCGGCGTATTACCAATACTTAGTGAGTTATCTTCAAAAATAGTAGACATAATGTTCCTTTGGATACAATCTGATCAACGTGTTAATAGCCTTTGCCACTAACTATATAGACACACTTTACTGAGAGTTTAAAAAAACTAAAGTAAAGTTTGGCTATAACATATATCTATTGAGCTTATAACTAAGTGAAATTAAAATCCACAATAGCTGATACTTTAGTTATTAAAGGTGTGTACTAAATTTTTAAAGTAAGTGAGAGATGATTAGTTGAGTAATTTAAGTTAAAAATTAACTTAAAATAAGTGCAATTGATGTTTATTTGTGCAAATGAACTTCACTTGAACAGTTTTATGACACAAGCTAGGTAAAACATGATAAAAACACGTATCTAAATTCAATTAAGCAATCACAATGAAGTTAATCTTAAAATTAATTGCCGGTATTGTGGCCGGTATTTTAGTCGGACTTTACGTACCTATAACGGGTGTTGAACTTTTATTCACAGTAAAAGAGCTGATTGGTCAAATTATCTCCTTTACCATTCCACTTATTATTTTATTTTTTATTGCATCGGGTATTGCAGGCCTACCAAAAGGGTCAGGGCACTTACTTGGCAAAACCGTCGGCTTTGCTTATAGCTCTACAATTATTGCCGGTACACTTGCATTTTTATTAGTGAGTGCCGTTATTCCTTTTTTAAGTGGAAGCATTACGTTTGAAGCAGAAGTTGCTACTGAAATAGGTAGCTTTATTGATTTAGAAATTCCACCATTGATGGGGGTAATGACCGCGTTGGTAACTGCTTTTGTATTTGGTATTGGCATGAGCCAATTAGAGCTAGGTACACTGAAAGAAGTGTCTGATCAGGGGCGTGATGTTATTGATGGGCTTCTATCAAAGGTAATTATTCCTGCTTTACCATTTTACATTGCAGGTGTATTTGCCGAAATGACGGTGGCAGGCACAGTGGTAGATACATTGCAAACATTTGGTGTAGTACTAATTGCAGCGCTTGTTATGCACTGGTTATGGTTAAGCGTTTTATATATAGCGACAGGTATACTATTAAAACGTAATCCAATCGAATTAGTTAAAAATATGCTACCTGCCTACTTTACTGCACTGGGGACAATGTCGAGTGCGGCAACAATTCCAGTTTCGCTACAATCAAGTAAAGCAAACAACGTAAAAGAAGATGTAGCAAACTTTACCGTACCACTGTGTGCAACCATTCATTTATCTGGCTCAACTATTACTATTGTAACGTGTGCAATGGCTGTTATGTTTTTATCGCCAAACATGGAAGTACCTTCATTAATGGGGATATTGCCATTTATTATGATGCTCGGTGTCGTTATGATAGCAGCACCGGGTGCTCCAGGTGGTGCAGTTATGTCGGCGCTTGGTTTATTAACAAGCATGCTTGGGTTTAATGAAGGAGCTGTTGCATTAATGATTGCTCTTTATTTAGCACAAGATAGCTTTGGTACTGCATGTAATGTAACCGGTGATGGTATCATTGCATTATGGGTTGATCGTTTTAGCGATAAAAAATCATCTTAAACTATTAGGTTGAGACAATAATATTAGTTATTGTCTCGCTTTATATATGTTACTGTGGCAAATTAATTTATTAAATTGCATGTTGTTAGGTAAATGAGGATGTTCCATTGATTAATGTACTTTTAGTTGATGACCATGAACTTGTACGAACAGGCATCAAGCGTATTCTTGATGACGTACGAGGGTTTAAAGTAATTGGCGAAGCTAAAACCGGCGAAGAGGCTGTACAGTTTTGCCGTCAGCATGCGCCAAACATCGTATTAATGGATATGAACATGCCAGGTATGGGCGGATTAGAAGCGACTAAAAAGATTTGTCGTTACTGTCCCGATGTAAAAATTATTGTGCTCACTGTTAATTGCGAAGACCCATTTCCTAGTAAAGTAATGCAAATTGGCGCGCATGGCTTTTTAACTAAAGGTGCAGGTTCTGACGAAATGGTGCGTGCTATTCGCTGTGTTCATGCAGGTCAGCGATACATAGCTCCTGAAATAGCGCAGCAAATAGCGCTAGCGCAAGTGACCGGCCGTACAGATGAAAACCCTTTTCAGAGCTTATCTGAACGTGAGCTGCAAATTATGCTTATGATCACCAAAGGTGAAAAAGCACAAGATATAGCTGAACGTTTGAACCTAAGTTCTAAAACAGTAAATAGCTATCGTTACCGTATGTTTGAAAAGCTTAATGTAGGTGGTGATGTTGAGCTTACCCACTTAGCTATTCGTCATAAAATGATTGATATAGACGTGTCGTACTAACCTATAATTTATGTCTGAATTTGATCACGTACATTTCCTCAAAACGCTATCAAGCGAGCCTGGTGTTTACCGTATGCTTGATAGTGATAGCCAAGTTATTTATGTTGGTAAAGCCAAGCATTTAAAAAAGCGTGTCAGCAGTTACTTTAGAAGTAACATTACCGACAGTAAAACACGCGTTTTAGTGAGTAATATTTGTGATATTGACGTCACACTTACTAATACTGAAACCGAAGCGCTGCTGCTTGAAAATAATCTAATAAAAAAATATCAGCCTCGCTATAACATATTATTACGCGACGATAAGTCGTATCCCTATATTTTACTAACGAGCCATAAACACCCTCGTTTAGCGTTTCATCGTGGTAGTCGTAAAATTAAAGGCGAATACTTTGGGCCATTCCCTAGTGCAGGAGCTGTATCTGAAAGCTTGCGCTTAATGCAAAAAATATTTCCTGTTCGTCAATGTGAAGATGCCTACTACCGCGCAAGAAGCCGCCCATGTCTGCAATATCAGCTTAAGCGTTGCTCAGCTCCGTGTGTAAATAAAGTCACGGATGATGATTACAGCGAGCAAGTTGACTATGTCCGTAAGTTTTTAACGGGTAAATCTCACGAAGTTATTGCTGATTTAATAAAAAAAATGGAAGCAGCCAGCCTACAATTAAATTTTGAACTGGCGGCAAAAGTTCGCGACCAAATAATGCTACTTCGTAAAATGCAGGAGCAACAGTCTATATCTGGTAATTTTGCTGAAATGGACGTAGTTGGTTTTGCCCATTTAAACGGATTAAATGGCATTCATTTATTAATGATCCGCGATCATAAAGTACTGGGCAGTAAAACGTATTTTCCTAAAGTACCTAAAGATTCAAGTGAGCAAGAAATCCTAACCTCATTTTTAGGCCAATACTACTTAGCGCCTGGAGCTACAGGGCGTATTGCAAAAGAAATCATATTACCGTTTGAAATAGAAGAGAGCGATGCACTCGGCGAAGCACTCACACAAGTAAGTGAGCGCAAAGTAATACTTAAAGTAGTTACCCGTGGTGAGCGTGCTCAATACTTACAACTGGCCAACAAAAATGCATTAAACAGTATTGCAGTTAAGCAAAGTACCCAAGACTCTATTAATAAACGTTATGCACAATTAAAAGCAACACTGCGACTTGACGATATTACTCGAATGGAGTGTTTTGATATAAGCCACACCATGGGAGAGAACACTGTTGCAAGTTGTGTTGTGTTTGATTCTCAAGGACCAAATACTAAAGAGTACAGGCGCTATAACGTAACGGGTATTACCGGTGGTGATGATTACGCTGCAATGGAGTTTGCGCTTAATAAGCGTTACAACAAATTAGTAGATGAAGACAAAATTCCAGACGTTATCTTTATAGACGGTGGTAAAGGGCAACTGGGGCGTGCGGAGCAGTACTTTTCTAATTGGCCGCACACTAAAATGCCATTATTGGTCGGTGTTGCAAAAGGAACGAGTCGTAAACCTGGTCTTGAAACACTATTGATTGACGGTGGTCGAAAAACTATCCCAATGGATTCTGATGCACCTGCACTGCATTTGATTCAGCATATACGCGACGAATCTCATCGCTTTGCTATTGCAGGGCATCGTAATAAACGTCAAAAACAACGAACACAATCACTATTAGAAGAAATAAATGGAGTAGGTTCTAAACGTCGCCAAACATTATTAAAATATTTAGGGGGCATGCAGGGAGTAAAAGCTGCTAATATAGAACAGTTAAAGAAAGTTCCTGGGATCAGCCCTGACATGGCTGAGAAGATATTTAACCATTTGCATGACAAGGGCTAGCCCTACATGCGAATATAGAAAAAAAGACATATCCAAGTAGTTATGTGGAATATTCCAAACACACTCACAACATTTAGACTTTTTCTTATCCCCGTTTTTTTGGTGATATTTTATTTGCCTTATAGCTGGGCTTTTTTTGCTGCCGCTTTTATTTTTTGGCTTGCATCAATAACCGATATACTCGACGGTTATTTAGCAAGAAAGCTTGAGCAATCAACTCCTTTTGGTGCTTTTTTAGATCCTGTTGCTGATAAAGTAATGGTATGTGCTGCACTTGTAGCGTTATCTGATCAGTACCAATCAATGTATATGACAATACCCGCTCTTATTATAATAAGTCGTGAAATTATCATATCTGCACTTCGTGAATGGATGGCAGAGCAAGGTAAGCGTGGTAACGTCGCTGTATCAAATATGGGTAAAATAAAGACAGCTGCACAAATGTTAGCCATTATCGGTTTGATTTGGCAATATGATACGTGGATGAACTATTTAAGTTTTGGACTACTGTACATTGCGACCTTTTTAACCTTGAGTTCTATGATGCAATATTTACGTGCAGCATGGGGTGAATTGACTAAAAATTAACTCTAAATGTATAATAACGCACCGTTTTAGATAAAAAACAAGCAAACAGTTCAAAACTAGCATTTTTTGTATTGACGCGTTTAATAATCTCTGTAGAATGCGTCCGTGTTGAGAGGGCATAGCCCCCGAGATAAACAAAACGGTAATTAATCAGTTACCTAAATGATTCACATAAGTAATCATGTGATAATTAAAATAACTGATAAATAAAATGCGGTACTAGCTCAGTTGGTAGAGCGCGACCTTGCCAAGGTCGAGGTCACGAGTTCGAGCCTCGTGTACCGCTCCAAGTTTATCTTAAGGTTAATACCCCGTACAGGGGCGGAATGGCAGAGTGGCCATGCACCGGATTGCAAATCCGTCTACCTCGGTTCGACTCCGGGTTCCGCCTCCATTTCAACACTCCACACGCTTTAATTAGCAAACTCGATGCCCGAGTGGTGGAATTGGTAGACACAAGGGATTTAAAATCCCTCGACTAACAAGTCGTGCCGGTTCAAGTCCGGCCTCGGGCACCACTTTGTGGTTTAATTGCATTACCAAGTGTAATTTATAAAATAGTTAATTTAGAATTAATATGATGCGGTACTAGCTCAGTTGGTAGAGCGCGACCTTGCCAAGGTCGAGGTCACGAGTTCGAGCCTCGTGTACCGCTCCATATTAGTTTTATCCACTTGCTTTTAATAGCAAACTCGATGCCCGAGTGGTGGAATTGGTAGACACAAGGGATTTAAAATCCCTCGACTAACAAGTCGTGCCGGTTCAAGTCCGGCCTCGGGCACCACTTTAAATTATTTTACCAAGATAATTTAAAGTTGATAAAACAGTATTTTGCGGTACTAGCTCAGTTGGTAGAGCGCGACCTTGCCAAGGTCGAGGTCACGAGTTCGAGCCTCGTGTACCGCTCCAAATTATTTGGACACATTTAGGCGGAATGGCAGAGTGGCCATGCACCGGATTGCAAATCCGTTTACCTCGGTTCGACTCCGGGTTCCGCCTCCATATAATTTACTCCACACGCTTTAATTAGCAAACTCGATGCCCGAGTGGTGGAATTGGTAGACACAAGGGATTTAAAATCCCTCGACTAACAAGTCGTGCCGGTTCAAGTCCGGCCTCGGGCACCATCTTTATATTAAGTACTCCGCTTAAAAAAAATTTAATACACCTTCTAATATATAAAAAATACCCAGCAAGAACCTGATTTACTATTTCTATGATTTATATTATCTTGATATGCATAATGTAATATCTCTAAACCCAATCTTATAACGTCTCAAATAAACCAGCCACACAACCCTTAGTGACGTATGGCACCTAATACTAATTGTGCACTTTGAATTGGGCTAATCGTCATAGGCTTATGATGTCAACCCGTAAAATAGACCGTGAGCTTTAGATAATTTAAAACAGTAAAGCAATTTACATATCTAGAGCAAACAGCCTTGAAAGCAAAGATCACGCACTCATGTACTGATAGCATAAAGTAATACCAATCCGCTTATATATAGGATCTATTTAACGTTAAGAAAATTACGCTAGAACTAGGCAAAAGTTTTTGTATCTGGTTGTTCTAAATAAAAATTTTTAACGACGTTATAGTGCAATTTAATTTGTTAAATTGCTCAAAGATTTATGCAGGTTGGTATAATTACCGAATTGGTTAGTAATACATGTTCATTGGAAGTTAAAAATCACGGGTAATAGTAAGTCTAGAGTTATGGTGAAAACTCCAAATAGGCAATCAATAAAGCACTTATGCAGAATTATTGGCATTGAACACCTATTTTTTGTAGGTTGTCTTATCTAAGCTGATAATTAGATAATATCTATATAGTACATATCGTCCGTAACTGCTTTTCATTTATAAAGGGTAGAGTGACTTAATGTAAGTGCTTTTTATTTTAGAACTAAAAAAGCGAGCCGTAGCTCGCTGGTTGTTGTTTATTTCCAGGCCTCAGAATCGACCTCTTTAGCAAGTTTAGGATGCTTACTTTTGTCAAAGGTGGGTATTAAGCCCTTTTTGTGTTGTTCGTTATAGTCTTTTGAAAGCCATACAACAACACCTGAAAGCATAAATAGCGCTATAACGTTGACAATGGCCATTAAGCCCATTGATATATCTGCCAGCGTCCAAATTAAACCAAGCTCACCAACAGCACCAAACATCACCATACCTAAAACCACCAGTCTAAAGATAAACATACCTTTATTAGAGTTGTGCTCTAAAAACATTAAATTTGTTTCAGCGTAAGAGTAATTAGCCACAATAGAAGTAAAAGCAAAAAACAATATAGCAATAGCAATAAAGTAAGTACCCCAATCGCCAACATGTTCTTGTAATGCTGCTTGTGTAAGTTCAATCCCCATAACACCAGATTCAGGTACTAATTGCTGAGATAGTAATATAAGAGAAGCAGTCGCTGTACAAATAACAATAGTATCGATAAATACACCTAACATTTGCACATAACCTTGTGATGCAGGATGAGGAGGGTAAGGCGTCGCAGTAGCTGCGGCGTTAGCTGCACTACCCATACCGGCTTCGTTTGAGAATAAGCCACGCTTTATACCTTGGATCATCGCTTGTGTGACACCGTATCCAATAGCACCAGCACCAGCTTGTTCAATACCAAAAGCACTTTTTATAATAAGCACTAGCACATCTGGTAGTGCAGTAAAGTTAGTGGCGCATACATAAAGAGCAACCAGCAGGTAAGCTAATGCCATAAATGGCACAACCATTTCAGCAAAACGTGAAATGGTTTTTAGGCCACCAAAAATAATGATGCCAGAACCAATAACCAACAAAATGCCTACTATATACTTAGGTACATCAAACGCGACTTCAAATGCTGCAGCAATAGAGTTCGATTGTACGGCGTTAAATACTAAACCAAAGGCTAAAATTAAACATAACGAGAATAAAACGCCCATCCAGCGTTTACCTAAACCATTTTGCATATAATAAGCAGGGCCACCTCTAAAATTGCCTTCGGCGTCTTTTGTTTTATAAGCTTGTGCTAAGGTACTCTCGGCAAAGCTTGTAGCCATACCAATTAAGGCTATAGTCCACATCCAAAAAATAGCACCTGGGCCACCCAAATATAAAGCAACAGCAACGCCAGCCATGTTACCCGTGCCAACACGTGCAGCTAATGAAGTACAAAAAGCCTGAAAAGATGAAATTTCGTTGTCGGCACATTTACGAGAGCCAAACATAACTTTGAACATATGTGGAAATTGCACAAATTGAATAAAGCCTAGTCGAAAAGTAAAGAAGAGGCCCGCTGCTATTAATAAGTAGACGAGAACTTGCCCCCATAGAAGGGCACTTATACTATTTATTATGTCTGTCATGGATACTGCCTAAATAAATGAGTTAAAAAAAGTGACCGCAACTTATCACATCAAGATAAAAGTGTTTAGTTTTAAAGTTCAAAAACAGAGTTATCAACAGGGTTTTGTGGGTAACTTGTGCTTATCATGTGTGCTTGCTTGGGGCTTAATTTTAATTACTATTTTATGTAAATAACGCTTGCGTAAAATCCGCCGCTCCCTATAATGCGACCCCACTGAGACGGGATATGGCGACGCGCAG
Source organism: Pseudoalteromonas sp. 20-92 (assembly GCF_030847595.1). NCBI lineage: Bacteria > Pseudomonadati > Pseudomonadota > Gammaproteobacteria > Alteromonadales > Pseudoalteromonadaceae > Pseudoalteromonas > Pseudoalteromonas sp. 20-92. The sequence goes on from NZ_JANJGQ010000001.1 coordinate 461,259, forward strand.
CGGACGAAGCATAGCGAGGCACGAACTACTCAGAGAGTTAAATAAAACTTCGGTTTTAAATTATCGAAAGAAAGTTTAAAACTAAGTATTGACTCGAAAAATAAAGGGTGTATTATTCGCATCCCTTGAGACGCTAAAGCGGCTCAAAACGTTCTTTAACAATATAAAGCAATCATCTGTGTGGGCACTCGTGCAGATTGAGTTCTAACAGCCAAGCTACTTGTTCTTTATGAGCAAGTAGCGAGGAAAACAAATTAGAGTCTCAATTGAAAACTGAGTGACCAACAGAATAGTTATTTCGGTAATTATTCGGCACAGTCAATTCAATATCGAAAGATATTAAAAAATTCAGAATTCATTGAGCTGTCGAAAGACAT